>JBBDYF010000281.1:0-1785 GCA_040901775.1 Pirellulaceae bacterium | reverse complement strand
ATTGACAGATAACATACTATATGATCTTTAATTGCCATGGCCACTCGTTTCGTCTCGGTCGACCGCAACACACCCTTGCTACTGCCACCTGACCTGCGGGACTGGGTGCCGGCGGATCATCTGGCTCACTTCGTCATCGATGCGGTCGAGGCGATCGACTTGCGCGAGGTCCGGGTCAATACCCGCGGGACGGGCGACGCCCAGTATCCGCCGACGATGCTGTTGGGCCTGCTGGTGTACAGTTATGCGACTGGCACCTTCGGTTCCCGCCGGATCGAACAGAGCACCTATGACAACGTGGCCGTGCGGCTCATCACCGGCGACACCCACCCCGACCACGATACGATCTGCACGTTCCGGCGGGAGAACAAGGCCTTGGTGACCGAGAGCTTCGTGAAGATTCTGCAACTGGCCCCGGAGCTGAAGCTGGCCAAGTTCGGTCAGGTGACGGTGAGCATCGACGGCACCAAGATCGCCGCCAACGCCAGCAAGCATGGCGCCGTGAGTTACGCGCGCGCCGGTGAGCAGAGCGTGCAACTGGAACAGGAGGTGGCCCAACTGCTGGCCAAGGCCGAGCAGGCCGACGCGACGCCGTTGCAGGACGGGTTGAAGATTCCCGAGGAGATTGCGCGGCGGCAGGAGCGTAAAGCGGCGCTGGCCAAGGCCCGGGCGGAAATCGAGGCTCGGGCCCACGCCCGGTATGCCGTCGAACGGGCCGAGCACGAAAAGAAGATGGCGGCCCGGCGGGCACAGGAAGCCGAAGGCAAGAAGCCGCGCGGCCGCGGGCCGGTCGCGCCCACGCCGGAACCCAAGGCGAAGGACCAATACAATTTTACGGATCCGGAGAGCCGGATCATGAAAGACGGCACTGGTTTCGAGCAGAGCTACAACGCGCAGGCGGCCGTGGACGTCGACAGCCGCTTGATTGTCGGAGCGCGAGTCAGCCAGGCGCCCAACGACAAGCTGGAACTGGGGCCGACGCTGGCGGCGATTGCGCCGGCGGTCGGGCCGGTGAGCGCGGTGCTCGCCGACAATGGATTCTACAGTGAAGCGGCGGTGCAGGCCATCGAACAGACCACCGATGGTGCGGGCACCGGTACGACGGGGTACGCCGCGTTGGATAAAATCTCGCATCATCGCAGCGTCGCCGATCTGGAAAAGAAGCCCGAACCGTCCGCCCCGGCGGCCGGGGCCAGCGTCAGTGAAGTGATGCGGCATCGGCTGCAAAGCTCCGCCGGCAAACAACTCTACAAGCTGCGCCAACAAACCGTCGAACCGGTGTTCGGGATCATCAAATCGGTCCTGGGTTTCAGACAGTTTCTCCTGCGCGGCACCGCCAAAGTGTCCACCGAATGGACTTTGGTGTGCCTGGCTTACAATCTCAAGCGGCTACATCGGCTCCGCGCGGGGCAGGAACTGCCCTGCGCAGGGTGAAAACGCCGGACTATCCCGTCCCCAAACCAAGAATACACTAAAATCCCGTTTCTCCCGCCGTGCTCGGCACGGCCATTAGCAGCCCGTCAGAGTTGGGCCCCTCGTCACCGGCTAAACGCTGGCAAATCACCCCAAAGGCTATTGTCCAAGTCCGACGGGCTGCTAGGCGAAAAGCTCCCTGACGGCGCGGCCCTTGCCGTCGCTGGTCACGTAGAACGGCCGCCGTTCCACTTCGTAACTGAGGTCGGCGGGAATGCCGAGGGCGCGGTAAATCGTCGCGTGCAGGTCCGTGATGCTCACGGGGTGTTCGATCGTCTTGCAGGGTCGCTCGGTGGCGGTCACGCCATGCAC
>JBBDYF010000280.1:0-12280 GCA_040901775.1 Pirellulaceae bacterium | reverse complement strand
AACTGGTTGAATTCGGTGCGGCGGTGTTTCGCCAAGTAGTGCGTCATGGCCCAGGCCGACGCATACCCGGTCGATGACAGACGCTCGGCCATGACCGTCTCTTCGATCGTGCGGCCATCCGGCTCGTCGGCCGCCCGGCTGTGAAGGTATTGCTCCAACTCGAACATCCGCAGGTCGTTGACTTGCCCCGCCCCCTTCCACCGCAACCGAGCGCCCGTGGACGTGGGAGCAAAATACTCGGCCAGTCCCTCGCTCAGCCACATCGGCCATACCGACAGCCGCTGTTGCACGCCAATGTTGTGCAGAATTTGGTGGGCGCCTTCGTGCGCGATGGTGGCAATCGCCTGCTGAATCGCCAGGTTGGGCCGCACCTTGGCCAGCCGCGATTGCTCGTACATATAGACCCGATTGCTGAGCGTGTGGTAATACGCCACGACGCCGTCGGGGAAGCGGGAATGCTTTTGAAATTCTTCCTCCGTCCGGAACATGACCACCACCAGCGGCACTTCCGGCTCGGCGACTTCGATTCGCTGCGACTCGCCATACGCCTTCACGCCGGAAAGCATCGTTTCCAAAATGCGGCTGGCGGTTAGGGCGAATTCGTCGCTGGTGTCGAAAACGTACACGTAATGATTGGTCTGTTTCGTCTTGAAGCCGGCAAATTCGACCGCCAGCCGACGGGCCAGAACGTCTTTTTCCACGGGGACAAACGGTCGATCGGTGGGCAGAAAACCATCGCTGCTGCGGCCCACCAGTTGCCCATCGGGCAGCAGCACGACCGCTCCCTCGCCGACGCGGGCATGAATCCGGCCGATGACAGGCTGGCCGGCGTTGTCGGTCGTGGCGACCGCCTGGCGATCCCCCGGCCCCAGCACGCCGGGCAGCAGGTCGATGCCGCTCGCCTTCGGATCGACGATCCGAGGCGCCTCGTCCTGGGCAAATAGCGCCCCCACGGCCAAGGCAAACGCGATCGCCGGCACGAGACAAAGCGGTTGCAGAGTGCGGACAAATCTCACGGAAGAATCGAATCCTTGGGCTGCAAAGCCATCGAGGCGCAAAGCCGAGCACTGAACAAGAATGGTAACTGGGTTCCTTTCCGGGGGAAAGCTGCGTCCGCGATCCGCCCCCTCGGTTGCGGCGAGCGAATTGCGAAACTTGCGTCCCCACCTTGGGTTATTAAAGACGGGGGACGGGCTTCTGCGAGCGATTTCGGCTGCGCATTGGGTTAGGAATGGTTGCATTTACGGATAACTCTTGACTAGGCCGCTTTTTGTGGTGGGCGAATAGTTTGCCAGGAGACGAGCGGCTCTAGCCCGTATTTGCTAGTGAAATTCGCCGCAAACGACTACGATAGAAACTTTGGGGATAAAGATCGAACTCAAATGACGACTACTCCCCGCACCGCGCGACCACTGGTCGCGGCTATGCATGTTGGAGATCGACCACCGATGACCACTTCACTCCCAGCCTTTTTTCGCAACCTGTTTATGGCTATGGTCTTAGCCGCGATTGTGACCAGCCTCGTTGGTGTTGCGTATGCGGCCGATCCTGCGTTCGTGGGCGTACTGGCCCTGGCGATTGAGCCAGAGGTCGCCAAGCAGATCGAGCTGGGTGACGACCTGCGGGCCAAGCTGGTCGAACTGATCGACAAGCGCGAGCAGGAGGTGCAGGAACTGGCTCTAAACCGCGATCTGCCGGTGGACGAGAAGAACGCCAAGCTGGCCGAGTTTGTGGCCACTTCCGAGAAGATGGGGCTGGAACTGCTCTCCGGGACGCAGCGGACCAAGCTTTCGCAACTGCGGGTTGCCCGGATGGGCATGGTCGGCCTGGCCGATCCCAAGATCGCCACCGACCTGGGAATTCCCGCTCCTCAGCAACTCGAAATCAAAAAGGTGATTGCCGAATACCAATCGGTTATGTCCAGCGGCAGCGACTTTCAAAAGCGGATGGCCAAGGCGTCGTACGAGAAAAAACTGGCCGGCATGCTGACCGCCGAGCAGCGCGTGGCGTGGGAAAAGCTGGCGGGACCATCTTCCGGCCTGGTGGCACCCGCCGGCACGCAGGCGGCTCCCGCTGGCACGCAGCCGGCGGGTTCGGCCAGTGCTGGGGCGGTCGCCGGAGCGCCGGCCGAACGCGGACCCAATGGCGAAATTCTGCTCCGCTTCAATTTCAGCTACACGCCTTGGAAAGATGTGATTGAATGGTTCGCCAAGCAGGCCGATCTGTCGTTCGCGACCGACGAGTGGCCCACCGGCACGTTCAACTACAACGACAGCCGGAAATACACGCCCGAGCAAGCGCTGGACCTGATCAACAGCGTGCTGCTGACCAAGGGTTATGCCCTGGTGCGGCGCGAACGGCTGCTGATGCTGTTCAACGTCGAAAACGGCCCGATTCCCGACGTGTGGGTGCCCATTGTCGAGCCGGAAGAACTCGATTTGCTGGGCGAATTCGAGCTGGTGAAGGTCATGTTCCAGTTGACCAAGATGACGCCCGAAACGGCCGAAGTGGAAGCGAACAAGCTGAAGGGGCCGCTCGGCTCGGTCGTGCTGTTGACGCAGGCCCGGCAGATCGTGGTGACCGAGACGGTCGGCAAGCTGAAAATGATCCGCAACATGATCGAGGCGGTCGAAAACCCAGAGTTCAAGGATGAGAAATTGCAGGTGATCCGGCTCACCAATTTGCTGCCGACCGAGTTCCTGACAATTGCCCGGCCGTTGTTGGGCATCCCCGAAGGGCTGGCGGCGCTGCCCGATGGCTCGCTCAAGATCGTTCCCGACGAGCTTGGCGGACGAATCATCGTTAGCGGCAAGGCCGCCGGAATTGAGCGCGTGCAAGAAATGGTCAAGCAGATCGACGTTACGGAGCAGTACGTGCCGGGCACCGGGGCCGCCGCGATCGAGCAGCCGCAACTGGTCGTCTATCCGATCACCGGCGCCGACCCGGTGGGAGTGTTGCAGATTCTGCAAACTCTGTTGGTGGGCAATCCCGAGGTGCGACTGACGGTGGATGCCAAAAATGGGAGCCTGATTGCCCATGCCAAGCCGTCGCAGCACGCCACGATCCGGGTGACGATCGACGAGCTGCAAGGCAAGGGGAGCACGGTCGAGGTTTACAAGCTGCGCAAGATGGACCCGGCGTCGGCCGTCCTGTCGATCAACAAACTGTTTGGCGAACCGGCGTCCCGCAACTCCCCGGCGAGCGGACCGAAAGTCGATGCCGATCCGATCAACATGATGCTCTACGTCAAAGGGACTCCCACGGAGTTGGCCCAGGTGCGCGACTTTTTGACCCAACTGGGCGAAGGAAACGAGCCGGGCGACGGCTTGTTCGCCGCCGATCGCAAGAGCGTTCGTTTTTTGCAGTTGTCGCCGCGCGAGGCCTCGAAGGTGATCGACCAGGTCGAGTCGATCTGGAGCACCCGTAGCGGCGCGAACCGGATCCGGTTCGTCACCCCTTCCGCATCGACCGGCGGCGGCATTCCCGAGGGGACTTTTCGCCGCGATCCGGCAGCCGCGCCGCAGCTCGTGCCGGAAGCATTAAGGCCGGAAGCAGCGCCCCCCGCGACGGCTCCCGGCGGGGCTTCGTCCGAGACCAACTGGAAGGCGCTGCGCAGCAGCGTCCACTATGTCGCCTATGAAGGGGCGGCCCTACCCACCGTTGCCACCAATGACTTCACGGCCCAGCCGGCTGCGCCGCCGCAAACGCCCACTCCCAAGACAGAAGAGCCCAAGTCCGAAGAGCAACCCGCTGAAAAGTCGCCCGCTCCCGCCGCGAAAGATCTGCCGGCCGCTCCTTCGCCGGAGTCTGCCAGTGAATCCGCAGGGAGCGAGACGGCGGGCCCGCAATCGAAGCCGGGGGCCGACATTATCATCACCGCGACGAAGAACGGGCTCATCATTTCGTCGGAAGACCTGGACGCCTTGGACGAGTTCGAAGAACTGGTCCGGCTGGCGAGCCCCAGCACGACGAACCAGAAAGAGTTTACGATCTACTACCTTAAATTCGCCAAGGCCGAGATTGCCGCGTCGCTGCTGCAAGAGATGACCTCCGGGGGAACCGGCGCTTCCGGCGACGGCGGCCTGATGGGGGAGATGGCTTCCGACATGATGGGCGATATCGGCGGCGGCCTGCTCGGGGGTTTGCTCGGTTTGGGCGGCGGCGGAACCGTGACGACCTCCGGGCCGATCGCGGTGATTCCCGATCCGCGGCTCAACGCCCTGTACGTGCAGGCGACGCCGCGGGATCTCGACCTGGTCGAACAACTGCTCAATGCCATCGACCGCCCCGAAGGCCCCGAGCCGCCGGAGGTGGTGGCCAAGCCCCGGATCATTCCGGTATTCAACAACACCGCCCAGGACGTAGCCACCATCTTGAAGCAGGTGTATGCCGGCCGCATTCAAGGCGAAGGGGGGAACCAGCAGCGGCAGCCCTCGCCCGAGGATTTCCTGCGCGCGCTTCGCGGCGGCGGGGGAAGCAGCCGCGGCGGCGGCGGCCGCCAGCAGCAGAACCGGGGCGAAGAACAGAAGATGACCATCGGCGTCGATACCAAGAGCAATTCGTTGTGGGTGACGGCGCCAGATTATCTGTTTCTGGAAGTGAAGGCGACGGTCGAACAGATCGACGACTCGGCAGTGCCGGCCGACGAAACCGTCCGCGTGGTCACGCTCAAGCGGGTCAATTCCGACTTGATGCAGCGCTCGCTCGGCTCGCGCCTGGGAAGCAGCGCGACGATCAAAAACTCGACGGTGACCGCGAGCGCCACGTCGTCGAGCCGACCGACCAGCAGCAGCAGTTCGTCGAGCGCCTCGCCGAGCAACAACGACAACAACCAGCGCTCGCAGCAAGACGCCGATCAATTCCGCCAGCGGATGGAATTCTTCAATGCGCTACGGGGGGGCGGCGGCGAGAGTGGCCGCGGCGGACCTCCCAGCCGCGGTGGATTCCCCGGCTTCGGCGGCGGAGACAGTGGCCGCGGCGGAGATAGTCGGCGCGGCGGAGATAGCGACCGCGGTGGCGATCGGGATCGGGGCGGCGACCGAGACCGGCGGCGTTAGAGAGACATACCGCATTAGGGCGAGGCGCGCTGCAACGATTCAATTGCCTTCAGCACTTCCGGCAGCGAGGGGGGCTCGACCGACGCCGCGCAATAAACCGAAATTCGAACCTGGTGCGGGCCTTCTAGATAGCGATATTCAACGCCCTGCACCTTGCGGCTGCGAAGGTTCGTCAACTGCAAGCTGGGCGTCGCATACCGGCGAAACGGGATGCCGTTGATGGTGACCGCCTGCCCGCTCCCCCGGGCGCGGGCAAGTTCCTCGGACAGCGGATGGTCCGGCGTGTAGAGCACTTGAATGTTCAGGGCGACGCCATCCGCCGTCTGCCCCGCAATTCGCTGCGTCGTGTCGCCATGCTGCTCGATTGATTGCTTTCGCATCCCCTTTCTGACACGCTAACGGGATGAACGCTTTGCTCGTCGTGGCGCTGTTGTCCGCGGCTCCGGTCGATTTCGACACGGAGGTGCTTCCCGTGTTGACCCGCGCCGGGTGCAACAGCGGCGCGTGCCACGGTGCGGCCGCGGGGCGGGGCGGTTTCCGGCTGTCGCTGTTTGGGGGCGATCCGCAGGCCGATCACCGGGCGATCGTACACGAACTGGAAGGCCGCCGGGTCAACCTGGCGCGTCCTGACCGGAGCCTCTTGCTGCTCAAGCCGACTTGGGAAATCGATCACGAAGGGGGGCAGCGGTTCGAGGCGGACAGCCCCTTCGCCCAGTTATTGACCGAGTGGATTGGTGGCGGCGCGCTCCGCACGCCGGCGCGGCAGTTGACCGAGTTGATCGTCGAGCCGAAACAAGCGACCGTGGCTGCGGTCCCAGCCGAGGTGAAGCTCGCGGTGACGGCCCGGTTCGACGACGGCACTTCGCGGCGCGTCGAAGATTTGGCGGTTTTTACGCCGGCCGATCCGGCCTCGACGAAGGTCGATCCCGGCGGCAATGTCCAGGTGTTGCGACCCGGCCGGCAGACAATCGTGGTTCGCTTTTTGACGCACGTTGCCGCGATTCAGATCACCGCGCCTTATCCGGGCGAATCGCTCGACCTGTCGGCCCGGCCGCGCGGCAACTGGATCGACGACGAGATCTACGCGGCTCACGAAGGCTTGCGCCTGCCCCCTTCGCCCCGCGCGGGCGACGCCACGCTGTTGCGGCGCGTGACGCTCGACCTGACCGGCCGCTTGCCCACGCCGAGCGAGGTGCGGGCGTATCTGGCCGATCGGGGCGAGGACAAATTCGTCGCCGCGGTGGATCGGCTGTTGGCGTCGTCCGCTTTTAACGAGTACTGGACGTACCAATATGCCCGCTGGCAGCGGATTCGGACCAACCCCAACGACGCGGCGGGAACCCGGCTCTTTCGCGACTGGCTGCACGGGCAGATCGCGGCGGCGCGGCCGCTCGACGAGTGGACGGCCGAGTTGCTGACGGCCGAAGGGGACTCGCACACGGTCGGTCCCGCGAATTTCCACCGCAACGCCGCCGACGCCCGCGGCGCGGCCGAGTACCTGAGCGAATCGCTGCTGGGGATTCGCCTCCGCTGTGCGAATTGCCACAATCACCCGCTCGACCAGTGGACCCAGGACGATTACCACGGCCTGGCCGCCATCTTTGCCCGCTTGGAGCGGGGGACGGTCGTCCGCCTGAAACCCACCGGCGAAGTCGTGCATCCGGCGACTGGCGAAGCCGCCATTCCCCGGCTGCCCGGCGCGCGGTTTCTGCCCGCGGACCAGGACAATCGGCCCGCCTTAGCCGCTTGGCTGGTCAGTGGCGAGCACGGGCGGTTGGCCCGCGCGCAGGTCAATCGGCTGTGGCATTCGCTGTTGGGTCGCGGCCTGATCGAGCCGATCGACGACCTCCGCGAGACCAACCCGGCCTCGCATCCCGCGCTGCTCGACCGCCTGACCGCCGACTTCATCCAGCACGGCTACGACCTGCGGCACACGCTGGGGCTGATCGCCAATTCCGCGGCGTATCAGCGGAGCGGCCAGCCGCTGCCGGCAGCGGGGAGCGACGAGCGGTTCTATTCGCACGCGCGGCCGCGAGCGCTCGCGGCTGAAGTGCTGCTGGATGCCGTTTGCGATGCCACCGGCGTGGGCGTCGCCTGGGACGATGCGC
The DNA here is from genome assembly GCA_040901775.1 of Pirellulaceae bacterium. GTDB lineage: Bacteria > Planctomycetota > Planctomycetia > Pirellulales > Pirellulaceae > CAYLLN01. The sequence continues at coordinate 5,115 of JBBDYF010000280.1, read as the reverse complement.
CGCCGGCAGATCGCCGCGCGATTCAGGCTTTCTCGCCCGAACTGCTGGCGAAAGAATTGGGGCCGCTCGCGTCGTGCATCGACCCGCGCGGCTGCCAGCAGCAAGAGGAGCAGGGGGCTTCCTTGGACCAACTTGCCGTGCAATTGCACTGGATTAACGGCAAACTGGTGAACCGCCGGCTGGAGAATGTCGAGAACCTGCTGGCTGGGCTGGCCGCGGAAACAAGTTCCCCCGAGAAGCTGGTCGAAGAATATTACCTGCGGACGCTCAGCCGCCTTCCCACGGCCGACGAACTGGCATTCTGGTCGGCCGAGCTAAGCGCAGGCTCGCGGGCCGAGAAGTGCCGCGATCTGGCTTGGAGCCTGCTCAGTTGCCGAGAGTTCGTGACGAACCATTGATTTAACTGAAATGATGCCCGTCATGGCGCAACATCGACAAGCTTTTTCGCGCCGCAACTTCGTCCAGGTTGGCGGATTGGCGGCGTTGGGGCTGACCCTTCCCGAATTGCTCTCCCTGCGGGGGGCTGAAATGTCGCCGCGCGCGGCAAAGGCTAAAAGCTGCATTTTAATTTGGCTCGACGGGGGACCGAGTCATCTGGAAACGTTCGACCTGAAGCCCGACGCGCCGGCCGAGGTCCGTGGCCCGTTTCGTCCGTTGAAGACCGCGGTCCCTGGAATCGAGATTTGCGACTTGATGCCGGGCCTGGCCGCGCGGATCGGGCAGGCCGCGATCGTTCGCTCGGTTACCTCGCCGCTGGGTGAGCACAATCTGGGAGCGCACTACCTGCTGACTGGTTATCCGCCGACGGCGGCGCTGGAATATCCGGCGATCGGCTCGGTCGTGGCTCATCTCGACCCGCAAACGCGCACGCTCCCCAAACACATTGCCATTCCCAGCTTTGCCGTCGGCGGAAAGCGGCTCAGCGGCAACGGCTATCTGCCGCAAGCGGCTCAGCCATTCGAGATTGGCGGCAAAGCGGGCAAGGCCGATTTCCGCGTCCGCGATCTGGAGCTTTACCCCGGCCTTGCCGACGACCAGTTGCATCGCCGCCGCGATTATCTGGCGGCGCTCGAACGCTTCAGCGGCCAGCATGACGCACCCTTCGAGGCGGCCTACCGGCTGATCGAATCGGCCGAAGCCAAGGCGGCCTTCGACTTGCAGCGCGAACCGGCCGAAACCCGCGCCCGCTACGGTCACCGGGCAATTGGCCAAAGCACCCTGCTCGCCCGCCGGCTGGTCGAGGCTGGGGTGCCGTTCATCACGGTCAACTATCCCGGCTGGGACACGCACCAGAATCTCTACACCCAGCTTAAAGAAGGTTACACCGGGGCGAAGCATCCCGAAGGGTTGATTCCGTCGCTCGACCGGGCCTTGTCGTCGCTGCTGGACGACCTGCAAGATCGCGACCTGCTGGGCGAGACGCTGATTGTGGCGATGGGCGAATTCGGTCGCACGCCAAAGCTCAACACGCAAGGTGGCCGCGATCATTGGCCGCGGGTCTTCAGCGTGCTGTTGGCGGGGGGCGGCATTCCAGGCGGGCAGGTGATCGGCTCAAGCGATGCGACAGGCGAAAGCCCCCGCGACCAACCGGTCACCCCTGCCGACCTGGCGGCCACGATCTACAGTTTGCTGGGAATCGACCCGCAGCAGTTATTGCACACCGCCGACGGACGGCCCGTTCACATCAGCCGCGACGGCCGCCCGATCGCGGCCTTGCTGGGCTAGTTTACGAAATGGCGGGAACTAACGGGGCGCCTATTCCACGGCCAAACTTTCCAGGAGATCCTCAAGTTGCTGGTTTGCCTGCTGTTCTTGCTGCCGCAGTTTGACGAGCTGCTGCCGTTGCATTTCCAGTTCGCTCTCCAGGCTGGCCAACTTGTCGAGATAACGCTTGGTCAGTTCGCGGCTGGCCTTGTGGTTCTCGTCGGCGGGGTCGTCGCTTTTGATGGCCGGCACGGCCTGCAGGTTCGCCCGCACCCGCTGCTGCTCTGCGGCCAGTTCGGACAGCCGGGCTTCCACGGCAGCGCGATTGGCCAGGGCCGAGGCGGCGGCGGTCTTGCGGTCGAGGGCTTCCTGCAATGCCTGCTTGAGCGCCGGGGTCGCGGCGGGCACGCGCAGATAAAAGTTGAGCTGCGCCAGATCGAGCGTCGCCAGCACAAACTCCTCAGCCAGTTCTCGCTCTTCCACGGCAATGGTTGTGGACGTTTTACCGGGCTCGGCCTGGATCGACAGTCGGTGCAGGGCGCGGGTGGTTTCCACCGCCGCGGGCTGAACGAGTTTCCAAGCGGGATCGATCGGCCGCTCCAGCAGCACTTGTTTCGCACGATCGGACGAGTTCTTCACGACGTAGTGGGCCTGTCGCGTCACCTTGTGCTTGACGTGCAGCCCCCCTTTGCGAATCGCCAGGGCCACGGTCACTTGCACGGGCGGCTGGTCCTCGATGGCCACCTCGGTTTCCAGATCCAAGGCGTAGCTCACCAGCCGCGTTGAGCCGGGCGGGATGTCCTCGATCCGAGCATCGCCCGCGTATTCGCCGCCATCGAAGAGGGTGATTGGCCCCTGCGACAGGTGCAGCGGCGTGGTGTTCGTCAGGCGCAAGCCGGCCAACGGATGCTTGGGGTGTACGGCCGGATTGAAAATCGCGACCTTTTCGCCTTTCACGGCGTCGTTCACAATCGGAAGCATCGCCGACTGATTGCGGCCGAGCGTCACCGGTTGCTTGATGACGTAGCGGAACAGTTCGCCCACGTCCCCAGCGCTGGCCGCCGAGGCGACTCCCTGCTTGAGATCGATGCTGGCTGGCGCGGCAAAGGGGTCCCCAGCTTCGCCGTAACCGGCAGTAGCGCCGCCACCCATGCCTCCTCCGCCAAAGCCGCCGCCGCCCATGCCGCCGCCCATCATTCCACCCATACCCATCGCCCCGCCGCGTTTGCGACTTCGCACGACATTGCCGGCAGCTTGAAACTCCTGGGCGCGGCCCGCCAAATCCTGGTCATAGACGCGGGGCCGCAGCGAGGCGTGCTGCTCGGGCACGACCAAGGGGCGGGCCATGAACAGTGGCTCGTAGAGGTCCATGACGAACGAAATGGGCCGCCCGCTGACCAGCGTCAGTTGCACCTGGCTCCAGTCGTGCGAGGTCGTGTTCTCGACGATCGCCCAACCTTGCAGAAACGGCGGCTCCTTGTCCGCGAGCACGAGGCGATAGCTCGTCTTCCAGACCGGCGCCTCCTGGATGTAGCCGACGGAAACCTGCCGTTTGCCCGCGCCGCGGAAGTCGAGCTTCACCCGCTTTTGGTCGCTCGTTTGTTCCGACGCCAACAGCTCCAGTGCCTGCTGGAATTCGCCGTCGATCTTTGGATTGACCAACCGCGTGAGCAAGATGCCGTCGAGGCGCACGCTGCGCAGTCCTTTGTCGGTTCGCAAATTCAGTACCTGCACCTCGATCTCTTTGTCGCCGACGGGGAGCTTACGGGTCTCGACACCGACGATCACGCCCTCGATGGCGTCGGGCGCTTCCAAATGCACCATCTGGCCGCGAAGCTGCTGAAAAATCTCGGCCAGCGTCGGGCTTTGGGTCAGGTCGATGGCCAAGGTCCGCAGCGTGCGGGCGATCGGCTCGGGCGAGCCATAGTTGACCGCCGTGACCAGCCCGCCGCCCCGGTCTTGCACCACGAGGCTCTTGAGCAGGTCGTTGATGTCGGACGTTTTGAACGCGAATTCAATCTGCCGGTCCCCTTCGATCTCGCCTTGATGCTCGAAAAAGCCGACGCTGGAGCTGAACATCACGACCCGCTTGAGCGGCAGCGGCAGCTCCTGCGGCGGCGCGTCTTGGGCGTCTGCCGCACCGACAAAAAATGCGGCCAAGCCGCACAAGACGAGCGAAACATAGGGGCGCGGAGATTTGCAGTTCATCGGGGATTTCCCAGCGGAGAGAGTGGGGGGCGACCGGAACGAAGCATTGGTCGATCGAACGTTGCGGAAAGTGCCGGCTTGTCGCCGGATCCGGCCGAGCGAGAAGAACCCGCCCCGCGGACGCCGATTGCCACTCACCTGGTGCCCCTGGCTGGCAGGCGAATTATAGTTGCCACTCCCCCCGAAGGCCAGCTATGCTGCACGGAACAAGGGCAAATTCACGGGAACCGATCGATGTTGTACGCGAAATCCGCTCCGGCGTGCTGCTGCTTGCTCGCCACGCTCTTCCTGCTCGCCTGGTCTGTCCCTTGCCGGGCGCAGACCGCGCTGAGGATCGGCAACGTGCGAGGGGATGAGGTGCCAGGGGATGAGGAGCGTTTGGAACAGGCGCTGGCCCGGCGCGGCTCGCTCTACGTCGTTGACGCGCCGCTCCACGAGGTGGTGAACAGTCTGAGCCAGCAGTTTCAGACGCCGATTCATATTTCGGTGAAAAGTCTCGAAGCGCTGGGAATCGATACAGATACGCGGGTTACCCGGCAGATCGATTCGGTGCCGCTGGAGTCGCTGCTGCGGCTGGTCCTGGAGGATCTGGACTTGGACTTCACGATTCGCAACAACGTGATTCTGGTCACATCGCGCGAAAACCTCGAATCTCCTGAAATGCTCGACACGCGGACTTACCCCGTGCGGGACTTGGTGATGTGGCGCGTCCCCGGCGCAAAAGATGAAGCCCACAGTTGGGAAGCGGACTACGTCTCACTGATCGAAGTCATAACGACTACGATCGAGCCCACAAGCTGGGATGCCCTCGGCGGGCCGGGCTCGATTTGTGAATTTGAGAACTCCGCCGCGATCGTGGTTTCGCAAACTCGCCGAGTGCATCGGGAGATTGAAAACCTCTTGGCGACGCTGCGCAAGGCCAAGGAATTCCAAGGGAGTTCCTCGCTCCCGCCTCCCCAGACAAGCAGCACGCGAATCGTGCTTCGCACCGCGGCCAGCCAGCCCAGGCGCGTTTCGACAATCCCGCCTCAGACATGGCAATTGCCGCAGGTGTACTTGGGAGACTAAGACGGAATCTGGCCGGCGACGTGCGAAGCGAATAGGCTTGCCGGTGGTTCGGGTTAGAATGGACTGACCTACGGCCAATCTGGTCCTTCCGCAATTGTCGCTAAGTCGTTGCCGGGCCAGCGTTTGGGCCTCGGC
>JBBDYF010000279.1:0-1806 GCA_040901775.1 Pirellulaceae bacterium | reverse complement strand
TCCACGACGTCACCGTCGCCTACCACCGCAAGCCGGTGCTGTGGGACGTCGATCTCGTGATCAAGCAGCCGCAGTTGGCGGCGATCGTCGGGCCAAACGGGGCGGGCAAAAGCACGCTCATCAAGGCGGTGCTGGGACTGGTCCCCATGGCCAGCGGCCGGGTCGAAGTGCTCGGCCAACCGGTCGCCAGCCAGCGGAAGCGGATCGGCTACGTGCCGCAGAGGGAAAGCGTCGATTGGGACTTTCCGGTCAGCGTGCTCGACGTGGTGCTGATGGGCACTTACGGGCGGCTCGGCTGGTTTCGCCGGCCGGCCGCGTCCGACCGCGACTGGGCCCGCGAGTGTCTGGCCAAAGTGGGCCTGGCGCAGTACGAGCGGCAGCAGATCGGCCAGCTATCCGGCGGCCAGCAGCAGCGGGTCTTCCTGGCCCGCGCCCTGGCCCAAAGCGCCGATATTTACTTCATGGACGAGCCGCTGGCCGGCGTCGATGCGGCGACCGAGCGGACGATTTTTGAGGTGCTCCACGAGCTGCGCGGCGAGGGCAAAACGATCGTCGCCGTCCACCACGACCTGCGGACGGTGCCGGAATATTTTGATTACGTCGTCCTGCTCAACGTGCGGCTGGTGGCGAGCGGCCCGACGGCAGCCACCTTTACCACCGAGAACCTGCGGAAGACTTACGGCGGCCGCCTGGCCCTGCTCGACACGGTGGGCGAAGCCCTCGAGGCGGGGACCGGGCCGTGATCCTGATCAAGTACAACACGCTCGTCGTGCTCTCGGGCGTCAGTTTGCTCGGAGCCAGTTGCGGCCTGATCGGGGCCTTCGCCGTATTGCGCAGGCGGGCGCTGACGGGCGACGCTCTCTCGCATGCGGCCTTGCCCGGCTTGTGCCTCGCCTTTTTGATCCTCGGCGAAAAAAACCTGCCCGCGATGTTGCTGGGGGCGCTCGCCAGCGGCGTGGCGGGGGTGATGATCATCTCGGCCTTGCGCCGCTGGACCCGCGTGCGCGAGGACGCCGCGATCGGCACCGTCCTATCAGTCTTCTTCGGTCTGGGAATCGCCCTGGTCACCAGCATCCAAAAAATGGAAGGGCTAGGCAGCAAGGCGGGGCTCGATTCGTACATCTTCGGCAAAACCGCCGGCATGATTCGCGGCGACGTGTACCTCATACTCGCTGCCGCGCTGGTCGGCCTGGCGACCGTCGTGCTGCTCTACAAAGAGTTCCTCTCGATCTCGTTCGACGGCGACTTTGCCCGCTCGCTCGGTTGGCCCGTCTATCGGCTCGACCTGCTGCTCATGTCGCTGGTGGCCCTGGCCGTGGTGATTGGCCTGCCGGCGGTCGGCGTGGTGCTGATTTCGGCCCTCTTGATCATGCCGGGAGCGGCCGCCCGTTTTTGGACCGACCGCCTCAGTTCGCTGCTGGTTCTGGCCAGCATTTTTGGCTTTGGCATCGGTCTGGTCGGAACCTGGTTGAGCGCCGCACTGGATCAACTTCCCGCCGGCCCGATCATCGTGCTGACCGGCACGGTGGTTTTCCTGGTGTCGCTGCTATTCGGCAATCGCCGCGGCCTGATCGCCCGCCTGATCGAGCGGCGGCGGTTCGCGCGGTCGCTGGGGCTGCGAAACCTGCTCCGCGAGATCTGGGAAACGCTCGAAAGCGCGCCGCGCCGCGCACCTGCCTTTACCATTCAAGACCTGCAGAGCCGAAAGTCCTGGTCCCATTCGCAGGTGCAGCGCCTGCTGACGACCGCGACGGCTGCCGGCCAAGTGCGATCGGCCGGCGCGGGGCGCTACGAGCTGACCGCAGC
>JBBDYF010000278.1:7080-66496 GCA_040901775.1 Pirellulaceae bacterium | reverse complement strand
TCAACTTCCCCGATCCGCGGCCACGCTATCGGGAGGCTGACGCCTCCCGCTCGCCGGCCCCCTACTTCCGTCGCGCCGCCAGCAGCGGGCCGGCGTACACCGCGCCGCTATCCAATTCTTCCTCGATCCGGAGCAACTGGTTGTATTTGGCCATCCGATCGGTTCGGCTGGCCGAGCCGGTCTTGATTTGGCCCGTTCCCAGGGCAACCGCCAGGTCGGCGATGGTCGTGTCCTCGGTCTCGCCGCTGCGGTGGCTCGCAATGCTGGTGTAGCCGTTGCGATGGGCCAGTTGAATGGCGGCGATCGTCTCGGTCAGCGTGCCGATCTGGTTGACCTTGATGAGGATGCTGTTGGCGATCCCCTCGTCGATGCCGCGCTGCAAACGCTCGGTATTGGTGACGAACAGGTCGTCGCCGACAAGTTGCACCTTGCTCCCCAGACGGTCGGTCAGCAGCTTCCAGGTGGACCAGTCGTCCTCGGAGCAGCCGTCTTCGATCGAGACGATCGGGTAGTTCGCGCACCAGTCGGCCCAAAAATCGACGATCTCGTCGCCCGAAATCGCCTTGCCGTCGATCGTGTAGGTTTTCTTTTTGTCGTCGTAGAATTCGGTCGCCGCCGCGTCGAGGGCAATTCGCACTTGCGACCCCGGCTTGTAACCGGCCTTCTCGATCGCCGACATAATCAGGTCGAGCGCTTCGCGGTTGCTCTTCAGGTCGGGGGCAAAACCCCCTTCGTCACCCACGGCGGTGTTCAGCTTCTTGTCGTGCAGCACCTTCTTCAGGCTGTGGAAGATTTCGACGCCGCATCGCAGGGCGTCGCTGAACCGCTGGAAACCGAGCGGCATGATCATGAATTCTTGCAGATCGACCGAATTGTCGGCATGCGCGCCGCCGTTGATGATGTTCATCATCGGCGCGGGCAACAGGTTCGCCCCCGTGCCGCCGAGGTAGCGATACAGCGGCTGCTGGCAAAAGTTGGCGGCCGCCTTGGCCACCGCCAGCGAGGCCCCCAAAATTGCGTTGGCCCCCAGGTTCTTTTTGTTTGGAGTGCCGTCGAGCTCGATCATCCGCTGATCGACGCCGATCTGATCGACCGCGTCCCAGCCGGTCAGGGCGTCGGCGATGGCCGTATTGACGTTGTGGACCGCCTGGGTGACCCCTTTGCCCAGAAAAACTCCCTTGTCGCCGTCGCGCAGTTCCCACGCTTCGTGCATTCCCGTGCTGGCCCCGCTGGGAACGGCGGCCCGGCCGAACGAGCCGTCGGACAGGGTTACTTCCACTTCGACCGTGGGGTTGCCGCGGCTGTCGAGAATTTGCCGCCCGTGGACGCTGGCGATGAGGCTCATGGGAATATTGGGGCTGGGGGCGAGTTACCGGAACGCCACGGAGGGCGTTCCCTACAGAAGTTGTAGCAATCTGCGAACTGCGCCGGTATTCTGACGAAAAGTCGTGCAATTGCCTAGGAGGCCAGTGTGGAGACATCGCTTCCCCCCGCACCAGCGCCAGCACCCGCCGTAGAGCCAGTGGGCCAGCGACCACAGAAGCTGGCAATCGTCCATTTGCTCGGCTGGACGCTCGGCGTCGCCGCCGTGCTGGGATTGTACCGGGCGGTCATGGATCTCTCTGGGTTGCCCGCCGAGTGGCAACTTGGTGCCCGACTGAGTCAGCTCGGTTTCGGCCTCGCCTATGGCACCGCGCTGGCCGGCATGGGGTTGTTCGTCTGGCGATGGGCCCGCGGCATCGGCCCAGGGCCATCGCAGCCGGGACATTGGCTGCTCGTTTTGGGCGGCGTGGGCCTGCTGACCGACATTTTCACCATCGGGGCGATCCAGGCTGCTTCCCTGGTTGGTAAGCGGGCTCAAACCAGGTGACTACACGGCGTAACCTGGCCCATCAGATTGTCGGCTGGGGAGCGGCAGCGTTGGTGGCTACGTTCGTGCTGGGCAAGCTGCGCGAGGCGTCGTGGGCCTGGACAGTGGTGGCGGCGTTGGCCGTCGTCATGCTGGCGATGAACGCGGCTGCGCACCTTTTGTCGCTAATGGCGTTCAGCAATGGTGTGCCGGGCGGTTGGGTTTGGCGAGCGCCGCAAATGATCGGCGTCGTGGGAACGGCGGTTTTGGTGCTCGCCCTGCTATTAGCGGTATGGAACGATCGTCGCCGCGCCCTGTCGCGCGACTGGCTACATACCGGGGGAATCATCGCGATCGCCGCGCTCGCCCTGGTGCATATAGCCAACAATTTGTACGGCTTGTGGTGAAGCGCCGGGGCGACGTCCGCTTGACCCGGCGGGCGGATTCCGTTACTAGAAATTGGTTGGGAATCGCTGCTTCTTGCCGGGTGCGGGCAACGATCGACATCTTGCAAATCCCCGGACAACTGGAAGGAAACGAATCGTGACGATTACGCGCGTGGGTACGAATGCCAAATATGCCGACGGCTGGGATTCGGCTTTCACCGGCAAGAAGGCCGGGGCCAAAACAGCGAAGTCAGCAGCTTCCAAGTCAGCAGCTTCCAAGCCGGCAGCCAAGAAGAAGGCTTCGCCCAAGAAAAGTGGGAAGAAGTCGAAAAAATAGCCGCGAGTAGATCGCGCGGCATTGTTTGGGGCGAGGTGTGTTTTGCACGCTTGTTTTTGGCGACGGTTTTAATCCGTTGCTCTCCGAGCGGGCGGCGGAACTCCCTCTTTCGAACGAAGCGGGTATTGTCATCGGCGACCTGTTCGCTCGGGAACATCGTGGGAGGTCCCAGGTTCGAGCCCTGTGCCGCCCATTCGAGCGCGTAACGGGAGCGTCAATTCGCAATATCTTGTTCGAATTCGCAGGCGGTCGCACCTTCCTGAAATTGCTGCTTCGTCACGATTTGCAGTTTCAGATCGGTTTGGGCGTGGGCGGCGTCGGCAAACGTGAATTCGTGAATCGCGTGGCTTCCGTCGCGGGCATACTTGCGGCTGGTCTGGTTCGGCTGGGGCCACATCCAGACGGCGTATGCTAGTAGTTCTTGAAAGCTGCCCGGCGGTTCTCCTGTGTTCAAGGTGACTCGCACGATGCGGCTCGGCTCCCCCTCTCCGCCCGCTTGCTCGACCGACCAGCGGGCAGCCGCTTGGGCAACTCCGCCGGCGAATTCCAACTGCGGGCGGGAATCGCCCGGACGCACCGTGGCCCAGGCGGCTTGTTCCGGCTGCCGATAGCGGAACCACAGACGGACGCTCGCGCGCGTCGCGGCCGCGGGCCAGTCGAGCACCGGCACTTCCAGCACGGGCATGTTCGTGCGGTCTCTCCATTGCGCATCGAGACCAGGAAAGACATCTCGCGGTAGGTTGGGCGAATCCCCGGCGGGTTGCACTTCCGCCCAGGTGTAGGGGGGACGCGGGGTGAACTGCTGGTCGTGCTTTTTGTCGCGGAGCTTGAACGAAAACGCTTCGATCGTGCGGCCTTGCCGGCTCGGCGCCAAGGCAACCACGTCGAGCGGGCCCTCGAACAACTGCCCCGTTCCATCGTCGTCGAGAAAACGCAGCGCCCGTTCCCCGCGCTGGCCCGTGAATTCCAACACGATCTTTTCTCCACCGAGCAATTCGAGCCGCTTTTCGTTCGCGGCCTCTTGTCCGGCCGGCTTGAAACGCAAAACGCGCGGCGCGGCGACCCTCCGCGGCAGGCCGCTCTGGTCCCACCCGGCGACGCGCGTCTCCGTATCCAATACGAGCTTTTGCGGCTGCGAGTCCGGCTCGGTCAGTTCGGCGCTCGACTTGGGAAACGAGGCGCGAATGTCGCTGGAAATCTGCTTTCCATCGGGCCGATCGATGACCACGAAATTGGCATGAGCCTTGTCGAGGTTCGCCAGCTCGGCAAACTGGGCCCTTTCCAGCGGCGTGTTTCGCGTTCCAAACAACAGCACCGTCACGCGCAGGTTGTCGGGTGCGTCGCGGAGCGCTTTTTCCAGCGCCTCGAGATCGCTATGGTTGACTGCCCGCCCGACGTCTCCCAGTCCAACCACCTCGCCCCCCGCTCGATTTACGAACGTGTCGTAAGGCATATTCACGCCGTCCGAAATGACAAACAGATTCAAACCGGGCAGATCGCGCGGCAGACCGACGAAGGCGGTTCGGATCGCTTGTTGCACCGAGTAGTAGAGCGGAGTTACGCCCTTGCAGTCCTCGCTCCGCATCGTCGCGAGTTGATCCAACACCGAACTGACCGATCCATCGCGAACCGCGATTAACTCTTCGAAGTCTCGGTCGGGATGCGGAAAAGCCAAGGCAAAGTCCGGGTTGGCCGCGAGCCTGGCCTTTCCCCCCGCGGATAGATTGTTCGGAAAGTCTTCCCAAGGCTTCCCGTACAAGTAGTAGGCATTCTCGCCGGGCGTTCGCCGGGCGTAAGCCGAAAGTCCGATGTGCAGATCGTCGGCCCCGTCGTCCGCCAAATCCTTCAGCACCTTTTGCAGTTCTCGTTTGGCGTCCTCGAACCGCCCTCCTCCCCGCATACTTGGCGAACAATCAAACACGAATGCCAGCGCTCCCTGCACGCGATCCTGGCCTTGGATTCGGATCGACGGGGGGCTAACCTCGCGCCGCGCGACGCGCGACTCGACGTAGTCGGCGGAAGGCAAGTCGCCCAAGCGCAGCTCCGATCGCACGACATGGCCGCGATACCACAACGCGGCTGCCACGGTCGAGCGGGTCGATTCCGTCGAACCGACCCGCGTCAGATAGGCCGTCAGCGGGGGGGCGGACATCGCAGGCAGCGGCAGCGCGACGCCTTGCAACGTCTGCCCCCCCGCGGCATCGAACGAGACCTGAACGCTCGGCTCGCTGCCGGCGCTTTTCGCCGAGAGCGCGAGCGTTGCCAAACCAGCCGGAAAGAGCGCGCTGCGCTGGCCGGCCGTCCCTTGGGGCGGCAGGTGAACTTCAAACGATTGGGAGCCGGCTGCTCCGCCCGAGAAGCCGAGCCTCTCCGGTAAACCAATCGGACTCCAGCCAGCCAGTGCTTGCACCGCCTGCGTCCTCAGGTCCGAGAGCGCTACCATTCCTCCCTCGGGAAGATCGTACCTCAGGGGACGATACGCTTCGCCCAGCGAATCCTCGCAGCGGGCCATCGCCGTTGCAAAATAGGGCGGGGAATCCGCGGACACCGTTGAACCGCCACCCCAAAAGTCTTGCAGCAGGCGATAGGCGTGCCAGGAGATTCGGTGCGCGGCATCGTACTCCTGCAACCAGCGGCTGGGGGTCGGATGATTCGCTCCTTTCGCCAAGGTAAGTTCCGGCTCGAAGCAGCAAAGCCAGGGTGCCGCCAGACGGGCGCGGCGGTCCCAGCGACGAAGCTCGCGAGAACCATCGAGCGCCGATTGAGTCGCATTCCAAGCCGGCTGCGGCTCCTTTTGCATCTGAGCATCGTAATTCAAGAGCAGCTTCCGCAGCCGGCCCCAAGCCTGGTCGCCATCCCCGACGGGGCGGCGAAATACCACATCGGCACTTTGCTTGTCGTCCCAGGACGTGGCGACCGTGTGCTGATCGTAGGGGAGCGAACCAAATTCGAAATAGAGCGCACGGTGCAACTCTTCGAGAAAGGGTCGCGCTCCTGACGTAAAGGTGTTCGCTGCCGTCAGGGTTGGCTCTGCCGGTTCGGGCAGTTCGACCGCCAGGGGTTCCTCCGCCCAGTGCTGCAAGGTAGCCAGATACTTTCCCAGCATCTGTTTGCCGGTGCCGGGCGGGAGTAGCGGCGTCCGCATGGCCAATTCGACGTTGAAAACATCCGCCGGCAGGCTGTAATGGTCTTCCACTTCCGGCAGTCGCGGATTGACGGCGTCGAGCCCGGCACGCGCCCGTTGCCAGGACTCTTTCAACTCACCAGCCGCTCGTCGGCAGGCTTCATACTTGCCGAGCCAGACAGCGCCCCCTTCACGATCGTCGGCGAGCACTTGCAGCCGATCGTCCAACGCGATCGTTCCCCTCAGCAGCTCGACCAATTCCCGCGGGGCAATGGCCAGCCACTTTGATTCGGCATTGCCCGCCTCCGCCAGACGCCACCGCAGAAAGTTCCATTCGGCCAGGAATGGAAGCTCAGACCATACCTGGTCGCGGAACCGATAGGCTTCGACCAACTCGCCGCTGCGCTGTTGAATCTCGGCATAGCCGACGGTCTTGGCGTCACCCTCAAGGCACTGCTTCACCAGAGCGGCAAAGGCGTTGTCGCGGAGGTAGAGCTGATCTTCCGCTGCCCTTCGTTTCTCATCCGCCGCGTTGACGAGCCGCTGGATCGCGTAATGCACACGATCGTCGGCCGGCAAAGCCGTCTGCTCGGCCGATTTTCGAGCAGCCAAGGCGCTGGATACCTGATCCGGGGTCAGTGGCGCGTCCGCCAGGCCGTTGGCGCGGTCGAGCAAGGTAACGAAGTGGCTTTCGACCAGTTCACCGCCAGGATCGAGCGGCATCTGTCCCAGGATTTCAGTCAACGACTTTAATCCCTTGTCCGGCAGTCCACTCTCGGAAGCCGCGAGAGAATAAAAGTCTCGAATCGTGGCCGTCCGCGACGCCTGCTTCGCCAGCAATTCGCGCCGCTTGGCAGGCTCGCCGGCCTGCGACCAGGCTGCGAGCAGTTGGAGAGCGTTTTGCGATGCATCCGTGGCCGAATCGCGATGGGCAACCGAGGCGAGGCTGAGGCGCGGACGTTTGCCGGCGGGCAGCCATTTTTGTGAATTGAGGTCGCTCGCGAGTGATTGCAGGTGCAGCGGCAGAGCCGTTTGGTACTCTTCGCCAGCCAGGATTCGCTCTTCGATCGCCGCCAGCCGCTGTTGCACCGACGCCCAGAGAACCGGATCGACGCTGTAGCCTTGCCGCTGGTCGAGCAGATCCCAAACCGATTGCAACGACACTTGTTTCGCGGTGGACGCTGGCGGGGCTTTGCCCGGCCCTTCCAGCAGCGACTGGGCATGGCGCAGCGGGTCAAATTCACTGCGTGCTTCTTTCCAGTCGGCCGTCGCTGCGCCGAGATCGACATAGGCGATCGCGAAATCGTGATCGCGAGGCGCTCGATCTTGTGGATTGCTGCCAACGAGCAGTTTGTTGTCGATGGTTAGTTGACCCTGGCGCGCGTGCAGCAGCACCGGCTGCTGGTGAACGCCCCGCCGATGAAAGACGTAGCCATCCACTTGCTTGCTGAGATAGGCGTAAAGCTGCCCCAGCGTGACCGTTTTCGATCGCCCTCGGCCAGCTCGCGCTTCGCCGCCCAAGCCGCGAGCCAAAAAATGGCCGAACACCGTACCCCGCAGTTCGGGCGCCGGCCAGGCGACCTGGTCGGCTGCCGCGGCCGTCAGCACGTACAGATCGTCGTCGTCGGTTGCCGCGACGCTGGCCTGGAGCGCCTGAGCGAAACGATTGTTGAGCAGCCCGCTTCGCCAACACGACAAAACTCGCTGGCAATCGAGCACGAGCAGCTTTTTCTTGCCTTCGAGTGCGGGCTCCTCGGCAATCGCTTGCAGTACATCGCTCAAGGTCAGCCAGGTGCGACTGTCGAACGGATCGCCTTGCGGCGGCACCAGGCAGGCCGCGCCTTGTTCGTTCACTACGCCGTGGGCGGCAACATAGACGATCACCGCATCTTGCAGCCAGGCAAACGGATTGAGCCGTCCGCCCGCGGCCCGCTTCAACTGTTCGCGGAGCGGCTCGAGCGAGCCCTTGGAATCGAAAGGAATTCCCGCGCCACCCTGCAACTGCAGATTCTGCGGGCTGATTCGCGCCAGCAACGCCTCGTCTTCCTTCGCAAACGCCAGCGGCGGCATTTGCAGCGGATAGGTCGTTGCGCGAAATACAACGAGGGTTGTCGCTTGCGGCTTGAACAACAGATACGCGATAAAGCCCAGCAAGAGCAGCACGGCGCTGCTCGTGACGAAGATTCGGACCAGACGCCGCCGCGACTCTTCATCCTGCTGCTTTTGGGACGCCGGCTTCCAAGCGGAGACCGCGCCGCGCGACTTGGCGGCGGGCTTGCTTCCCATCCAGGCCGGGCTTTTGGATTTTGCCGCGGGCTTTCTCGCGGAAGCGTCATCCGGTGCAGCGTTCACGTCATTTCTCCGGCGATACGAGCGCCCGACGGCACTGGAAGGCCGGTCGGCGATCGACCGGATTGCTGGAACGTCCTAAGAATGGCCGACCGGGGCCTGCGATGCAAGCGGCCGGCCCCGCGACCGATCGCTAGCCGCGGGTGCGCCACGCGGCAATCGAACCCGTGCCGGCGGTTCGCGACGAAGCCGCCCGATTGAAGGCCTGAAAGGTCTGCCGATGCTGAAACTGGCCGGGCTGGCGCCGATTCGAGCGGCGCGACCACTGGCGTTATCGCAGGACGATCGCCTGATCTCCGACCGACAGCTCTCCGATCTGGCTGCCGGCTCGCGGCCTGGCAATCGCCGCTCCCGGCTGGGTGCGCACAACTTCCAAGTCGCAGATCGCCTTGCGGTTTGCCAGGGCGTACTCGTGATAGGCCCGCAGCACCGATCCGGGCGGAACGGTGGCGTTGTCTTGAAACTCCAGGAAAGCCAAGCCATCGCGCATTCGCACCGATGTGACGACGCCCGTGCCAAATTCCGCCCCCGGCAGCTTCCGCTCGGCGGTGTTCCGCGCAGAGGCTCGCGTTTCGACGGCTTTCGGGAAGGGACGCAGAGCGCTCCGCGACGAACCTCTCGACGCCGCCGTCACGCGAACGGGCTTTGCGGCGACGACCGTGGGAACGGGAGGAAGCGGAAAGAGCGATGCGGGGGCCGCTTTCGTCTCCACGACTGCCGATGTCACCGGCGCCGGCGCGGCTTCGGGGTAACGCGTCGGCGTTGCCGCGGAGGCAGGCACAATCGGCGCCAGAGTGCCTGAGGATTTGGCCGACACAACGGGGGCGACCACCTTGACCGGCGGTGCGCTTACCGGAGGGAGTCGCACGAGCGGCGCCAGCGTCTGGGTGGGGCTTTCGTCCTGCGTCTGTTCAACGGAAGACATTGCAGGCTTCGTGTAGTTCACCTGGCGTTCGAGCAGCGGGGCAGCCGGCAAATGCTGATCTTCGAGCGCCACGGGGGGTCCGACGGCCACGGTTTTCTCGCTGGGGCGTGCAACTCGCGTACTGGCCGATGGAGCAGGCCAGCGGCCATACATCGTCGCGGTACGCCGGCTCGAACGGGGACGCGTGGCGGTCGGCTCGCTGGCAGGCGTGGGGACCGGATCGGGCGGCGGCACGGCCTCCAGCGGCGCCTCGGGAAACGCATCGCCGGGGCGTTCGCCTCCGCGCAGCGGGTCCACGCCGGGACGCTCGCCGCCGGGTTGCCGCGGTTCCAAATAGGGTTGTCCTTCCAGAACCATGAATCCGTCGTCCGTGCCCGGGCAGCACGACCGGAGCGCTTCGGCCGCGGCCAGCCGCACCCGCTCGGACGGTTCCAGAAAGCAACCCGTTTCGTCCCGTTCGTAAGCCAGCTCGTACAGCTTGTTCGAAATCTCTTCGCTGCAACAACTGCGCAGTTGGCAGTTTTCGCACATCTCTTCGTTGGCGACTTCGGTGATCGCCAGAATGGTTTCGTAGCGGACTTCCTCGGTGCAGTCGTCCATCGCCTTAATCATGGCGTCGGTGATGCTGCCGTCGCGGTTGTAGCAGCCGCAACCGATCGCGGCGAGGTATTTGACGGCTTTGATCTTTTGCTTCTTCAGGTCTTCCTGCTGTTTGATCTCGGCCGCTTTTTTGATTGCCGGATTCGGCGACTCGAGGTTCTCCAGCGCACCGATCGGCGCGAGGGGGGGCTTCCGCTCGAGACCCGGATGTTTGCCCGTGCGGTTGAAGGTATTGTCGTGGACGTGCTTGTAGGCCTGTGGGATACCGAGAAAGCTCCACACGCTCGCTGGCGGGCGGGCAGGGACTTGCGCCATGGCGGTGACCGCCACGGTCCAGATGGCCGTCCCGAAGGTCAACCCAATCGCCGCTTTTCGAATCGACATGGAATAGCTCCTCACCCACCGCGCTGAATCTGAACGGCTGCGGACCTGGCGCGTCGCCCGGCGGAAGGTTGACGTCGGCAACCAACCCGCCACTGCTGCGCCACCGGATCGAACGGGCCGCGCAGCACTCGCGCGAAATACAGGACCGTCCTAGAGTGGTACAATCGGCACGGACGCCCTAGACCAGAAAAAGAAATAGCGGCCCCCGCACGGCTTACCCAGACTATCGAGCCGTGGGCCGGTTTCGAGCTAGCAGCTAACCGATCGCCGGCAGGTGTGAGTGTCTTGAAAGTAGGTTTGAATAGACCTCCTCCGTTGGCGGCACGGGGGTGAGTTTCGCTAATCGTTTATGCCTTTTTTTCGACAGCGCCGGTTTCGCTAATCACTTGCAACTCGTTGGAGTTGCAGCACTTGCGTCGTGATTAGCGAAACGCCAAACCCCGTTTTGCTGATCGGACCGATCAGCGAAACGAGCCGAACTCGCCAACCCCAAGTCCGTTCGACGGATGCATTCGGCGCGTCCCGCACGGGGAAACCTTCTGCTCTACTTAACCCCTTGCGCCTCTCTGCGCCTCTCTGCGCCTTGGCGTTTGAATCGCGGGCCGTCGAGCCGAGAGCAAGGCCGGGATCGCCGCAGGGCACTGTCGCAGGGCACTGTCGCTTTAACGATCTACCAAGTTGCCAAAGAGCGGCGCGCAGGCTCCGCGCCACATACCTGGACGAAATTGTACGTGTTCGCGAAGATCCTGTCAATACGTCCACTTCGGATTCTTGCCGTTCGCGCGGCCCGAATGACATCGTAAATAGAATCCAGACGCGCGCGTCAGTCAGGCTTCGAACAGTGCGCAGCGAGCGAGCCTGTGCAGCGCGTCTTGCACCTGTTGGCGATCCTGCGAATCGTGCGGGGCGCTCTCCGGTCGCGCGGTGACCAAGTGCGGCGCTACCTCGCCTGCGATCTCGTCCAGGCTGCGGGTGCCATCGGCGGCTTGCAGAACGAGCCGCTCGGTAGGCGAAATTCCAACCAGCCGGTGCCGAAGATTGGGCACCAGCGAGCGCTCGGCCGCCAACATGCGGGCGACGCCGCTGGCCCGCGGGCGGTCGCTGACCTTGCGTGCGAACTGGAACGGTTCGCTGTGGATGGCGACCAAGTGGCTCAGATAGCCGCGAACCAGCAAGGCCGCCAGGACGGCAGGCGTCGTCGCTTGAGACTCAGGGACGATTTCGGCGTCGCGAACGGCGCTGGCGACCAGTCCCTGAAAGGGAACCGCCGCCGGCCATTGCCGATATAGCTCCACCAGCGCGGCCTTCATGATCGGGATGTTAGTCGATGCCACGGTTCCGTCGTCCAGGCGAAAGCTCGCGCTGGCGGACGAAGCGACAGCGGGCTGATCGCTCGCGGGTTGCGCCAGGGCGGTCAGGTAAAGCTGGTCGAGGACCGTCGGATCGGGCGTGTGGCAGACCGGCGCCTCGGCATGGCAGAGCAGCGTCCGTCGGAAGGTGCGCCCCGTCAGGTAGTCGGCAAACTGTTCCATCTCGATCAGGTCAGTGGACAGCGCTTGCAGCGTTTCCTGTACCTGGGGCTCGAAGTTGTCGAACTGCGTATGGTGCCAGGCCTCGCCCAGATACGCTAGACCCGCGGCGCGGGCTTTGCCGATGAATTGGTGAAAGTAGAGCGGCTGGTTTGCTTCTTCCAAATGCTCGTGAAACACGTAATAGTCGGGAGCGTCTTTAAGCAGTTCAGCTTCACTGGCCAGCACCTGGGCCAGCGTGCCGGCCAGACCCGTCGAAGACTCGGCCATGAATGCGAGAATCGAGCGCGCTTGCTGGACCTTCGTTTGCGGATCGTCAAACCGGGCCGCATGAAACCTCATCAGATCCCGCACCACGCTGCGCAAATGCCAGCCGGGATAGGTGTTGTAGCTGACATAGGCCACGCCGTGGGGCGTCAAAAGCTCGCGGCAGATCCACAAAATGTGGTCCTGAATTTCTGGGGGAACCCAGGAAAAAACCCCGTGGCAGATCACGAAGTCGAACGAGCCCCAGGAAGCGTCGATCGCGGCGATGCTGGCGGCATGCAGGTCGATATTGGCCAAACCAAGCCGTTGGGCCTGGTCTTTCGCTCGATCGATTTGCGAAGCCGAAAGATCCACCCCGACGAACCGGCTGCCGGGAAGCGTGTAAGCCATCGGAATAAGATTGCCGCCGGTCGCGCAGCCGAGTTCCAGCACCCGGCAACTTCGGGACGAGGCAGCGGGCAAGCCGCGCAGTCGGGCCGCCGTCGCCAGGCAATCGGGGTGCGTCGAGTAGAGCGGCTTACTGTCGTACGGCACATCGTCATAGCTGGTAACGGCAGCTTCGATCATGCGAGGTGTTCCGAAGTGGGGACGGGCGCCCGCGGCGCGGCGGCAGTGCTTTGCAAAGGGGGGCCAGCCAGACGCTCGAACACTTGCCGCACCAACTCGGGGCCCGATTTGTCCGGCGGTGGCTCAGAGCGCCCGGCCGACCAGTCCAACGATTGGATCAAGGGAACCCAGTTCAAATACCGGTCTTGCGCCGTGCCAGGTTCGCACCAGGCCGCGGCGGTCCAAACTTTCGCCGGCAGCGGCAACCATTCGACCGATTGGGGCGTGGGGTTCGAGCAGTTCTCGGCCGGCGAGGTAACCAGGTATTCGCGGCAGGCCATCGGCCGATCGGGATGGATCGAGCACGATTCGTCTTCCAGAAAGGGACAAGCAATGCCTTGCCGGAAGTATTCGAGCCCGATGTCGGGAACCTGCGCTTCCGGCCAGGCTTGGCGGGTCTCCAGTCGTTGCCACAGGCCCGTCGATTCCAGCCTTTGCCGGGCGGCGGCAAAACGACTGCGAATCTCGGCCTGACGAGGTTCGGGCATCCCGGCGACCAGGCGCGCGACATGCCGGGCCTCGACCGGCGAAATCGGCACGAGTTGCCGGCAGCAAGCGCCGCACCCCTTGCGGCACGAAACCGCCCGTCCCTGCTTTTGCGCCTCGTCCTCGGCCGAGGCCACCACCCGGTCGGAGAGAATTTGCAGCAGCGGAACCAGGTCGTCCAGTCGCGTTGGCCCCGCCGGAACGGTGACCGACACATTGAGCTGACAATTGCCGATCACGGCCTGAACGGCGACTTTGGCGGAGCCGGTAGTGGGTGCGTCAGACATGGAATCACCGCGTGGAATTGCTGCGTTTGCAAAACCTTAATCCGCCATGTACATCCGAATTTCGAGCAGCCTCTGCACCGCTCTCCCGCTGCCTAACCAAGGGCCTGCGGCACGAGCATTCCGCGTGTCGCAGGCGATCAGCTTTTCAGGATGATGTGCAAGTGATTGTCGTGCCCGGGACTCGATTGTACGCGCGGCTTGCGCTTGCTGATGATGTCCGTATCGTTGAACAGCAGTCGATCCACGTTCCGGTGGGCAAGGAAAGCATCGACGAGCAGCAGCGTGTGTTCTCGGCTGTACTGTGTGTCGTTGATGTTTGTGGGCTGTTGAGCGCCGTCTTTGCGCAAGGGACGCAAATCGACGTTGAGTCCCTTCAGGTGAGTCGAGTGCCTTCCCAGGTTGGTCCCCATGGCCGAGCTCAAATCGCCTACGCCGATCGGGAATCCCGGCAGTCCCGTGGCAAACGATCTTGCGATGTCGCACACGGCTTGAACCGTGTTTGCCGTCCCGAAGTGCGAGATCCGCGATTTGCTCATATCACCGGTGTCGTACCGGTACCAGCCCGTGCCTCCGCCGGCGGGCATTTCCACCAGCCCCAAGCCCTGCAACCGCTCGAACGTCGTCCCCTTGGGATCGACTTTGCCGTCCGGGTTCAGCATGAATCCCTTCTGAAACTGTTTGATCGCCTGGATGAGAGTCATCGCGTCATAGCAAAACGGCCGAGTCGCAAGCGCCCCGTTCTTCATGAGCAGCTCTTGGACAATCTGCACGTCGTGGGGATCGTTCTTTCCGCCTTGCCCAACCGACTGCTTGATCGCATAGCACATGTTGATCGCGCCCATGAAGTTTCCCCTTATACGTCTAACAGTTTCTCACACCAGCCCCAGGCGTCGGCAAGGGACATACCCGATTGTGCGCGGGTCTCCGATCCTGCGCTCAGCCGACCGCACGTCTCCTGGCAACCAAAAGATCTTTAGGTCGCCTCGAACTCGCGCACCTCAAGTAAACCAAGGTCTCTATCACCCGCGGCGAACAAATGCTGTCCTACGCCGCGGACCGGGCCATCGTCTTCGGGCACGCGCCAATCGGTCAGGCGGCCGAGCTTCAAAGCGTCATCCGATTCGGCATAAGTCCCCGGATAAAGCGCCGGCAAATAGCAGCGCCGCTGTTCCCCATCGGCCAGAACCAGCCGAGCCGGCGCCCACAGTAAATCCCGTGGATGCTTGGGTGGCTCCACCTCGAGTTCCCGAATCTGCGACCAGGGAACCCAGACGTAATCTCGCAAAACCATCACTTCCAGAATCGGAGCGAGCAGATCGTCCGCGTCCCGCAAATTCTCGACCGGCTGGTCGTTGAGCGTTCCGCGCACCGGCGGCGCCGCGGCGTCGGATCGCTGCAAGAGCTCTAGCGCCGCGGCCGATTGTCCCACGGACAATTGAGCGATGGCATCCCAGCGCTGCGCGAGAAACACGGGCGCGTCGAGAAACACCTCGGGCTTGGCCCCGCCGGCAAAAACCTGCCGCCGCGCCTTTTCGGCGGCGAGCAGGTTTTGATAGACGCTGATCCCCCAGCCGCGCTCGGCGTCTTCCTGACCGAGCGCTTGAAGTTGCTTGTCGGCCCGGTCCCATTCGCCGGCAAATGCCAGCAGCTCGAACAGGAAGGTTCGCAAGCCGGCGTCGAGCGGCGCGGCCTTGACCGCCTGCACCTGCGCGGCAATCGCTTCCGCCAGTTGCCCCGCGGCGAAGTGAGCTTCCGCAGTCATAATCCTCGCCTCGACGAAAACATTTGAATGGCGGACGGATCGCGATCGTCCGTCCGCCGGACTTGAAGTAGCGCCCAGAATGGTGCGCTAGACCTTTTCGTTCTTCTTGACGTCCCAGCCCATTTCGCCCGCAGGCGATCCGCTGCCGTCCGGCTTTTGTTCCTGGTATTCCACCTGAACCTTGGTGAAGTTCAAGGTGACGTTTTCCGATACCAGGTCCCCGCCATGCCCGGCATGTTGCACGCCCGAAATCAAAATGTCGGTCAGCTTGATCTTCAAATATTCCAGCGGTTTGTCGCCCGCCTTGCGCACCGTCAACAGCCCACTGGGAATGTGCTTGCCGCTGGCGCAGGCCAGCATCAGGGCGCAGCTCGCCTTATCGGCGAACTTGGTGATCGAGATGTCGTGAACCTGCACCTTGCCGGCGCCGCCGCCGCCCCCTGCGCCCATGCCGCCGGTCTGGCTCAATCCCCAGCTAAAGGACTCGATTTGAATCTCCTCCTTGTGCTTGGCGTCCTTCGATTCCCCCTTGATTCCGTCCAGCTTCAAAAACATGTCCACGGCCATGGCAAACTCTCCTGAAAACGTGAGTTGGAAACGTGCTCGGCTCGTCGTTCGAGCCGGTCAACGTGCGAATGCTAACCCCATTGTCTGACCAGGCCCAAAACGGTTGCCTGAATTCTTCGAATTCAAGAGCGGCCTGCCGCGGTCACCAAGAATCGCCGGATCAGGCCGAGAAATCGTCGCCGGAAGATCAACGGCGACGATGGATATTTGCTTTGGCCCGCGGCCGCTCGCCAAAAGGCGAGCAGCGGAGATTCAGCAGTCAAGCAAATCTGGTGCTTACTTGCCCTTGGGCGCCGGCAACTCGGCCACCAGCCGCATCGAGACCGAGAGGGCCTCCAACTGGTAGTGCGGCTGCAGGAAGGCGACGGCTTCGTAATGGCCCGGCTTTCCCTTGATGTCGCGCACGTCCACGCGAGCCGCGGCCAGCGGTTTGGCAGCCAACGCCTGCTGCCCGGCGCTCTCGGGCGACGGATGGACGTAGGTGTTGATCCAGTCGTTCAGCCAGTCCTCGCACGCCTTGCGGCTGGTGAACGAGCCGATCTTGTCGCGGGCCATCGCCTTCAGGTAATGCGTAAACCGCGAAACGCACAGGATGTACTGCAACTGGGTCGAAAGCATCGCGTTGGCGTTGGCTTCGTCCTTGTTGTACAGCTTCGCCTTCTGGCACGACTGGGCCGCAAAGAAGGCGGCGAAATCGCGTCCTTTGCAATGCACCAAGGGAATGAAGCCCAGATCGCTGAATTCCTTTTCGCGGCGATCGGTAATGGCGACTTCCGTCGGGCATTTGAGCGCCACGTCCCCTTCGTCCGTGCTGAAGGTGTGGGTCGGCAGCCCCTCGACGAGACCGCCCCCTTGCACCCCGCGGATCGAGGCGAGCCAGCCGCATTTGGCGAACGAGTCGGTAATGCGAGTGCCCATCGCGTAGGCGGCATTGCCCCACAGGTACTTCGAGTGGTCGCGGCCGTCCACGTCTTCCTCGTAGCGGAAGCCCTCGGTTCGGCGGGTCTTGTCGCCATACGGCAGCCGCATCAGGGTGTGCGGCAGGCAGAGGCCGACGTAGCGCGAGTCCTCGGACTCGCGGAACGACTTCCACTTGGCGTATTCGACCGAATCGAAAATCTTCGCCAAGTCGCGTTTGGCGTCGATTTCGGTGAAGCTGTCGAGGCCGAACAACGTGGGATCGGCCGCCGAAATGAACGGCGCATGCGAGGCGGCCGCCACCTGACCGACGCGCTCCAAGAGGGCCATGTCTTCGGGATGGTTGCTGAATTCGTAGTCGCCGACCAAGACGCCGTAGGGCTCGCCGCCGAAGATGCCGTATTCGGCCTCGTAGATCTTCTTGAACAAGCCGCTTTGATCGAACTCCGACGCCTTTTCGAGGTCTTTGAGGAGGTCTTTTTTCGAGGCGTTGAGAACCCGAATCTTCAGCGAGGTGCTGGTCTCGGTCTTATCGACGAGATAGAACAGCCCGCGCCACGACGCTTCGAGCTTTTGAAACTCCTCCTGGTGCATGATCTCGTTGAGCTGGGCCGAGATCCGCTTGTCGATTTCGGCGATCCAGAAATTGATCGTCTTTTCGACGTCCTTCGAGACGACGGCGCCCGGCTCGAGCAGCTTGCCGACGAACTCTTGCAGCGACTTCTTCGCCGTCTCGATTTGAATGTCCGAGCGGGGCTTGGTCGCCTTGATGATCTGGTCGAGGAACCCCTCTTCCGCCACGGCGGAAGACGAGGCAGCCTGGGTTTCGGTCGCGGTACTCTTGGCCATGATTTAGTTTCCCTCTCCTTTTGTCCCGTCGCCGGTGGAATTCCCGCCCAGGTTCAGTTCTTTGCCCAACTGTTGCTTCAGGTCCGAGCTGTCCAACACTTTTTCCAGCAGCGAAACCAGTTTGTCGTTGCCGTCCATCTTGGACTTGAGCATTTCGAGCTCGTGGCGGGTTTCGGCCAGCTTGCGCAGCGGATCGACCTGGCGGACCACGCTTTCCGGCGAAAAATCGTCCAGGCTGTTGAACCGCAACTCGACGTTCAGCTTGTTGTCGGCATTGTCCGTCAGTTTGTCGTTCACGCGGAATGCCAGCCGGGGCTTCATCTCCCGCAATACGTCGTTGAAGTTGTCCCGGTCAATCGTCACGAACCGGCGATCCTTCACGGCGGGCAGCGCCTCGTCGGGCTTGCCGGAATAATCGCCCAGGACGCCGACCACGAAGGGGAGCTCCTTGAGCTCGATGGCGTCGCCGATTTCCACTTCGTACTTGATCTGCACCCGCGGTGGGCGGACGCGATCGAGCTTTTTCTGAATGCTTTCGCCTGCCATGATGGGGCCTTTCTGCTTGACGGTGATTGGTCTGGTGTAGTTCGCTGGGAGCGGGCTCGATGGTCGTCGCCCCTCGAGTTAGGCGTTCTCCTCGCCATTGGAATAGGCGGACGCCGCGACATCTTCACGAATTCCTAAAGTGCTGTTGATCTGCTGGCGAGAGGTGGCATCCTGCACCAACTCGGCGAGCAACTGGTCGAACGACATCTGGCTCCAGGTAATGGCCCGCTGGATTAAATACGGGACGGGACTGTGCGGTTCGGTCTGACGGAAAAAGTCGGCTACTTCCCGGAGTCGTTGCAGGGCCTCGTCGCGCGATCGCACGGGACCGCTGCCCGACGAACCGTTGCGGCGCGCCGACGCTCCGACGAGCGAAGCCTCCTCGGGGCCGGTCGATTGATCGTTGGTAGGAGTGTCGGTCGCTCCGGTCGTGGCGGTTGTGCTGACCCCGCGAGCACGCAGGATTGACGCGATCCGCCCTTCACAGTTCAAAAAGGCCTCGCGCGCGGCCGTCACGCCGGGCGCGGCCCCGCCAAACCGCTCGTCCAGCACGCGATTGAGCGATTCGAGGGCCGCCAGCCCCTCGCGCAGATCGGCATGCAGCGCCAAATAATACTCGTTGGACGAAGCGCCGACCGCCGCCTCCATGGCCGGGGCAAACATCTTTTGCTCCGGCAACTTGGCCACCACGATCGAATGCCACAAATTGTAGGTCACGGGAAGGGATTGGTCGGACTGCTGATCTCGAGCCGGGGACCGCGTCAACGGGATCTCGCAAACCCAAATCCCCGCGTTCCGCTCAAGCATGGCTAGCAGCGGGGCGGCGCGAACCTCCAAGTCGCCATCGTCGGCCAGCGGATAGAGGGTGTCCCAATACTGGGTCAACAGACGTTCGATCAGCGTCAATCCATCGCGCAATCCGGCAAACCCCTGCAGATGGACCAGCGCCTCCGCCAGCCACGCGGCGAGCTGCAAGTCCTTCGATTTCTCGCGCAGGCGGCGCGACGACTCGCGCTGAATATCGGGCCACTGCCCCTCTTGGCCGCTCGCCTCGAAGGCGTCGCGGTCGGGCTTGGGAAGCAGCTTTTTGATCTCGTCGAAGTCGCCGGCGTACCGCAGCGATTCCCCGGCCGGATTGGAACCGGGGATCGGGGCCAGCAAGGCCTCGAAATCCAGCAGCGGTTTGGTCGCCATTCCAGCACCGATCGATAAAAAAGACAGAACCCCAGCGAGATCGTGGAGCGAGCCGGCACCCATCATAGGAAGGGTGCGAGTCGCTGTAAAGCTGATTCAGCAGAGTTCGCCAAGCGAATCACCGCGAGAGGGTCGGAAGCCACGGACGAAACACGGATTTACACAGCCCGGCGTAGCCGGAACCAAAGTCAACAACCACGAATCAAACGAATCGAAGGCCGCAGCCGGCAGTGGCCACAAAAAGCACGAAGAGACACAAAAAGGACGCCGGTAGCGACCGTGATCCGCATACGTTTTCGTGGGTTTTTGTGTTTTTCGTGGCCATGAAAATCATCGCGGCTCGCCAGGAAATTCAGCATTTGTATTACGGATGAAACGCGGATGAGGAATAGAATATCCGTGTTTCATCCGTGTTTCATCCGTGTTTCATCCGTGTTTCATCCGTGTTTCATCCGTGTTTCATCTGTGTTTCATCCATGGCTGCTCCCCCGCGAACTCCCTCAGTCGGACTCAGTCGGAAACATGGCTGCGCCGCAATCCGCGGGCGAGCTGTTCCAGGCAGCGGGCGTGCAACCGGCTGGCCCAGGCCTTGCTGATGCCCAATTGTTCGCCGGCCTGTTTAAGGGTTTGGCCTTCGAAATACGTGCAGTGGAGCAATTGTCGAGCGTCGGCCGGCAAGGTCTTCAGCAATTCGTTCAAAGTGCGGCACAGTTCGTCGTCCACCATTTTTTGCAGCGGATCCTTGCCGGGTTCGATCGCCTCGGTTCCCTCGCGGGCGTCGTCGCCCACCTGGCTAAGCAGGAACACCACGGTCAGCCGGCCCGCGACGTTTTGCAGCCAGTTCGGTCCAGCGGTGGACGAGGCTTCGTCGGCTCCGGCATCCCCGGTGTCGAGCGCCAAAACGTCGCTGCTGAGGCGATCAAATTGCTCGCGGGCCAGGTTGGTGCGGCGCAGCCAGTTCATCTGGTTGGCGCCGTCCAGAATGGCTCCGCGGATGCGGTAGTAAGCGAACGTCGAGAAACGGAAGCCGCGCTGGGGGTCGAAGTCGCGCGCCGCCTGCGCCAATCCCAACTGGCCAAAACCGATCAAGTCGTCCAACTCGATGTACGACGGAAAGCTGCGGTGAATGCCCCGGGCCAAGGCCCTGACCAACCCCTGGTGGGTGAAAATCAACTGGTCGGTCGCGGGACGCGGCTCGCTCATTCCAGGCGCTCTCCCAAGATGGCCCACAGATGTTCCAGCCGCAGTCGAGCCGTTGGATCCGCCAGCAGCGACGTGCCGACGGCGCGGGCCGCTTGCGACAACAGCTCGCCGCGCGAGGCCAGGACGGGAAACTGCGCCGCCAACAGCGCCTCGAGCAGCTCGACGCCGACCGGGTCTAACTGCATGGCGGCCCCCCGATGACGCCTGGCGACTGCGTCCAGCGCGCCGGCGATCGCCGGCTCGACCGCACCGGGAACGAACTGACCCGCGGCCGTTTCCGAAAGAACCTGTTCGAGCAGCGTCATCACCGCCGGCAGGGGCGTCTCAACAGAGCCTCGCGCCGCATCGCTGGTTGTCGCTAGCCGCCGCGGATCGGGTTGTGAATTCGGGCCAGACATAATCGCTTACCGAGCCGCTCGCGGCGGCCTCTATTCGCGCCAGAAATGAAAATAAGCAAGCACTACCGTCAGCAGCACCAGCAGGCCGGTCGCGACCATGCCCAGGCGGGCCCACAGATCGTAGCTGGCATCTTGACGCTGCCCTTCGTCGGTCCATTGCAAGTCGTCTTGGTTTTGTAGCAGCTTGTCGGCCAGCACACCCTTCAAAAAACCCTGCAGCCGCTCGATCTCGCCCGTGGCGGCGAAATAGCAGCCGTTGAACAGCATGGGCTGATCGTCGGACGTGGCATCCTGCTGGCCAAAGGCGGTGGCCAGATACTCGCCCAGCACATCGACAAAGCCGCTGCGGGTGCGACAGAGCAGGCCGTAGAGCTTGCCGTTGCCCGGCTTGTTATACCCGTCGGGCTCTTTGAACAGCGAATAGACGTTGTCTTCAAAGGTTCCACAAACATGCACGGCCAGCGCTTCCAGGCGCTGGCGCGTCGCCGGGTTCCAGGGCTCGAACCCCTTGCCGAAGCGTTGTTCCATGGCGCGGGCCGCGCCCACCCGGCGCACCAGCTCGCCAAAACCGGGCTCGTGCTCCATGCCGCCGACCAGCGAGATCACCGGGCAGCGAATTTGCAGCTTACGCTGGATCGTCTTCAAGTCCTGACTGGTTGCGGTGGCCAGGTGACGTACCTGTTCCAGGCCGCGGCGCAGCAAGGTGAACGGCGTGACCACCAGCACGCCGTTCACGGGACAATACGGCTCGCGAGCGCCCGCCAACATCCGGCACACATGCCGCAATCGGCCCGACTGGCGGCTCGCTTCTTGCTTGTCGAGCAACAAGGGGAGGCCGCCCGCGGGACCGGCAGCGACGAAGGTCGAAGAGCCGGCCGGCTCGCCAACGACCAAGGTTCCCCCCAGGGGCGACGAGGCCGACGACAACGACCCCGGCGCCGGACTGGCAGCGCCGCCGACCAGCGTGCCCCGCAGATCGTTAGCGGCCGCCTCCGAAGAGCCGACATAAGTGCCGTGCATCCCCTCGGAGCGGACGGTGTCGTCGCCACGGGCGGCCAATCGCTCGCGACCCGAGTCGCTGGCCAAGGCGACCAGCTTGCTGGTCTGGCTCACGTCGGTAAGCAGCAAGAAGATCGGATTCCAGGTTTCGTTATTCAGCGAATAATCCTTGACCGCATAAAAATAGAGCGGGCTCAGCCCTTCGGGCGCGCCGCGTACGGCAAACTGCAACCCGGAAGCCTTCATGAACGAGCGGGCCTGATGCTCGCTCCGAATGCCCAGGATCAAAAAAACGGGGGACTCGGCCAACGATAGCCCCTCGCGGGCCAAGGCGGCCACTCCCTCCCGCCAGGCCCGGTCGATGTCGGGATAGCGCGATTCGCGCCCCTCGCTCCACAACCAGACCGCCACATACACCACGGGGGGCGTGAGCAGCGTAAAAATGGCCAGCGGCAGCGTGTAGTTTTGCAGGATGCTGAGCCAGTCGATCCGCAGGTCGTCGGTTCGGGCCAGCAGCGTCGCGGCCACCGTCATCAGCACCATGAACAAGGCCACCGCCAGCGCCAGGCGGGCCGCCAGCGAAAGCCCCTGCACCCGCCGCGAGGCAGTCAACAGCGCGACCGGCGCGGCAAACAGCAACTGAAACGGATAGCTCAGGATGACGAGCATTCGTTGGATCAATTGCACGGATTCAATCCTCTCGCTTAACCGCCGGTGTTCGCGGAAAACCAGATCACAAATGCCATTCCGAGGGTCACTCCGGCGGCGATCGCCAGCAAGAGCGTTGTTCCCATCAAAGTCTGCTTGCCAAACCGGGGAGGCGCGACATCGGCCGGCCGGCGCGCATCGGAGATCGGCGGCCGCTCCAGCCGCAGGCGGATCGCCATTGCATTCTGCCGGGTCCAGCTTTTGAAATCGGCCGGCAGTCCCAGCCCCTCGATGACGCGAATCTTGTCGTCCTCGGGCGAATTCTCGTAGAACCCTCGGAAACCGAGCATGACGCATACGTAAAAGACTTCGATCGCATCTTTCGATGGCAATTGGGCGGCAGCGGTGGCCCGCTGATAAAACTCGACATTGGCCAGCCCTTGGCCCCAGTAGTCCAGTTCGAGCGAATTCGCCCCCCACCATTCGCGGCCTCCCCAGGGGCGCAGAATGGCCAATTCCGCATCGATCCAGGCGATCAAGGCGTATTTTGCCAGGTGCTGCCATTCATCCGAATTGCCCAAGAGGGCGGTCGCCTTGTCGAAGCAGCCCTGGATGCGCGCCTTCTCGTCCGCGGGATGGAGCTGTTGGCCCCGGTCGATCCGATCCAACAAATCGAGCACGCAGATGAAGATCGGGTCCACGGCGCGGGCAAATTTCGGAGTCATCGACGAATCTCGTGCTGCACTGGATGATACTCGTGCTGCACTGGATGATAACTGGATGACAACTTGGGTGCCACGCCCACGGCGGTTGTTGCGGTGACCTTCGAAGCGATCTCGACGCCGTGGGCGTGCTTGGCGTTTCAAACCGGCGGCTGCAAAGCCGCGACCAGTGGTCGCGCAATACCCGACTGTGGCCGAGAAGGCAAGGTACCGCCCGGCGGCAGTCGGCTATTCTGAGTGGCGGGTCGCGGGCTGATCCCAACCTGCCATCACGACTCAGGATAAGCGACGACCTCCAGCGAGTCGGCCTGGCCGCTTGCATTGAGCAGCGGCAGATGGAAACGCTCGGGCTGCGGGGAGTCGAAGGCGGGGGCGAGCGATATTCGCAGCGCTCGTTGCCCGTCGCGTTCGTCCCACTCCGCGGCCAGCCAGGCGGGCAGTTGAGCTTTGTCGGGGATGATCCACGGCTGGGACGCGTCTGGCGACCCCTGAAACAGCACCCACTCTTCGTCGGCCTTGCCGCGCTGGAGATGAACCAACGCCGGCGAGAAAAAGCTCGGCTCGACTTGAGCCGCGACGGAGCCGATAAACAGGCCCGGCTCAGGGTCGATGGCGGTTTTGGCGTAGATGGGGCTCCGCAGTTCGCTTTGCGCGGGAATGTCGTTCCAGCCGACGGCATAGCGGTAGGTGCGACGCACGAAGCCGGCTCGCGGGTCCACCTCCTCGCTCACGTCTTCGCGGGTGATCTTCACGCTGGCGTGGGCGGGCGATAGCTCGCCGAGCCATGGCGCAGAGCCGATCTGCTCAATCGTCTTGACCACGATGGTTTGCGTGGCGCTCGCATCCACGAGGTCGTCGAACAGGGGATACTTGTTTTCCACCACGTCGAGCACCGGAAGCTGCCGGCGGCCTTGCGCCTTGACGCTCAGCGCCAGCGGACTGGCCGGCCCGTCGTGAAAAACGAGCAACTGCTGGGCGCTTTCGCCCAGTTCGGGCACACCGACCCGCACTTCGAGCGGCCATTCTTCGCCCGGCGCAATTGATTTACCTTGAATCCCTGCTGGCACCAGGCACGAACAGGTCGTCGAAACATCGCCGATCGTCACCGAGCGGCGGCTGGCATTTCGGAGCCGAAAGACGACCTGGGCGCGCTCGCCCGGCTGGTCGGGATCGCCGCGCACGGTCAACAGCGGCTCTACCGCCAACAGCCCCGGCGCGTCGTCGTTGGTCCGTGGCATCCAAACCACCAAGGCAGCGATGCCCGCGCCCGCCGCAACGAGCGCGGCGGTCCAGGTCCACTGGCGAGACGCTGAAAGTCGCGGCATTCGACGGGCCAGGAGCGGCCCCGCCAGGAGAATCAGGCCCCCTCCCGCCACGGCCGCGACAATCCAGATGGCGAAAGCAAAACCATTACCTTGTTGCACCGCGTCGATGCGCGTGCCCCCGGGGGCGTCGAGATAGAGGGCGTCCCCCTCCCAGAACCTGAAAACCCAGTCGCGCGAGACGAGCTTGGGCGCACCCGGAAAATCGGCGACGCACAGGTAATCTCCCTGCTCTCCAAAGCAGGTAATGAAGTGGTCGCAGGCGGTTGAAGCGTGTTTGGCGCGGACGTGAAGAACCGCGGGACAGTCGAACCGCGCTTGCCGCTTGTCGTTCCACCGTAGGACGGCGGTCTGCAAGCCGACCTGCCGCGCCGCGCGGTCGAGATCGGCCAGCGAAAAGGGGGCCCGCGCCGGGTCGAGCAAGGCATGGACCTCGTCCGCGGGGGTGCCGCTGAGATAGGATGCGGCGAGCGTCAGGCTGTTTGACCCGCACACCTGCGCGCCGATTCGCGTGTCGGATGATTGCAACGCCAAGTCGGCGCCCAATGCCACCAGCAGAAACAATGCGGTTTGCATGAATGAGAGCCGCCTTAGTTCTGAGGGCAAGTGCCTGGGCAAGACCCCGAGGTGTAAGTGTTCTTTGCCCTGTTGCATGGACCCACTTCCGTTTCCTCTCCTGTGCAATCGGCATTAGGGTATCCGTACTGGGTGCCATCGCATACATCGTCCGCGGTAGTGGTGCAATACTCGCAAACTCCCTCTTCCAGTACGCGGCAGCGATAAACAGTGCCGGCCATACTACTATTGCACTTGGTGCTGTTAAAGCACTCGGTGCATCCCAGATGCCACCACTGATACGCGCATTCCTCTCCGCCGCGCAGGGGAGCGGTTTCCGGCTGCCCGAGCAGCGTGGGAAGGCTGGGCGAGGCCAGCGAGCTTGCATACGCCATGGCGGCGCAGGCGAGCAACCAAATCGTGAATAGTAGGCGCGTCATTGTGCGGTCCTCCATTTGAAAAAGAAAACAAGCGATAGGCTGAAAACTGCCACGAGTACAAGCGCGAGCGGCCAAGTGAGCCACGACGTAGCGGAGGAGCGGGGGGGATCGAGCGATCCGAGCAAGCGCTTGGCTTCGGCGACCGATTGTCGCACCGTCTCGTCGCGCTGCTTGGCGCCGCCGCTCAAAAACTTTGCTTTGCCGTCCACCGTCACGAAATAACCGGTGGGAGGGGCCGACATCACGAAGTCTCGCTCCGAGACCTTCGGGTTGATCGCGGCGCTCTCGACCACCCAGATTTTGGTCCAGCCACTTGGCCACTCGATCTCCAATTGGTGTGGGAAAGGGACGGTGGTCTCCCTGGCAAGGTCTGGCACATCCTGGAACGAACCGGCGTTAAGGCGAATCACCTCGTCGGGATCCTCGGCTCTCTTGCGCCGGATTTCGGTGCGCATTGGCAAGTAATGCCGCGCGGGGGCGAGCCAGACCGTCACGGTTGCGTCGTCGGTCCATGTCGGGCGAACGGTTGTGGGAATGTTGGGGCCGATCTTGAAAACGATAACCCGCTCGCCGTCGATCTCGTCTTCACCCTCGCTAGACGTGATCTCGGGAAACTTCAGAAAGTCGCTGAGCGGCGTGTGCAGCGTGTGCAGCATGCGCGAGCCGAACGGATTAATTGGCAGACCGGGGAAGGGGT
Source organism: Pirellulaceae bacterium (assembly GCA_040901775.1). GTDB lineage: Bacteria > Planctomycetota > Planctomycetia > Pirellulales > Pirellulaceae > CAYLLN01. The sequence continues at coordinate 40,547 of JBBDYF010000278.1, read as the reverse complement.
TGGGGTCGCTCGAAGTGATCGTGTGGAACTGCTTGGATGTGTAATCGATGCTGACTCTTTTCCCCTTATGAATCCGCGTTTCTCCCTCGTACTCTTTGGTCTCCCCCTCCTTGTCTTTCCGCCGCACCACCACCTTCATCCGCAGCGATGGGTAGGCCCAGAGCAGATCGTGATCGTTCACGAGCGTCGGATCCCAATTTGGGTTTTCCCGCTGGTAGGCCGGCGGCGCCGCCGACTTTTCGCTGTAGGTGATTTGCAGCGCCATGATCTTGCCGTAGTACGATTCCAAGGCCGACCGCGCTTCGTCGAGTTCGGCCGGATCGACCGGCGTTTGGCCTAGTACGGCCACGATCAACAGCGATTGCAAACCGGACATGAAGCATGTTCCTTGTTTTAGGGGGCCGTGGCTGCCGTTTCGCCTTGCGAGCGCGTCGCCCAGGCCCGCCAGACCGCCAGATCGACTTGGTTGCTGACCAGCACCGTGCGGCCATCGCCGAACCCGACCTGCACCCCCGCCGGGTGAAAGCTGCGGGCCGACATCAGGGACAAACCCGACATCGACGGTCTCCCCGTGCAGTCGCGCCAGGCGCTGTTGGGCGGGAAGGCGTGATAGTAACTGACGTGCAACCTGTCGCCGCTCAACCAACGACTTCCCACGGGGGATTGCAGCACGGCGGAAGGCGTTGCCGGGGGGTCTAACTGGTTGGCCGCCGCGCAGTCGGCCGTCAGTGCGGTGGAATCCACCGACGACAAGACCAGCGGATCGCGCCAGCGGTTGTCGCCCGCCGTCGTGCCGATCAGCCGTTCCGAGACGAAGGCGGTTTGCGACAGGCCGTCGGTCACGTCGCTCGGCCGATGCGGCTGGAACCGCTGGAACACCCCCCCCGCATCTTGCGGCCAGAGGGGCAAGACGCCGCGGCAAAACCGGTAGCTGGCAGCGCGGCCCGCGGCGAGCGAATCCGAGGGGCAGTGCAGAACGGGGGGAGCGTCGATCGGCAGGCGGTCCCAATCGGAATCGCGCAGCGAGTGACCCGCGCCGCTGATGGCATCCGCTCGGGGGCGATCGTCGAGATAACCGACCAATTGCCCCGCCGGCGAAAGGCACCAATCCCCCGTTACGCTGCTGAGGCCACAAGCGGCACGCGGGAAATGGCCGTGCGCGGATTCGAAATTCTGAATGGCGAGGCCGAGTTGCTTGATGTTGTTCGCGCAGCTCGCCCGCCGGGCCGACTCGCGGGCCGCTTGCACGGCCGGAAGCAGCAACGCGAGCAGAATGGAGAAAATTGCCAAGACGGTGAGTAGCTCGACGAGGGAAAACGCGCGGCGCGCGCTAAACGAGGGGCTGGGGGCTAAGAGAAGGGCTGGGGCTAGGGGCCGCAACGCGAGCACGCCCACGCAAGCGTGGGACGTGGCACCCAACCCCAAAATCAAGGCTTGGCGAAGCACTAGGGCTAGGGGAAGCGGCGTCATCATGGGTTACTCTCCAGCCGATTCCAGGGCACCAGCGCGGATGGATATTACGGCGGCGAACACTGGCTCGCCCGCCGCATCGAAGCCGGTCGCCTTGATCCCCAACAAGCCAGCAAAATCGGGATCGTCGGTTAAATCGATCACCAAGATTGCCCGGGCGCTTTCGTTTGGCTCGATCAGCACCAAGGCATTTTGAAAGCTCACGCACTCGCAACTGGCGTCGATGCGGGCGATCGTCCGGGCCGCGCCGCTGCGGTTCTCGATCAGCACCAGCCGCTCGACCTTGCGGGAAGCGTCTAACTGGCCGAGGTCGATCCGGATCGGCGAGCCGCTTTCGGCGGTGATCGGGATAACAATCTGTTCCGCCCGCGTGCTTGTAGCGGCGTCGCCCGACGAGCAGCCACAAAACAGGGCCAGCCAGGCGAGAAGAGAAACCCCGCGAACCAGCCGCGAGTGCCCAGAAGGGGCCAATGCGTGGCGCGTTGTTGCGACCGGCGGTAGTGACCTGCGGTCCATCTCAAACCTCCCCGATTTCGAGGCGCTGGGCGCATTATTAGGCGGGGGGGCGGAACCAGTCAATAGGCGAGAAAGAAAGTTTCTCTACAAAATCTGTCGGGGCATTGAACGTCACTAGCCCAAGCTACCGCCGCGGCGGAACCGCGAAGAGGGCGAATTGCAGGATCACGCTTTGGCCCTTGATGCTGACGACGAGATCCCGTTTGCCTTGCAACGTTTCCAGGTTACGAATCAGATGCGTATTCAAGCGCATGGCCAGCGTCTGCTCTTTTTGGACGTAGGGCCAGGCTTCGTTGTCGCGCCGCACCGCATAATAGAGCCACGGGCCGCCGCTCGGAAGGTTTCTCGGCAGTTGCGTGGGAACCTCCAGCCGCAGGCCGGGATTGAACGCTCGTTTATAGAAATCGACCATGCTGGCGCTGCCGAACTTCCAGTCGAGATTCATCGAACCGGGTTTCAACAGTTCGCGGCATTCTTCTTCGGTCAATTTGCCGCGATTCACGCCCACATACCAGTTCCAGCCCTCGGCCAGCCATTGCGGCTCCAGGGCCACCTGCATGCCGGGGCCCGAACCGGTGAAGAATCGACGAACCGGCTCGTCTTCGCCCTTGATGCCCCCGAGCAGGTCTTCGATCTGATCCTTCAGCCACTTGAAGATCGGATAGAGATTGTCGTGGTCGTAGCGGGGAAACTCCGGCGGCTTGCGGGTGGCGCCAAACAGGGCCAACTGGCCGACCGCCCGGCAGAGCTCGACATACGCCTTGAACGGATGCACGCCGGCCGAAAACGTGAGGCTGGAAAGGGTCGCGTAGGCCTCGTTCAAGCGACTCAGCAGCAAGACGCGTCGCAGATCGAGCGGGTCGTCGGAAGCGAGCGCTACGTCCAAGCCCGAGACCTGCTCGCTGAGCACGTTGATGTTCTCGCCCAGGCGATCGTAAATCACGCGGATCATGTCACGGCTCAGCCTGGGCCAGGCCTCGATGGCGATTAGCGGCGGGATATATTCCGGGTCGATTTCCGGAGCCGAGTTGGCGCTGCCGGCCCGCTTGACCTGGGCAATCGGCAAGACCTCGAAGCCGGCGTGCGACTGCGTTGAAAGCAACAGTCGCAAGTTGAGCGACAGGAATTCGACCTCCTCGTCGTTCCCCCCTCCGGTTTCGTCCTGCACGCTGCCGGTGGTGGCCAGATAGCGGGAATCGCGATCGCTACTGCCGCGGCCGACGTTGGCGCGACCCATTTTGAGTCGCGGCACCGCTAAAAACACGCGGACCCGCTGCTCGCGGTCGAACGCATCGGTCAGTTCCACGCTGTCGAGCAGTTCGCCGGACATTCCCGCCCGCATATCGAGGCGGTCGGGCTCTTGGCCGACTTCCAGATTGACGAGCGTGCCATCTTTCATGCGGGCCCGGCACGAATTCATCTGAAACTGATTGTTGGCCAGCGCTTCTTCGCTGAGCGAAACGCCCCGCAACCCGTAATAATACGGATGATCGATCTGCTGCGAGACTTCGTTAAGTTCGGACCAATAGCGCTCGGCTGCCTGAAAATGCTGCGGCCGCAGAAACATCCCTTCGTGCCAAAATACAGGCAAGTTGCGCATGGAAACGGCTCGAAAAAACGAAGGTGGTCTGATTCTGGTGCGGCCGCCGATCAACCTCATCGGCAGCCGCCCGCTGGCGGTCGCACTGCCGCCCCCAGAATGACAGTTACTCGGCCGAATGAATGTTTTCCTGGTTTGCCGCGTTCAGCTTGGCCCGGTTCCGCTGCAGGCTGGGCGGATTGTACCACATCGGCTGGGCAGGGCGGATTCTCTCCCACCTGGAGGCGAGAATCGGTAGAGTGTATCGCAGTGTGTAACGCTAGGGGCCCGGCGATTTCTGGGCATCCCCGTGACCCAAGCGGTCGTTACGGCAGACGAATCCATGAATCCAACCGGAAAAACGACTCCTCTCGTCCCTTCGATTCTGGATCGTTTGATCGAGCCGCGGGGAGACGAGCCCAGCACCGAATTGGGGATCCGGGGGCAGTCGGTAGGCGAACTGCAAGAGGCGGTGCGCCGCGACTTGCAAGATTTGTTTAATACCCGGCAATCGGTGTCGTCCGAGTTCTCGGAAGAGGACGAACTGTCGCGCTCGCTGCTGACGTATGGCTTGCCTGAACTTTCCACACTCAACCCCAGCGTTCCCGACCACCGTCAACAATTGCAAGCCATCATCGAACGCACGATTCGGAAGTTCGAGCCGCGGTTGGACAGCGTGCGAGTCGTGTCGGTGGCTGCCGACCGGGCGACGGGTCGCGGCCTGCGGATTTGCGTCGAGGCTCTCTTGCGCGTCTCGCCCTCTCCGGTTCCGGTCACGTTCGACACGCTGATCGAAAAGGGGAGCGGCCGCTGGCAGGTCGTCGAATCGGGGGGCGCGTGAGGGACGAACGAAACACCTTTTCGACATTTCGCGAAAACAATGGCAGTGCCAAAGCAAGCAATGAGGGAAATAAACAGAAGGTAATAAAGGAAACGAAGGCTGGATTCGCTGATCCAACTCCGCTTCTATTCCTCTTTGTTCTCTTCGTTAACTTCTGTTCAAAATCCTCTGGGATGAAGCTACCGAAGTGGTTTTTTGGGAACGCGAGTTTCTCGTAGGAATACTCCATGTCGATCCGCCTGGAAAACGAGTACGAGAACGAGCTGGCCGCGATTCGCAAGCTGGGCCGGGAGTTCGCCCAGCAACGCCCGGCGATCGCCGGCCGGCTGATGCTCAGCGACGACACGGGCGTGTCGCAAGATCCGCACGTCGAACGGCTGATCGAGGCGTTCGCCTTTCTGACGGCGCGGCTGCAAGTCAAACTGAAGGACGAATTTCCCGAGTTGGTCGATGCGCTGCTGGGAATGCTGTACCCACACTACCTCGCGCCGATCCCGTCGATGGCGATCGCCCAGTTGCACCTGGACGCATCGCAAGCGGGCCTGACCACAGGGCCGACCATTCCCAGCCAGACGGAGATGTTCTCGCGCGAGATCGCCGGCGTGTCGTGCCGCTTTCGGACGACGATGCCCACCACCCTGTGGCCGCTCAAGGTGGAGCGTTCCCGCTACGAGAGCAGCCCCTTTGGCGCCGACGTGGTGACGCCCCCCGCCTCGCGCGATGCAGAAGGGGCGCTGCGGATCGAGCTGACTTGCACCGGCGCGGCGCCGCTGCACAAACTGGGCATCCGCGGTTTGCGGTTCTTTCTCAGCGGCGACTTGCCGACGACGACGCAGCTTTATGAATTGGTGTTCAATCACGTCACCAACGTGCTGATCCGCGTACCCGACGCGCCCCCGGCTCGCTCGATGGCCGTTCTGCCCCCCTCGGCGATCCACCCCGTCGGATTCCTGGACGAAGAAGGAATGCTCCCCTACGGGCCCCGTTCTTTCCCAGGCTATCGGCTGCTGAGCGAGTATTTCGCCTTTCCGCAGAAGTTCCTGTTCTTCGATCTGACGTCGTTGGAATGCCTGGAGCGGCTCGCGGCGAATCAGTCGGTGGAGCTCATTCTATTTTTGAACCGGGCGGCGCCGCAGCTCGAAAGCCGCGTCAAGGCCGATACGTTCCGCCTTGGTTGCACTCCGGTGGTGAACCTGTTCACGCAGTCGGCGGCGCCGATCCGCCTGACCCGCACCAAGACGCAAAACTTGGTGGTTCCGCACGTTTCGTGGCACGAGGCGCTCGAGGTGTATTCGATCGACGAGGTGGAAAGCATCCATCCGGAAACCCGCCAGGTAGTCCGCTACGAGCCGTTTTATTCGCTCCGCGACCATTCGAAGGTCAGCGAAGAGATCGCCTTTTGGTATCACTACCGCGAGCCGTCGGTGCAGGCCGGCGATCCGGGAACCGACGTCTATTTGGCCCTCGTCGATTCCCACTTTCAGCCGACGCAGCCCGCGACCGAAATCGTGCTGGTCAAGACGACCTGCACCAACCGCAACCTCCCCGCCGACGTGCAAAAGACGGGCAGCGTGGATTGGCAGTTCCAGTTAGCAGGCCAGTCCCCCGTGCGGCGCATCACGACGCCCGTCGAACCGACCCGCCCCCTGCGGCTCCCGGCGAAGACCAACCGCTGGCGGCTCGTTTCGCATCTGGCCCTGAACCACTTGTCGATTACCGGCGGTCCCGACGGAGCGGCCGCCCTCCGCGAGGTGCTGCGGCTGTACGACTACACGCAGTCTTCCTCGACCGCGCAACAGATCGACGGGTTGTTCGCGGTCGGCTGCGGTCGCGGGATTGCTCCGATCCGCGAGGGGCACATCCGCGGTTTTTGTCGCGGGCTGGATGTGACCGTCACGTTCGACGACGAGCGTTACCCCGGAACCGGTTTCTACCTGTTGGCCAGCGTGCTCGAACGATTCTTGGCCCAGTACACATCGATCAACTCGTTTACCCGCCTGATCGCGCGCTCGAAACAACGCGAATACTGGGAGAAACGTTGGACGCCCAGAACCGGAAACCTGACCCTGGCCTGAAAGAGTCGGCTATGAACCAGCCCCCCGCCAGCACGACGCAGCGATCCGCTCCAGGCGAGCCGCTGGAGGAACCGTCGCTCGAAGAGATGCTCTGGTCCGAGCCGTATCGTTTCGAGTTCTTTGCCGCGCTGCGAGTTTTGGCCCGGATGGGGAAGTCGCAGCCCCTGGCGGACGAAGAACCCGACGGCTTGTCGGCCCGGCTCCGTTTCCGGTCGCTGCAGTCGCTGTCGTTTCCTGCCTCGGAGATCTGGGACATCGTCAAGCCAGCCGGCGACGATCGGCCGGTGGAAATGACCGTCGCGTTTTTCGGTTTGACCGGCCCGTTGGGCGCGCTACCCAGGCCGTATTCCGAGCTGGTCATGCAGCGCGTGCGCCGCGGCGACCTTGTGCTGCGCGACTTTCTCGATCTGTTCAATCACCGGTTGCTCAAGCTGTTTGCGAAGGCGGGCGAGAAATACCGCTTTTACCTGACCTACGAACAGGCGGCCGCCCGGCAAAAGTGGCGCGGGGCCCAGGGGCCGCAAAAGCTGCGCGGCTTCTTGCTCGACGAGCGGCCGCGGATCGATCTGTTTTCGCAGATGCTGCTCGACCTGGCGGGAATGGGGACGCCCCGCCTGCGATACAAGGAATCGGTTCGGCAAATGCCCGCCGAGCGAATCGACGTGCCCGACGACGGCCTGCGTCATTTCGCCGGGCACTTGGCGCAATCCCACCGCAGTTCGGCGGGGCTGAGCCGGTTGGTGGCCGGTTACTTCCAGGTTGCCGTGCAGATCGTCCCCTTCGTGGGACAATGGGTGAAGCTGCCGGTCGAGTATCAAACGTGTCTCGGTTCGGGCAACTCGGCCGAACCGCTGGGATCGAAGCCAAAGCCGGGGCAGGCGGTCAGTATTTGCGAACCTCGCCTGGGCGAGAATACGGTCGCCGGCTCGCGCACCTGGGAAGTTCAAGGCCGGTTCCGCGTTCGGCTGGGGCCGCTTTCGTTCGAGCAGTTTCAGCACTATTTGCCGGTTGGAAAGAGCTATCGAGCTTTGGCCCAGCTCGTTCGGCTGTATGTCGGGGCGACCTTCGATTTCGACATCCAGCCGACGCTGGTCGGTCCCGAGGCCCCGTGGTGCCAACTGGGGGCCGCCGATGCCCGCGCGCCGCGGCTGGGCTGGAATACCTGGCTGCGCAACCAGCCGTTTGCCGCGCCGGTCGATGATGCGGTGTTCTCGGTTTCCGACGACGTCTCGATGGGAGCTTGACCCGCCACGCGGTCGATAGTTGCACTGGCTCCCCTCTACCGGTCATCATGCATCGCAATCCGACATCCTCCCGGCGGTTTGAGACCGTCCCACCATAAGGAATCACGCTATGTCCCTGACTCTCAAATTCTTGATTGGAAAGTTGAACGAGACGTCGCGCCGGGCCCTCGAGAATGCAGCCGGGTTGTGCTCGTCGCGCAGCCACTACAACGTCGAAATCGAGCACTGGCTGCTGAAAATGCTGGAATCGCAAGACGGCGACCTGGCCCGACTGCTGAAGCACTTCGAGGTCGAGCGGGCGCGACTCGAACGCGATCTGGTCGGGACGATCGAAAAGTTCAAGACGGGCAACGCCCGCGTGCCGTCGCTCTCGCCCAAAATCATGGACTTGGTTCGCGAAGCGTGGCTGTTTGCCTCGGTGGAATATGGGGCCACGGAAATTCGAACGGGGCATTTGTTGCTGGCGCTCTTGGCAGCGCCCGACCTGGCGACGCTCGCCCTTTCCAGTTCCACGCAGCTCGGCCGAATCTCGGTCGAAGCCCTGCAAAAAGAGCTGCGCGACGTCACCAGCGGCTCGGCCGAAGATACGGGCGGACGGGCGGAAGGAGGGCTGGCCGCGGGACCGACAGAGGGCGCTCCTGCCGCGGGAACCACGGCTCTCGATCAGTTTACGGTCGATCTGACGGCGCGCGCCAAGGAGGGGCACATCGATCCGGTGCTGGGCCGGGATTTTGAAGTCCGCCAGTTGGTCGATATTTTGATGCGGCGGCGGCAGAACAATCCGATCCTGACCGGCGAGGCGGGTGTGGGAAAAACCGCGGTCGTCGAAGGGTTTGCGCTGCGGATCGCTGCCGGCGACGTGCCCGAACCGCTGAAAAACGTATCGCTCCGGTCGCTCGACCTGGGCCTGTTGCAGGCGGGGGCCGGCGTGCGGGGAGAGTTCGAGAACCGCTTGAAATCGGTCATTCAAGAGGTCAAGGCGTCGCCCCGTCCGATCATCCTGTTCATCGACGAAGCCCACACCATCATTGGCGCCGGGGGGTCGGCGGGGCAAGGCGACGCGGCCAACCTGCTCAAGCCGGCCCTCGCCCGGGGCGAATTGCGCACGATCGCCGCCACCACCTGGTCGGAATACAAAAAGTACTTCGAAAAGGACGCGGCGCTGGCCAGACGCTTTCAGGTGGTGAAAGTCGAGGAGCCGGACGAAGAGCAAGCGATCAACATGATGCGCGGCTTGGCGCCGGTGCTCGAAAAGCATCACGGGCTGCGGGTTCTGAACGAGGCGATTCGAGACGCCGTTCGCCTGTCGCATCGCTACATCACCGGGCGGCAATTGCCCGACAAGGCGGTGAGCCTGCTCGATACGGCCGCCGCGCGGGTCGCGATCAGCCAGCACACCGTTCCCCCCGCCGTCGAGGACTTGCGCCGGCGGGCCGAGTCGCTCGACCGTCAGTTACTGGCCCTGCATCGGGAGGAAGCGGTGGACGGCGGGCACGCGGAAACAATCGCCGAGACCGTCGCTACCCAGGTCGAAACCCAGGCCAACCTGGCCAAACTGGAAGCTCAGTGGAAGGACGAAACGGAGCTGGTCGCGCGGATTCGCCAGCTTCGCGACGAGTTGGAAGCGGCCATCGAGCCGTCGTCCAATGGCGATCGAGATTCCACGAAGACGGTGGTCGCCGCCAACGTCGGCAAGGCGCCCCCAAAAAATCTGGACGCCTTGCGCGGCGAGCTCGAACAGCAAACGGCCAAGCTGCTGCAATTGCAGGGGGAACTCCCTTTGATGCAGGTGTGCGTCACGTCGCAGACCATCGCCGAGGTGGTTTCCGGCTGGACCGGCATTCCTGTCGGTAAAATGGTGACCGACGAAATTAAAACGGTGCTGGCGCTCAAGGAAAAGCTGGAAGAGCGAATTATCGGCCAATCGCACGCGCTGGATGTGATCGGCCAGCGGATCCGCACCGCCCGCGCCAACCTGGTCGATCCGCGCCGCCCGATCGGCGTGTTCATGATGGTCGGCCCCAGCGGCGTCGGCAAGACCGAAACCGCCATGGCCCTGGCCGACATTTTGTATGGCGGCGAAAAGAACATGGTCGTCATCAACATGTCGGAATATCAGGAGGCGCACACTGTCTCGAGCCTGAAGGGCTCGCCCCCCGGCTACGTCGGCTATGGCGAAGGGGGCGTGCTGACCGAGGCCGTCCGCCGCAAGCCGTATTCGGTGGTGCTGCTCGACGAGATCGAAAAGGCCCACAACGACGTGATGGAGCTGTTTTATCAGGTCTTCGACAAGGGGGTTCTGGAGGATTCCGAGGGACGCGAGATCGACTTCAAGAACACCGTGATCATTCTCACCTCGAACGTCGGCACCGACGCGGTGATGAAGCTGTGTGCCGACCCGGAAACTCGGCCCGAGCCCCCCGCCCTGGCCGAGGCGCTGCGGCCCGAGCTGCTCAAGGTGTTCAAACCGGCCTTTTTGGGGCGGATGATCGTCACCCCCTATTATCCGCTGGCGGACGACGTGCTGCGGCAGATCATTCGCCTGCAATTGGGGCGGATCGCCGTCCGCATGCGAGAGAATCACCGGGCGGCCTTCACCTTCGACGAAGCCGTGGTCGAGGCGGTTCGCGAGCGCTGCCGCGAGGTGGAAAGCGGCGCTCGCAACGTGGACCATATTCTCACCGGCAAGGTCTTGCCCGAGATTTCGGGACAAATCTTGGGGCACATGGCCGAAGGGCAAGCGTTCAAGAGCATTCGGGTGAGTGTCAATGACGGCGGCGATTTCCAATATCAAATCGAGTGACAAAATAGCCGCCGGAACAACCTATCCCGTTCGTCCCTGGCGGAAAGCCTGCCGCAATTCAGGCAACTTTTTCTCGCCCGGCTCGATAACTCCCCTGCGGCAATGCCGTTGGCGTTCGCTGCAACTAAAGTGCCTGGCGCAATCCGGGGCCCAATTTGCCGAGGATCTGTCCGTGGACCTGGTCGACAAACATCGCACGTTTTTGTTTGAATTGGACGTGCCCGGCTTTGGCAACGGCTTTCCGACGCACTGCGGCCGGCCGCGCGAGGGGCGATTGGTGATTGACGGCGTTGGCGGCCCAGGGGAAGGAAAAATGATCCTCTACGGCACCGATCCCGCGCCCGAACCGACCAATCCGCAGGGCTTTCAGGTCGTGGGACGCTCGACGGTGGCTGGGTGGAACGGCCAACCGGGCAATTTCTATCGCTTTGACGCGTTGACTTTTCCCGACCTCCGCGACTTCACCATGATGACGTGGAAGGATCAGAATTTCGGCGCGTTCGCGACGGAGTGGGAGCACTGGAACAGCCCGATTCTGGGCAACGGCAGCAAGCTGATGCCGCTGGTCGATAATTGCGGCGTTCTGGTCGGCTATTTTCAGCAGGGGGTGAGCACGGACAATCTGTTCGCGACGCCGGAAGGGGAGATCTTTTATGCGTTCAACTACGCCAGCTACATGGTGACCGCCGATCGGATATCCGGCCGGGATCTATGGGTCTCGGATGCCGGAGGGGTAAGCGTGGGTAGCGCGACGCCTACGGCGAAGCACAAGGTGGCGTCCGGCAACAAGGCCGACATCATCGTCGATATCGACGGCTATGTGCTGGCGATCAACATGTACCTGGACCCGCCCCTGTGGAGTCCCTCGGATTCGCCGCTGATCGGGGCCGCGAAAGCCGTCGTCGGCTTTATCTTTCCATCGCATCTTCCGCGAATCATCTCCGAAGACTGCCTGCCGGGGGGCAAACGAGAGGGTTCCGTCGAATGCGAGCAAGAATACGAGGACATGCTGTTCGATATGATGGAGTGGACCTTCCTCATCATTGACATCGTGACCCTGGGCACGTCGGCGGTCGCACGCAAGGCGGCGCTGAAGGTGATCCAGTTCGGTGCCCGGGCCCGCACCGCCATCAAGGGGATGAAGGGGGCCGACAAAGCGCGGCAACTGTTGCTCAAGGGGAGCAAAGCCGCGGACAACGCCACCAGCCTCTCGCTGAACCCGCCGGCACTGGCGGTTCCGGCGGCGCTGCCATCGGCGGCCCGCGCGGGAAAGGGGCCCAAGCTGCTGCTGGCGGGCAAAAAGAGCGGAAAAAAGAAAAACCTTTCCCCGGTATCCCAGCTCGCGGGCATGACCAACATGGCCGTCCGCGACATTCGCGCGAAAATGGCCAAACACGGAGTGCGCGTCCGCTTTCGCCCGGCGGGCAGCGCCAGGAAACTGCGCAAGCGGGGAGCAGTCCCCAAGTGGGAAGAACTCAAGATGAAGACGATCAACGACGACGACATTGCGCTCGGCGCCCGTCCGAGCGACAAAACTAAAACAGGCTACTTCGACCCAAAGAACTTGAAGCTTCCCGACAAATCGCACCCCCATTATGAGGCGTTAAAAAAACGCTACGACCAGCGTGCCGAGGAATTCCGCGAGTTGGCCGAAAAGGTGAAGCAGTATCAAAAGGACGGGGACATCGTCGTCGAAAACGGCGTCGTCAAGGATGGGCCGACCGGCAAGGACATCGCCGGGGATTACGACATTTATGAGATCCTCGACAAGACTGGAAAACGGATTCCCCCCTCCGACCCGCGGTATGCCAAGATCTACGAAGACCTGACGGGCAGGCGGATCCAGGCGCAACACCCAGCCCATGTGGACTGGAACCCAACCGATCCCTTCGAAATCAAAATCAAGGAAGAAATCATCCAACGCCATCGAACTACCGACGCGCTGATCGAATTCCGCGAAGACATGTCCGTGTGGTCGGTCTTTGCCGATTAAGGTCGCCGGACGCAGGTTCCCTAAACCCAAGCAGATAATTCCCATGGCAGACGCACTCAAACAAGCCGGCCGCCTGATGTCGCTCAAGACTCCGCTGGGGGACGATGTGCTGTGCATCGACCGGGCGACGATTACGGAAGGCGTTTCCAAGCTGTTCGGCATGCAATTCGACCTGTTGGCCGAGGCCTCGCAGGCCCCGTCGATCAAGTACGACCAGATCGTGGGCAAGCCGGTGGACTTGACGGTGGAGTTGCCCGGCGAAAAAACTCGCCACTTCCACGGCCTGGTCAGCCGGTTCAGCCACGTGCAGCAGGACGAGCGTTTCGCCTATTACCGGGCGGAGGTTGTGCCCTGGCTGTGGCTGCTCTCGTTGACTTCGGACAGCAAGGTTTTTCAAGACCTGAAGTTTCCGGAGATCATCGAGAAAGTATTCACCCAGTGGCAGGGGGAGTTTCCGGACCTGGTGAAGTTCGAGAATAAGCTGACGGGCAGCTACACCACGGTCGATTACTGCGTGCAGTATCGCGAGACCGATTTTGCCTTCGTCTCGCGGCTGATGGAGCAGGAAGGAATCTTCTATTTCTTCAAGCACGAGGAGGGCAAGCATACGCTCGTGCTGGGCGATTCCGATTCGGCGTTTGCGGCCTGCCCCAACATGGAGAAGGCCCGCTTTTTGCCCGAGGCAGGGATGGGCGAATGGGAAGACGGCGTTTCGGCATATTCCGTCAGCCATTCGATGATCCCCGGCAAGTATGTGCTGGGAGACTACCACTTTCAGATGTCGAACAAGCAGATTCGGCCTTCCGAGGATGGCGCCGTCAAAATCGGCAACAACGCGGCGCTAGAACTGTTCGAGTTTCCCGGCGAATTCGCGCAACGATTCAATCAGCCGGATAAACGCTTGGACGAAGTGGAGAAGCACGCCAAAGAGATCGTGAAATGGCGCATGGAGGAGCAGCGGGTCGGTCACCTGGTGATTACCGGCAATGCTTCGGCGCGGGCCTTTTCGAGCGGATGCTTTTTTTCGCTCGAAGGGAATGCCGGCGCTGCAATTACCGTTCCGGGCACGCAAGGCAAGTACGTGCTGACCTCGGTCAAGCATTCGATCGAGCAGAACCCCGACTACGACACGGGCGCCAGCCCGCGGCAGGCGTACCGCAATTCGTTTAGCTGCATTCCGCACGAGGTGCAGTTCCGCCCGGCGCGGACGACTCCGCGGCCGGCCATCCAGGGCATGCAGACGGCGGTCGTGGTGGGCCTGAAAGACGAGGAGATCGATTGCGATAAGTACGGCCGCGTCAAAGTGCAGTTCCACTGGGACCGCGAGGGAAAGAAGGACGAGGATAGCTCGTGCTGGATCCGCGTTGGCTCGCTCTTGGCGGGCAAACAGTGGGGAATGATCCATATTCCCCGGATCGGGCAGGAGGTGATCGTCGCCTTCCTAGAAGGGGATCCCGATCAGCCGTTGATCGTGGGGAGCGTCTATAACTACGACAACATGCCCCCCTACGACCTGCCCGACAACAAGACTCAAAGTGGGCTCAAGACCCGCAGCACCAAGGAGGGCGATAACGAGACGTTTAACGAGCTGCGGTTCGAGGACATGAAGGACAAGGAGCACATCTACTTCCACGCGCAGAGGAATTTCGTCCGCATCGTGGAAAACCATGACCTGCTCAAGGTGGGCAAACCCGACAAAAACATTAATGCCTCGCCGGGAGATCAGGTCGTCCTGATCCATAACACTCAGAAAGTCGGCGTCGGTTTGCCCGACGAGGACGGAAACAATCCAGCCGAGGGCAATCGGTGGGTCAATACGTGGAACAACGACTTGCTCGTCGTGGGAAGCGGTCAAGGTAAGGCCGCCGAGGGGGATCAGAAGATCGATATTTGGAATAGCCAGCACTTGCTGATTGGCACGGGTAAAGGTCAGGCTCAGGACGGCAGTCAGTTGGTAACTATTTACAAGGATCGTAAGGCTGAATTGGAGACGGGCAACGATTCGTTGACGATCAAGATGGGCAATCAGTCCACCGCGGTGAAGATGGGCAACCAAACGACCAAGCTCAGTCTCGGCAAAAGCGAAACCGAGGCGTTGCAGTCGATCGAGTTGAAAGTTGGCCAAAGCAGCATCAAGATCGATCAGATGGGCGTTACAATCAAAGGCATGATGATTAAGATCGAGGGCACCTTGATGTCGGAAGTGAAGGGCTTGATGACGAACGTCAAGGCCGACGCTATCCTGCAGGTCAAGGGGGGCCTGACCATGATCAACTGATCGGCCCCCACGCATCGCCCCCCATGAATCGTCGCGCGCCGCATTCGCCAAGCATTTTGCCACAATCTTTTGCCCCGGACGGCTGGTATGTCGCTGACCCGCGCTTTTTTGGAAATCGTCAACGGGCCGGAAAAAGGACGTAGAATTTTGCTGCGCCCCGATCAGGTGCGGTATGTCGGCCGCACCGATCAGGCGGACGATAGTTGCCCGGCCAACATGGAGATGTCCAGCGTCCACTTCAGCGTCCGCCTCAACGGAAATCACTGCGAGGTTAAAGATCTGAACAGCGCGAACGGAACCCTTTTTAACGGCAAGCGGATCGAAGCGGCGGTCCTGCGCAACAAGGAAGAGTTCAAGGCAGGCCGAGCGACGTTTCGCCTGGTTGTCGAGGATGGGTCGGAAAACCACGATGGGGAAGGCACGGGCACCGCCATCGAGGAGGAACCCGCTAGCTCCGTGGCTGACCAGTCGCCTGCCGGGGCGGCAGCCGCGTCACCCTCTCCGGCGAGTTTGGCCTCGGGGTTGGCAATTGCCAGCGCCGCCGCCGTGTGCCAGGTTGCGCCGCTCGACGACGCCAGCAAGGCAATGCTGGTGCAGGACATGCCCGTTGCTCAATTCGTACAGTTGCTGGCCAGCCGCGAACTTTTTTTGGACGCGGTTCGGGTCGTCGCCTACTCCGCCACCAAGCGATCGGCCGTCGATTGGGCGTGCCGCTGTATTCGCTTGGCCGCGGTGGACGAGATCTCGCCGGCAGACAAGGAGGCGATGGCGGCGGCGGAAGCCTGGGTTGCCGACCCCGCGGAAGATCGACGCCGCCAGGCAGGGTCGGCGGCCGAATTGACCAAACACGAAACACCGGCCGGTTGGGCGGCCATGGCGGCGTTTTGGAGCGGCGGCAGCATGGGCCCTCCCACCGCTCCCGTCGTTCCGCCGGGGCCAACACTGACGGCGCACGCCGCCAGCGGCGCCGTCATGCTGGCCGCAGTCGCGCGCCAGCCGGAAAAGATGGCCGACAAATACCACGAATTCCTGCGATTGGCGAGCGAAGTGATGGCCAACGGCTCGGGCCGCGCCTCGAAATAGCACGAGCGAAAGGAACAAACCCATGGGAATGCCCGCTGCTCGAATCGGCGACATGCATATTTGCCCGATGGTCACCCCCGGCGTCCCGCCGATTCCGCACGTCGGCGGCCCCATTCTGCCTCCTGGCGGAATCCCCGTGTTGATCGGCGGCATGCCGGCCGCCCGCGTCGGCGATATGGCGTTGTGCATCGGCCCACCCGATGTGATCGCACTGGGCTCGTTTGCCGTGTTGATCGGAGGCATGCCCGCTGCGCGAATGGGCGATATGACCGCTCATGGCGGCTCGATCATCTTGGGGCATCCGCTGACCTTGATTGGCTGATGCCAGGTTGTTTTCTGCCGCGGCGAGGATGCCGGCTCGCTATCGAGGAGCCTACGGATGAATGAAACGACGACCTCTCAGCCCGGGGCGGTGCGAGCCTGGCGGGGCGTTCAGCGAACCAGCGTCGTCGGCAAATCGCGGCTGGCATGGCGCTGGATTTTGAGCCTGACCGCGGTAGGCCTGATGATCGCGGCCGCGATTTTTGCCTGGCCCAGTCCCGCTCCGCGCACGCTGCTGCTGACGCTGAGCGACGATCGCGAGGACCGCAATACGATTCCTCCGGTGCCCTTTGTCGAAGCGGATCTCGAGGCCCTACGAAAATGGGCGCAAGCGGCCAACGTACCGGTTTGTGAACGATCTCTGGCGGATATCCCGGCACCACAATCGTTCGTCCGCAGCTTGCTATCGGGACGCGATGGCCAGCGCTCCGGCATCGAGTTTCAGCGGAACGATAAGCGGCCGGTGAGTCTGCAGCCCGGCGATACCCTGGTCATTTACGTGAAGGGGCACGGCATCGCATTGGACCTGGGGACCGACGAACAGCCCCGGGTGGTTCCACTGCTAGTCACGTCGCTGACGGAAGAGGATCTAGGCGGCAATTGGGGCAAATCCGGTGGCACTTCGCGCGACTGCAAGCTCAATGTCGCCGAGCTTCTGAAGGAACTGGCGACGCTCGAGGGAATTCCCAAGGTCGTCATTCTCGATGCCATGCACCTGGGTTACGATCCGCGACTGGGCACCCTGGCCAACGCATTTCCCGAGGCGGTTGCCCAAAGCATCCCACCCGATGCCAAAGACCTGTGGGTGGTCTTGGCAGCCGGCGATGGCGAAGTGGCGGTTGATGACCCTCATAATCCCGGGACAAGCTTCGTCACCAACCTGACGAGCGCGCTCCAGCGGGAAGCACACGAAAAAAGCCCGAGCATCGATCTGTCGCAGCTTGTCGCTGAAGCTGCGGCTGCGATGGATGCCCGTCAGAGCGGAGGGCTTGACTCGTTCTACCAACGGCCTCGTTTACTTTCTCCCGTCGCAAATCGGCAAGCCAGGGTCGAGGTTCCCCGGCTCCCGCAAAGCGTGGCAGCCAAAGAACCTACCGACGAAAAGACTGGCGAAAAGGATGCTAAACAGAAGCCGGCGGCGGCAAAGTCGGCTTATCGCAGAGGCGCAATTCCCGTGCTTGCGCTACAACAGATCACGACCAGCGACCCGCCCGCCAAACCGCCAGCTACGGCGCCGCAACCCGCGCAGCCAGCTACCGCCGCGCAACCAGCGGCCGCCATTCCCAAGCCCGGCGCAACCGCCGCACCGCGGCCCAAGGCGCCTGTCGATGATCTCGATCGCGCCTGGCAACTGCGCGACCGATTGCTGCGCCGGACTGCGCAGCCGCCGTCGGATTTCCTCGCTAGTGGTTGGTCGCCGGTTCACTTCGCACCGCATCGCTGGCGTCGGCTGGAAGGGATCTTGGTTGGATTTGACGAGCGGGCAGTCAGCAGCAGAGCCGGTGATGGCCCTGTCGAAGACGTTACCCTTTCCGAATTGTGCAAAGACTTGGAGGCGCTGGAGCTGTGGCTCGACGGCGGCAGCAAGCAGCCGCAACTCAGCGATTGCGCGACGATTTCGCAGGCCTTTCGCCTGTTTCAGGGGGCCGATTCCACGGGCTCGATTGCCTGGCAGTCGCTGCAGGCTCACGAGGCGCGACGTCGGCAGGACTTAGGGGAACCAACCGCAACAAGCAGTCCCCACTTTTCGGCCAATGCCGCGCTCAAAACATTCGCCGAGGCGACTTATGACGCCCACAATCTCGTCCAGTTGCAGGGACGCATGGCCTGTGTGCCGGACGGTGGGCCAGAGGTGGGCGATGCCCTGGATCGTCTTTTCGAATCGCTTCACGAGTATCGGCGGCTGTTGGCAACCGACACGCTGATGGATGGCCGACTCGATCGGGCCCGCTTGCGGCAGCTCGGTGAATTGGCGAACCGGCTGAAGCAGCTTGAGGCGGAAATCGATGGCAAAATCACTGCTTACGCCCGCGCCGTCGCGGCGGGTCGCTCGCCCGGCCGGCTACTGAGAATTCGCCTGCTCCTGGGTTCGCCGCTGCTGGCAGCCGACGACCGCCTTGCGCTGCGGCTGGCTGCCACTGCCGCGTCGCCTGCCAAGGCAACCGACGCGGCAGGCGTTGGCGTCGCTCTTGACTGGCAGGCGCTAAATGGTCGCTTAGAGAAAAACATTCGTTGGACGCTCGATCTGCTGCGCATTGCAACGCCTTCAAATCCAGAGCCCGGGTCGCCGAAACGTGCCACTGCGGCGTTAGCGACGGCCATCACGGCCAAACTCTCGGATTCCGGCGCGGCTCCGAACGACCGGTTCGCCTGGACACGATTGGGCCGGCATTTTCTCGATTTTGGCGAGGCGCTACCCGCCCAAATCGCCGCCGAGCATCGCCGATTTCACCAGGATGGCGAGCTCTCGCCGGCCGAGCTTCTGGATATTTATCTGCTGTCAACGATGCTCGACGGTCGAGACGCACGCAGACTTTCCGCCGGCAATCTGCCCGTCTGGATCGCCCAGCCGCTGCGTCCCGAACGGCTGCCCGATCGGATCGAGCTGACGGCGGATCGAACGGAGATTCAATTGTCCGCGGACGATCGGAAAGAGGGATCGCCGCTGGAATTGACGGTGCAAGTGCAAAGCGAACACCTGCCCCCCTACGATATTTCGCTCGAGTTGAACTGGCCACGCGCGGCGGACATTCGCTTGCAGTGGGAAGATGGAAAACCCGTT
This sequence comes from Pirellulaceae bacterium, assembly GCA_040901775.1. GTDB lineage: Bacteria > Planctomycetota > Planctomycetia > Pirellulales > Pirellulaceae > CAYLLN01. The sequence goes on along the minus strand of JBBDYF010000278.1, from coordinate 21,562 downwards.
CGCTCGGTAGAAACGATCAGGCTTCAAGGGAATCGAGAGCAACTCAAGCTGCGGATTCTTCCGCCGACCGAGGACCGCGCGGCCGACTCCATCTCGATCGGCGCGCGGGCCGAATTCGCGGACTCGGCAAAGTTTGCGAATGTTGAGGCAGCCGAAGTCCAGATTGCTTGCCTGCTGCCGCGGCCCGATCGGATCAAGCTGTTGGTTGTTGCCGAGCACCATGCCAGCGCTGGAAATCTCGCCGATGCCCAGGAATTGCAACGCGGGGGCGAACAAGGTGGACGGCTGTGGTTGTTTCCCAATCGCGCCGGAGGCTTTCAGTTTTATCTAACGGCCACTGACGATAGGAAGCTGCACGCCAGATTGTATCGAGTTCCCAGCCAACGACTCGACGAGACGCAGCGGCTGTTCGATCCGAAGGCGCCTGGCCGGTTGCTAAAAAAACCTGCCGAACTGGATGCTGAAATTCGCAAAGCCCTCGACCAGCAATCGCTCGACAGAATTCCCGACTTGAAGGGGCACTTGCTTGCCCAGACAGACGAAAAGACGCCGCTGACGCTCGGTCCCGGTGTGACGCCGGTTCTCGCGGCGCTACAGCCTCCGCCCCCCCCGGCAATGCCGACAGCAGCAGCAACGTCACCGCCTGCGTCTGTCGATGTCACCGCGGGACTGGTTCTGGTTCTGTTCAGCGACAACCAGCCGCGCGAACCCTACGTGAAATGGCTCGAGGTGCAACCGTATGTTCCCGACGACCTGCTGGAAGTCAAAAACCCTGCATTCAACAACGGCCGCCTCTCGTTCCAGGTCGGATTGAAGGATCCGCGGATCGCCGCGGGGATCGGGCTGGCTGAAACTCCGCTCATCATCCGTTGGGACGAAACATCTCGCAGCAGCGCCCCCAGTGACGAGCGCATTGGGCAAGGAACCTTTGAGGCCCCCATCGGCTCTCCCGAGGACAATGCCCAATTGGAGGCGATGATTCCAAACCAGGCGCGCTGGCCGATCGAGGTGCAGTTGCAGATCGGCGGTTACCCTCGTGCGCTGCTGGTCGAACTGGAGCGGGCCGCCGATGGCCAGGTGACGGCAAAGAACCTCAAACCGAACCGGCCGCCGGCCATTCACCTGGGCCAATTGCGGGTGGAAAAGCGATTGTACCGAATCTTACCGCATCGCCCGCGGCTGCCGTTTCCTCCCTCGTTGCAAGCTCCCGACACGGAAGACAAAGACCTGCAAATCTTCCTGCAAAACAGGGTACCCGCGGGCGAGATTGCCATTCCCGTTGGTCCGCGGCAGATTCGAGGCGCGTTTGCCGTCGATCTGCAGGCCGAAGTCTCGCGCGAGGATTTTGCCGGCGGTGCCCGCATCGAGCTCAAGGTAAACGGGCAAAGCCGCGAGCCGTTTCTGTTCGATCGCCGTGTCGCGGTGAAGCTGATCGACCTTCAAGCGGGCTCGATCAAATTGGCAAACCAGGTCACCGACTTCACCGGCCTGCCCGTTGAGACGAGCTTGGAAGGGATGGACGATCGGCGCGTCGAGGTGGTTGCGTCCGTAGCGGGCGGTCAGAGCGACCGCGGAGGAGCCGGCGCCCATCAATTAACCGTCATCTTCGACCGCAACGCGCCGACGCTCAGCATAGAGGAAGCTTTGCCCCGCGAGGTCAAAAAACTACCAGCGTCGCTCGTCAAGTTGCAGGCCTTTGCCGACGACGGACCAGTCGGTTCGGGCATCGAAAGCCTGAGCTTCTTCGTCGGCTTGGATGCAAACAACAATCGCAAGCTGGACGAGAGCGAACGCTCGCCGGAAATCCCCGGCAAGATCGTTTCCAGCTCCGGGGGGGCGCAGTTTCGAGCCGCCTACTCCGTACCGGATGAGTCTCCCAATGGCGTCTATTTAATCGAGGCCACGGCTACCGACAAGGCTGGCCATGTCAGCCTCGCCAAGATCACTTCGTTCAAGGTTGCGGTGGTCGCCAAAGCCGTCCCAGGCAAGGAGCGGCCCAGCTTCGGCAGCGACAAGAAAAAGGAGCCCGCCGGCTCCGTGCCCGAATAGACGGGACCGGAATGAACGAGACGCAGGGTCTGCGGGCGATGCGTTCTATCTGGCACGGTGTGCATAACCGCTACCGCGGACGGATTGCCGAAGTTCGACCTCGGTTGCGGCCGAAGCAACTCCATAACCTCAAAATATCGAGCCGGTCAAGGAGCAACGACCATGAGCCGAATCTGGATCCTGCTGGCGGTCGCAGCCGTTCCGTCCGTGACGTTTGGCGCCAAGCCGATCGATGGCTTTGGCGTCGAAGCATACGGCGGCTCGCAAGGCGTGCTGTCGGCGGCAGACCTCTGCGAGCGGGGGACAATTTTCAATGCCCTCAAAGTCGTGCGGGCCTATCGCGACAACGAGGCCTTCGCTTTCAAGCACCTGGAGGGACGCGAGATCGAGATTTCCGGACGGCTGGTGGCCGTCAAACGGGACATTATCCCGGTCGAGGGAGTCCCGACCGAGTTTTTCGTCGCCCTCGTCACTCCCGACGGCAAGCCGCCGGAAAAATTCGGGCTCGAGTTCCGATTTCCGGCTCAAACGCTCAAAGATCGCCCCGAACTTGCCTGCCAAGTGGCCGAGCTATGGGCCGGACAGTTCGTCACCCTCCGAGGGTTCTGCCGTGGTCCCCTCAAGTCGCCGGATACGGAATACGTGGGCATCATCTTCAACGATGCCCAAATCGTGGACTAGCAGTGCTTTGTCAGTCGTGAGTTGAGGGGGTAGGACGGGTCTCCCGACCCGTCCGGACGGGTCGGGAGACCTGTCCTACGATCCATCGTTTCAATGTTGACTCTGCACTAGCCGTGCGTAATCCGGCTACGCTAGCACGCGGCCGACGGGAGAGGACCAATCCGTCGCCGGCCCCCGCCGCGCGAAACCTTGCCGTCTGCGTAGGCTGTTCCGGCACTTGTCGATGGGAGGAGCTCCCATCGCAGCGGGCCAGTGTCAAGAATGCTTTCCGCACCTGCCGACGATGGTTGTAGCAGGATTGCCGGCTGTGGCGCGGATCGCGAATGATCCGCGCGCCAACAATCCGCTCGAGCCGCGTTTGACCGCATGCGAGCGTGCTCGTTCCGAGCACCAGGCGGAAGGCCAGGCCGAGGATCGGCCTCAGGGGGGATCATGAAGATCAGCTTCTTGCGCTGCTGCACCGCACTGTTCATCGCGGGCGGAAGCCTTGCGCCGCACAGCCGGCTGGCCGCTAGCGAGCCGGCAATTCCCGGCGGAATTGAACTGCTCGGGGACGGCCTCGAGTTTCAAGAACGTTCGATCAGGCTGGTGAACCTGCAAGATCCAGTCGGCCAGCCCCAGGATTCACCTTTCCAGCCGCTCGATTCGCCGTTCCAGCCGCTCGATGGCTTGGGCCAAGAGGACGACCTCGGTCAGTTGGCGTTCGATCAGCAACTGGAAGCGGCTCGCCTGGAGATCGAATCGTCGCCCACGGCCGATGTCATCGGACAGGCCGAGGCGAGGAACAATCCAGCCCTCGACTTGGGCTCGTTGCTCCGCGATTCGGAAAGCGTGCAAACGGTCGCCGCCCAGCGCCGCTCGCAGGTGGCGTTCGATCCGCACGTTCGCGGCTATCGGTTCGGACAGATCTATGCCCAAGGCAACGGCGAGTACTTCCTGCCGGCACGACTCGATTTGGACTCGATGCTGAACAAGATCGACCCGTCGCTCATTAGCACCGTCACGGTCGTTCCCGGCCCTTACGGTTTGCGGTACGGTCCCGGCTTCAGCTTTATCGACATTCAAACCGTCGACACGCCCCGCTCGTGCTGCGGCTTTGAATGGACCAATCGGTTCGGCGTGACGGCCCGCGGCAACGGCGGGCAGATCGACGGCCGCGATACGTTTACCGGGGCAGGCGAGAACCACGGCTTCATTACCCATTTCGGCATGCGCAGCGGTTCCGACTATCGGGCGGGCAACGGCCAGCTAATTCCGTCGAGCTACAACAGCCAAAACGCGCTGTTGCAACTCGGCTACGACTTGTCCGACTACTCGAAGATCGAGTTTCGCTACAGCCGCCTCGAATTGCGCGACACCGAGTACGCGCTCCAGTTCTTCGACATCGACGATCTGGCCACCGACAGCTACAACGTGAATTACCGTGAAGAGGACCCTGGGACCGGCGAGATTTCCGTCGCGCAGGTCTGGTACAACTACACCCGCTTCAACGGCGACAACCAGAACGGCAGCAAGCTGGAGCAGCGCAGCCGGATTGCTGGCGGCTTGAACGACGAGTTCCAAACTGGCGAGTTCTCCCCCAGCGGTATCGACGCGACAGTGAACGGAAACCTGGCGTCGTTCGGGGCCCGCGCCTCGCGCATCTACGGCGAAGAGCAGGGCGAGCACCTCCGCTCGGGCGTGGACTTCCGCTACGTCACCCAGCGGACGTTCGAGAGCTTCCAGATTGAAGATGTAGGAGGTTTCTTGGAGCCCGACGAGCGGCGGTTCTCGACCAACCAGCCGCATTCCAGCCTGACCGACCCCGGCATTTTCGCCGAGTACACCCTGCCTTGGTCGTCCTACGTCAAGACGTCGCTGGGCGGACGCGTGGACTTTGCCCACACGCACGCGCGGCAGTCGGAATTCGACGATACGCCAATTCTGGACGAAATCACCGACGTTGGATTGCCCCAGAACGACATCCTGTACGCGGGCTATCTCAGCGGCGAGGTCGAACTGACGCCCGAATGGATGCTTCGCGGCGGGGTCGGTTATGCCGAGCGAACCCCCGATTTGATCAATCGCTACTCGGACGGCGTGTTCCTGGGCATTTTGCAGAACGGCTTCAGCAAAGTCGCCGGCTTTCCGGGACTGCTGAAAGAGAAAGCCCTGCAGGCGGACGGCAGCGTCGTGGCCGACTACGGCTACTGGTCGGGCCGGGCCTCGGCGTTCCATAGCTGGATCTACGACTACAACACCTACGCCGCTTATGCCTTCGATCCGCCCACGCAAGCCCAGATCCTGTTCGCGCAGAACACCGACCTGGCCACGCTCAAGGGTTTTGAGTTGTATCTCGACTACGAGTTGACGGAAATGACGACGGCCTTCGGCTCGATGTTGTACGTCGAGGGGTACGACCATGTGATCGACCGGCCGCTTCCCGGCATCTACCCGCTCGAAGGACGCTTGGGCCTGCGTTTGGCGGAACCGAGCCCGGACAATATCTGGGGCCTGGAATGGGCGTTCCGATTCGTTGCCCGGCAGGATCGGGCCGGTTTCTTGCGCGACACGGCCTTCGGCGATACGACGAGCATTCAGGTCGAGGAGGAGACTCCCGGATTTTTCACTTCGGACGTTCGCGGCTACTACAACCTCACCTCAAACCTGCACATCATCGCCGGCGTGGACAACCTATTCGATCGCAACTATATCGAGCACCTCGACCTGCGATTGGACGGCGACGCCGTGACGCCTGGCGGAGTGACGGCGGCCTTTTCGCCCGGCCTGACCGCCTATGCCGGCCTGGAATGGCGACTGTAGGTGGCCGCCTGGCCTGGCCGAGTTTCGTTTATCGTTTTACGTCATTTTTCATCGCGGCGGGCTTCACTAATCATCGCAAGCTGTTGCAGCTTAAGCACTTGCGAGATTGTCGGCGATCAGCAAAACGCGTTTCGGCAATCAGGCCGATAAGCGAAACGAGCTGCTGTCGCCACCGCCCCGTAGGTACCACGGGCCCCGTGGTACTTTGCTTGGCAAAGCAGCGCCGCACCGCCGCCCGGCGGACTCCAATGCCGGCGACGCTCCGCTTGCACGAATCACCAAATTGCCAAGGAGCCTACGCGCAGGATCCGCGCGGTGCCTAAACGAAATTATAGACAGTCGCCGAAGAAGTGTCAATACGTTCACTTCACATTTTCGTTTCGGCGAAGGCCGGGCGACCTGGCTCCCGAGAGATCCGACGATCATGCCAAGGTCGGGGCGAAGTTAAAGTTTTTTCGCCAACTCTTCCAGAAGACTTCGGTATTTCACCAGGAGTCTCTTATCAATAAATATTAGCGACTTCAAGCAGTCGTGCAGGTCATCTACCACCTGTTTGCCTTCGTCCGACAGTGGAGGGCCGCCTTTCAGCTTCGGGCACGCCGTTAGCAAAACCGCGCAGAGTTTCGTGCGAGAATCTTCATTAGCACGAATGTGCTCTCGAAGCTGGTAGGCCTCTAATTTGGACAGGTGTTTTTCAAAGGATCCCAATTCGATCGACCGCAACGGCTCTTTGGCCAGCGCCTCCAAGTTAGGCACCACCCGTTTGTCGGCACTGCGGGCAGATGCCTTGAGCCCTTCCATATACAGCCGATGCGCCTGAGTCAACGAAACCTTCAGTTTCGCAGCGCTGCTCCCGTCTAGAATTTGCTTCCCCAACTCTCGATTGAAAAGCAAGTCCGCCCGCGCCAGCTTACATCTGCCCTCGATAGCATCCCGCGCCCGCGGATCGGTGATCTGAGCGGCTACCCCTTCGGCCTCCTTGATAAGATTGTCGCGCTTGCCTGTATCCGCCTCGAGCAGCAAGAGATTGGCGAATTGAATCCTCCAGGCATCGCTGGGACGATCGAAGAGCGACTCGTAATCCTTCAGCGGCGTCGAACCGGCGGTGTTTACTTTATCCACGTCGTGCAGCGCTGCCACGAGGACGTAAACGTGCGATGGCGTGAAGGTTTCTGGCCGTTGCTTGACGACCCTAAGCGATTCCGACACCAGCGTCCGTAAGCTTGCCGTCACCTCGGGCAATCGCTCTTTCGCGCCGGAATTGGTCAGTCCCTTGTAAAATTCCGCACCCATTCGCGCGGCGTCGGAAGAATACAGGAGCCGAGTAGCGGGATCGAGCCGAGGATCGACGAGGGCCGCGGCCTCACGCGATTCCTTCCAGGCTGCTTCCAACAGCGCATGGCGAGCCTTTAGTTCAACCTGAGCCATCTGTTTCAGGCTGACATCCTTGAGCAAGTTGCCCAATTCCTCGGTCGGCTTCTTGGCAAAGGGATTATCGGTCGGGGCGCTTAGGTCGCCAGGACCGTCTGTCACACGATCGAACAGGGTGTGGGCGAGCCACCACCGCGCTTCGGCGGCGGACGCTGGATTCTCGCCGGCTTGAGCGACCGCCTCTTGCAGCGAGACATGAGCCTCGCGGATTTTGCCGCGCCGCCGATCGGGATCGCCGTCGATGTCGGCGGCATCGCGTGCCCAACGGAATTGGCACCGCCCTAGGCAGGTCAGCGCGTACACGTTCGAGCGGACCAAGCCGGTTTCCTGGGCGGCTTGCTTAAACGCCTGCTCGGCCGCGGGATAGTTCTCGGTCAGTTTGCAGTAATAGGCGAGGTCTTCCAGCGCGTTCCCCTCGGACAGCAACGCCTCCTCGGGAAGCCGGCGGTTCGCATAGGCCTGGGCCGAACCGGCGTATTCCAACGCCCGCCTCAGGTGCTGGTACCTCGTCATCTCCGCTGGTGCGACGTCGTCCGCGGGCGCGCCCGCTTCGCCCTCGCGAGGAACCTCGTCGGCCGAACGGATCGAAGTATAGAACGCGGCTCTCACATGCGTGTCGCTCGCGCCGACCAGGGCCATGCTCCGCAAGTTGTACGGATCGTCGGCGGTCGTCGCCGCTTCAACCAGCTTGTAGCGCCGCAGCGATTCCCCCAAGTGCTGCATCTGCTCGCCACGATCGGTGGCGCGGAGCGCCAGGCGGCGCTGCACCCACGCTCCGGCGAGCAACAGACTCGGATCGTCGGAATTTCCCTGGGGGTCGTAACGCTCGACCAGCGTCAGCAAGTGCGGGAACTGCTTTTCAATGTCGAAATCTTCGCGGGGCAACTCCAGCAACGTCCGCGCGTAACCCCCCGCATACAGCACTGCAGGATGGAGCTTTTGCGCCCTGGAATAAGCGTCGTGCGCGGCCTGGATGGCCCGGGCATAAGTATCGGCATGGGGCGCCGCCTGGACGCCGGGAAGATTGACCAATCCCTCGTTGCGCTCCAATATTCGACCCTTCGCGCCCCAGGCGCGGGCCAGGTTCTCGCGATCTTGCTCGGTCATCGGCTCGGGCGCGCCAATTGCCAGGGCGGGCAGGATCACATGCTCCAAAACTTCGCGATCGGACGAATCCCGAGGGCTGTCGTCCCGAAAAATCTGCTCTTCCGCCAGTAACCGGGCGAACGAGGCAATCGCACCTCGATTCTGCACGGGGGTAGCGTCAGCCGAGCTTCGTGAAATGGCGAGCGCTCCGACGTACTCGATCAGGCCCCGGCAATCCTTCAGGCGCTCGCCGGCGGCCGCATCGGCCAGCGCCAGCCGGCACTCGTCGGCGATGCGTTGCCACTGTTCCGGCCCCCGTTGTTCGCCGGCCGGAACGGCCAGCACGAGCGCGTGCAACCCGCGGAAGTCGGAGCGGTCGCAACCCAGACGCTCCGCCTTTTCGAGCAGCTCCCCAGCGGTAGCAACGCGACTGGCAGCCAATTGGTGGAAATGCAGAATGTCGCTATCGTCCAGGGCAAGCGCTCGATCGCCCTGGCTGACCAGCAGATCGGTAGCGGTTCGCGTGCGGCGCGGGGTGTGCCAGTCGTTGGCCGTGGTTGGGTTGCCTTCGGGCCAGGCCAGCAGAACGGCTGAGTCGGCGGATGTAGCCGCGTCGCCTGCCAGGACATCCAGGCGAGCACGCAAGAACTGTCCATAGTCGCGGAGCGGATCGTTTGCCGATCCACCGGCAGGAGCGAGGCGATCGATCGCGTTGTTCACCGAAACGGTCAGCGCGTTTCGTTTTTGAGTCGCCGCGGCATTCTGCCCGTCGGCAGCCGACGGCTCCTCCAGCCAGAGTTCGGCATCGAGCAGCGCGGCGAGCGGAAGATCGGCGCCTAGCGTCTCGATTTGCTTCCGAATGGCGGCACGCACGGCTGGGTCCGATAAGCCACCGTCATTCGTCACGTACTTGGCGAGCGACAGGCTGGCGATTCGAGACGGATAGTCCGCAATCGTGGATCCATCGCCGGAGCCGGACGGCAAACGCTTTAGCAAGACATACAATTCCGGCACGGCCGCTTGGGCCCAGGCTTCATTTCCTTCGGCCAGACGGAGCAAACGGTCGAGCCACCCGGCCGGTCGCCCCGTGGCCAGCGCTCGCTCGGCAAAGGACTTGACGGCCTGGCCCGGCTCGGCCGTAGCCAGCACAAATGGCGCGAAGTCCGCTTCGAGGTGGATATCGGCCAGGCGAGCCGCCGCAGCCTTCGAGCCGCTCAGGTTCAACGTCTGCACGAGGCCGTTCAGATCCGTCGTCGTCGCTGCCAGTCCGAGGGCGTTTTGAGCCTGGAGTTGAGCGGCAACGCGGTCGGTCAAGAGGGCGAGCAGGTTGTCGGGCGCAACAATCGCGCCCAGACGGTCTCGCCACTCTACCGGCAGCGGCGTGCTTGCGGCCACGATCGTCGGGCCTAGCTCCGCATACAGTTCGGTTAGCTTCTGACGCTCGGAGGGCGAAAAGTGAGCGGCGTCCAGTTGGCTCCACTGGTTCGTGGCCGAGGCCAGTTCGGCAAACGCATCGGCCAAGGGAAGGTCGAGAGAAAACCGGCTGGGATCAAATCGCGTTGTCACCAGAATCCGCAATCCCGCGAGCTGAGCGCGCTCGGCCGTCAGATCGCCAAGTTGCGACCGCAGGGCGTCGATCCGCTGGTCAAACGCGAGCCAGGCCTCGTTGGACGGTTCGCCCGCTACGAGATCGCGGGCGATATCGAGGTGCAGGCGCTCGTAGCCGGCCTGCCAGCGATGCCGCTGCCCCCCCTCATCCGTTGCATTTTCGAGTAGGGTTTCGAGTTCCTTCAACGACTTCACGGCAGCGTCGATGTCGTTCTTGCTCCGCGAGTCGCGAACGACGCGGACCAAGCCTTCCCGGCGCTGGGCCTCGCTCGAGCCATGCCTGGCGATGACTTGCCGATAGAGGTCTTTTTCCCACGGGCTCAGTTGAGCTTGCAGCGCCGCACCCGCATTTTGGGCCATTTCGAGCTGCGGGGTCACCTCGTCCTGTCCCCCGGCAGCGGGCGACCAGGCGTGATCGGCGGCGAGCAATTGCAGAAAGTCGAGCAGCAGCCGTTGGTCGGCTTCCAGTTCCATCCCCGCCAAGGCATTTAATTCGCTTTGAACCTGATCCCAATCGTTGCCGCCCGCCGACAATCGCCCTTGCAGCAGCCGCACATCCGCCTCGACCGGATCGGGGGCGTCGAACAGGTCGAGGTGGGCCTGTAATTCGGAGAGGCTCGGCCGTAGCTGATCGTGATGCTCGCGAGCTGCGTCATACGTCGTCGAAAGTTTCAGACCTTCCTCGTGCCGGCCGATGGCTTCCAGCAGTTCAGGCGGCAGGGCGCTTTGCGGCCAGATGGCGGCGAACACGCGCTCGCGCGAAGGCGGATAAGCCAGAGCCGCGGCGATCCCGAGCATCAGCAGCAGGGCCAACAATGCTGCGCAACGGGCGGCGAGCGCTACCATCGGCCGGCTTTGCTCGGCCTGGGTCAGGGCCTTGACGAACTCCGAGCAAGTGCCAAAACGGTCGCCTGGTTTGGTGGCCAAAGCCCGTTTGAGTACGCTGCGCACGGGCCGCTTGCGAATTCGGGTCAGATCGTACTTGCCCGTTTCTTTGGTGGAATAGACGGTCGGCGCCGTATCGCTGGAGTAAGGCCAGCGCCCCGTTCGCAACTCGACATAAGTCACCGCCAGGGAGTATTGGTCGGTGCGGCCGTTGAGCGGATGATTGCTGACCGCCTCGGGCGAGGCATAGGGCAACGTAAACGCGTTCGACGTCATCCGCAGGTCGTCGTCCTGCGAAATCACCAGCCCATAGTCGCAAACCTTGGCGACGTCTCCCACCAGCATGATGTTTGCCGGCTTGACGTCGCGGTGCAGAATTCCCTCGCGATGCAGGTAATCCAGCCCGCGGGCGGACTGCTCCATGTACGGCAGCAATTCGGCCGCGGAAATGCCCGGTTGCCGGTCGCTGTGGCACTCGCGGAGGCGATCGAAGAGGGTCTTGTGCCCCAGTTCCATCGCCACGATCAACTGGACCGGCCGATGAATGTTTTTGGCCGGCGGACCCGCCCACGGAGCATCGCTGGGGGCGGGTGCGTAATCGCCCACATCACCCATCGTTCCGCGCGGAACAGCCGGGACGCCACGGCCGCGAGACGTGTCCTTCAGATCGCGCGACGTGCTGCCCGACAACGAGGAGGGCCGCGTCTGGGGAACGTCCGACGTCTCGTCGTCCGCGGAATCGTCCGCGTCAGGCAGAAACGTTCCCTCTGCGTCTTTGATCCAATAGTCGATCAGAGTGAGCAAGTTCCCCTGGAGCAGTCTTCGTCGCTTGATCGTCCGCAGGCCGCGAAACTCTTTGCGCCCTCCCCGTTGCTGGAGGTCGATGATTTTCAAAGCCCGCTCGAAGCCGTTTTCGGTTTCGGCCAGCCAGACGACCCCCATCGACCCCTGACCCAGAACCCGGACGAGGGTATAGCCCGGGACAGGCTGAGCATTGACCTCGTAATGCAACGGCGAAGGGGAAGGACTTTGCGACATGGGATCCATCGCCAAACCGTCAATTGACAATCCCTAACTCAACCGTTTGCCTTCAGCCCGAACGCCGGGGTAGGCACGGTTTCGTTGGGAGATTCTAGCACTCGGACGCCCGCGGCGGTCGAGCCGGCGTCGTCCCCTAACCTTGGGGCAGGACAATCAAGTAGCATAGTGGCCGATACGGGCCTCTGCAAACTGCAAAACGGGCTAATCAGGTTCCCAGTGTTGACGGACATTCTGTCCGAATTGAATGTGCAGGCACTCCGCGGATAGAAATTGCGGAAAACCCCTGGGGAATCTACCAAAAGGTTGCGGCCTTCGGCGGCCTAACTACTATGACGATTGCTGACGCGGCGTTGCTTTTTGGGCTCGACGAATCGTCGATCCCGCGACGCGGTCGGCGACCTTCTCCCGGCTTGCCCGGTTACAGGACCATCGCATGAATCGCCTTCGCCTTTCGACCCGCAAACAGAGTCTCAGAAAGCGATTTTTCAAACAGGAACCGGGCCGCAGGCTGCAACTCGAACGTCTGGAAGACCGCCTGGCGCTCGCCACGGTCGAACTGACGCTCGTCGGAACGACACTGACCCTGACCGGCGATAAGGACGCAGTGCCGGCTGAAATCAACGATCGCGTCGTCGTGGACTACGATGCAGGCACTAATGTCTATACCTTCATCCCAGAAACAGGGACGACGCTTACCGATCCAGGTGCTGTAACTACTCCAGGCGGCGGAGGTCTTCAGATCGATGGCTCCCTGCTCGACACCCTGAACATCACGCTGTTGACCGGCGACGACCAAGCGACGGTCCTCTCGGCCGGCAGTAGCGATACGATTTCGTTTGACGGGGGAACCGGCCTTAACCGATTGACGGGCCCCAATTCAGACGCCCTGTGGTCGATCGCCGACACCGACCAGGGCCAACTCGCGTTCGATCAGGGCGCGGGCGCGGTGCAGATCGGCTTTACCCAGGTGCAGCTTCTGGACGGGGGCGCCGCCGCGGACACTTTTGACGTCGCCGCGGGAAAATCTCTCTCGGCGGGCGGGATCACCGGCGGCGGCGGAGCGAACACGCTCACGATCGACGATGCCGCCCTGGCGGCAGGCACCACCTATCAGATCACCAGCACGGATGTCACTCGCAACGGCGTCGTGGTGCTCGCTTATAGCGGCCTCCAGACGCTTACTTTGAACGCCGGCACGGGAAGCGACACCGTGCTCGTCGCCTCGACCGGCGCCGAGACCACCATCAATGGCGGCGCGGGAAACGACACCATCACCATCGCAGCCGCGGCGCATGCCACGACGGTCCTAGGCGGCGCGGGGGCCGATACGATCGCCGCCGGCACTGGCATACTGAACACAATTACCGCTGCGATCATCGTGGACGGCGAAACCGATGCCGACACCCTGACCGTCAACGACTCGGCGGATTTCGGCGACAACACCTATACGATCAATGCCAACCAGGTCACCCGCGGCGGGGTCACGGTGACTTACACGGCTATCGAAGATCTATTCGTTAAAACGGGAGCCGGCGAGGACGACGTCACCATCACGGCGACAGGCGCAACCACGACCGTGGAATCGAATGGTGGCGACGATTCGGTCAGCGTGCTCTCGATCAGCGATGCCACGACGCTGCGAACGGGCGCTGGCGAGGATCTGGTGACTCTGGGAACGGGGACGCTCGACACGTTTGCCGCGCTGATTACGGTCGAGGGGGGCGGAGACGAGGATTCGCTCCTGCTCCAAGACGCAGCCGATATCACCACCAACAACACCTACACCATCACCGCGAATCAGGTCACCCGGCCGGCGTTCATCGTGGACTATAGCCAGGTCGAAACCTTGACGGTGAATGCAGGCACTGGCGGCGACACGATCCAGGTCGATTCGACCAGTGCCGTAACAACCGTCAACGCCGGCGCCGGCAACGACGGAATCACTGTCGGCAACGGCACCCTCAACAACATCGCTCACACGGTAACCGTCGCTGGCGACGCCGGCGACGACAGCCTGACCGTCAACGATTCGACAAATGCCGGCAGCAACACCTACCTCATCACGGCCGCCCAGGTCACCCGCGGCGGCGTGACGATCAACTACAGCACGGTCGAGAGTTTGACGCTCCTGGCGGGAACTGGTGTCGACCAGATTTTCGTTGGAGACGGCACGCTCGACAATATGGTCCCGACGATCACCGTCAATGGCGGGTCGGTCGGCAGCCCCGATTCGCTCACCGTCAACGACTCGACCGACAACACGGGCAACACCTACACGATTAGCGACGCCCAGATCACCCGCGGCGACGGCACGACGATCAATACGACGATCAATTATAACCAGATCGAAAACCTGACGCTCAATGCGGGTACCGGCGGCGACACGATCCAGGTGGATTCGACCGGTGCCGTAACAACCGTCAACGCCGGCGCGGGTATCGACGGGATCACCGTCGGCAACGGCACCCTCAACAACATCGCTCACACGGTAACCGTCGCGGGCGACGCCGGCGCCGACAGCCTGACCGTCAACGATGCGGCCAACACCGGCAGCAACACTTACAACATCTCGGCGACGCAGGTGACTCGCGGCGGCGTAACGATCAATTACAGCACGGTCGAGAGTCTGACGCTGCTGGCGGGAACTGGTGCCGACCAGATTTTCGTTGGAGACGGCACGCTCGACAATATGGTCCCCTCGATCACCGTCAACGGGGGGTCGGTTGGCAGCCCCGATTCGCTCACCGTCAACGACTCGGCCGATGCCGACGCCAATTCGTACAACATCACGGCAGCACAAGTCACTCGCGTCGGCGTGACGATCAACTACAGCACGGTCGAGATTCTGACGCTGCTGGCGGGAACTGGTGCCGACCAGATTTTCGTTGGAGACGGCACG
>JBBDYF010000278.1:0-6980 GCA_040901775.1 Pirellulaceae bacterium | reverse complement strand
CGACAATATGGTCCCCTCGATCACCGTCAACGGGGGGTCGGTTGGCAGCCCCGATCGGCTCACCGTCAACGACTCGGCCGATGCCAGCGACAACACGTACAACATTTCGGCGATGCAGGTCACTCGTAGCGACGGCATCACGAATGTGACGATCAATTATAGCCAAATCGAAAATCTCACGCTGCAATCAGGGAGCGGCGACGATACCGTGGTCGTCGCTTCCACCGGCGCCACGACGCTCGTGCAAACGGCCGTCGGCGAGGACGCAATCAGCGTGCTGGCGAACGGCCACCAGGCCACGGTTCAAGCCGGGGCGGACAACGACGCAGTGACCGTCGGCAATGGAACTCTCGACGGCATCGGCGCCTTGGTTTCGGTGGATGGCGGCACACAGTCCGACTCGTTGACGATCGACGACGCCGGCAATGCCAACAACAACACCTACAACATCACGCCGACCCAGGTAACCCGCGCTGGGGTAACCATCAATTACACCCAGATCGAAAACCTGAACCTCTTGGCCGGCATGGGCCACGACGTAGTCACGCTGTTTGCGACCGGCGCTGCCACGCTGATCCAAGGGGGCATTGGCAACGACACGATCTCGATTCATGCCACCACGCACTTCGTCCGGGCCGAGGGGAACGAAGGGAACGACACCTTCCACGCGGGCAATGGCACCTTGAACAACCTGCTCGTCGCGCCCACCTTCGTCGGCTCCGAAACCGGCGAGTCGCTCTCGCGCGAAATTCGCCAGGGCGGGGCTGCCAGGAATGGGCTCCCCTATTTCCGCCCGCGGCTCGAAGTGGTTTCGACGGCCGACAAGCTGATTCTCGAGGACGGCAGCAATGGGGGAAATGCCCGCTATGAGATTTTCCCCTCCATGGCAACCCGCAATGGCGTGCGACGGGCAACCTTTTCTGAAATGGAAGTGCTCAAGCTGCAGGCCGGGATGGGCAACGACGATGTCGTCGTGCGAATGTATCAGGCGTATAGATTGCCCGACATCGTGCAGGTCGATGGCGGCGGCGGCAACGACAATCGCTTCCAGGTCGAGGGAACCGGCGCTTCCGACAACATTTCGATCGGCGACATGGATTCGGCCTTGCTCGGCGCCATGTTCGAGCTCAACCAGGTCGAGCGGCTATGGGCGCGTGGCGGGGCGGGCAACGACGTGATCGACAATATTTCGCGGACGCCCGGCTTGATGGATGGCGGGATCGGCGACGATCTGCTCAACGCGATCATCTCGACTCCCCCGAAGCAAAGCGGCGGCGTCCAGACCACCACCATTCTGCTGGGGGCCGAAGGGCGCGACAAGCTGTTTGCCGGGTCGGGCGCTCTGCTCGATAACCGCATCATCGGCTTCCGCGATGCGACCGGCGTCGATGCGGGCGTTCCGCTGGCCGCCTATCCCGATCAAGGAATCGTCTTCGTGACCGGCGATTATCGGCTCCAAAGCCCGTTCGGAAATCGTCCCTTGCGAGCGGTAGGGGGCGGTGGAACGGCGGGCGACCAGTACGCCTCGTCTTCGGCAGTCAGCAAGCACGGTGTGCTGGCCCTCAGAGACAACCAGACCAACGCCATCCGCGGACGCTTTCAAACCATTGGCGGCGACAAGCTGCGAACCAGCAGCATCATTGGCTGGCTCAAGGCCGAGCTCCGCATCACGAAGAACCAGCTCACCAAGCTGCTGGGGCAACTGAATCGGCAGGTCGCCGAGTACACCAAGTCGCCCGGCGCGGGCCCATCCGCTTCGATCCGCCAGTTCACTCCCCGGAACATCAACGGGAAGTAGGCCAGGCGTGTCCGGGGGGATGCATCGCGCCCCCCCCCGCCCCCTTGGGAGTTCACTGCAAATGACCAAGTTGACCCGTCCGGATGCAATCGTTGTCGGCAGCGGATTGTCGGGACTTAGCTGCGCCTATCGGCTGGCTGCTGCCGGTCGCAAAGTTCTTGTTCTGGAAGCGTCTGACGTTTTGGGCGGGCGCACCGCCTCATGGGTTCAAGATGGAATGCCCGTCGAATCCGGGCTGCACAAGTTTCTTGGCGTCTATCGAGAACTACCGCGGCTGCTTCGGGATGTCGGTGTCCGCCTGAACGATATGTTGACTTGGGTTGATGAGGCGGCCATTCACACTCCGGACGGCAAGCTGGCCGTCTTCGGAGCTGCGCCCTATCACCGGCCTCTGCGAACGCTTTGGGGTGCGCTGGCCAACAACCACCTGATTCCCCTGCGTGACAAGCTGCGATTGGCCGCAATGGGAGTGGCTGGCATCCGTGATTACTGGCGAAGGCCACTTGAACTCGACCGCGTGAGCCTTGCCGAGTACGCCGCGAAATTCGGCGTATCGTCGCGCGTCATTCAGGACGTGCTCTTGGCGATGACATCCGGTGTATTTTTTCTGCCGGTCGAGGAATACTCAGCTTATGCCACGTTCTCCCCAATGGCTGAGGGGTTGAAGCGAGGTATGACATTCCGCATCGGCGCGTTCAAGGGCGGCATGACTGACGTGATGATTCGACCTATCGTTGCCGCAATCGAGAAGCTAGGCGGTGAGGTTGTGGCAGGTTCGGGCGTGTCCGAACTAATCGTCCAAGGGAACCGTGTCGCAGGCGTCGTGTCAGATAAAACCGAAGTCTTTGCGTCCGACACTGTAATCGCAACTACACTGATGCCAGCGCAGGATCTGGTACGTTCCGCCTTCAGTGATCATCCGAGCTTCCAGCCCATGTTGAGCTTGCCTAGCGTGTCCGCCGTGACGGTGCAATTTGAGCTTAATGCGCCAGCCTTGGACAGCGACCGGACCAACTTTAGTCCCACGACGCTCGCCTGCTTTGGTGAGCAGTCGCGGACTACATTCCGCGAGACTTCCGGGCGCTTATCGTGCATCCTTTACCCGCCGACTGAATTGATTTCAGCATCGCCGGAAGCGACTGCGAGCGCTGCAATTCAAGCGGCGTCGAGCTTGGGGATAGCTCCGCGCGTGACGCGCTTTCGAGTTGTGAATCATCCAAATGAGTTCTACGCCATGCGTCCAGGGACGGAAGCTCTGAGACCAACGGCTGAAACCGCGATTGATGGGCTTTGGCTTGCGGGGGATTACACGCGACAACCATTTCTGGCAAGCATGGAAGGTGCGACGATTTCAGGGTTCCGCGCCGCAGAGGCCATTTTGGCGAAGTCGTAAGGCACGGCCGTTTAGGGAACGCAGCGACATAGTTCCTGTCGCCGCTCGTGATGCTGCGTGGCGGCGAACCCCGACAGCGAGATGCGGTTAACCAGTTGACCACCGTGGCCTACTCTTTCTCTTTCTTTTGGAGGGGAGCGTTTGCAGGCCCACTGATGACTGCTCCCAAGGGATCGAAACGGGAACCGTGACAGGGACAATCCCATGTTTTCTCCGCGTCGTTCCAATGGACGATGCAGCCCAGATGCGTGCATACGGCGGAGCACCGATGGAGGCTGCCGTTGTTGTCGCGGAACACGGCGACCTTGCTCAGGCCTTCCCGCAACACCGCGCCCGATCCGGTCGCAATGTCATCTGGCGATGAAACATCGCCGCCGCCAATCCAATCCACAACGTACTCTTTGGCCACGTTCGCGTTTTCGACCAAGTATTCCTTCCACGCCATTCCCCAGATTGGCTTACGCGATGGGTCGTAGATCTTGCTCCACGGGTTCTCTCGACCCTGAATGAGGTCTGTCAGCAGAATCCCCCCAATGGTCCCATGTGTCATTCCCATCCCAGAGTCGCCGGTCGCTACATAGATGTTCTCTTTGTCACCCGGATTCGGACCAATGAAGGCTAAGCCATCCGTGGTTTCCATGACCATACCGGACCACTGATATTCGACTTTCCCCATCATCGGGAAGCGCTCGCGCGCCCAGCTTTCCAGGCGTCCCCATCGCTGGGATTGGTCATCCGCTTGCCCCGCTTTGTGATCCTCGCCACCGACGATAAGAACGTCGTTGCCGTTGGTCCCCGGTTGCAATCGCAGGTAGTGGTATTCGCGAAGCGTGTCCCAATAGAGTGCTCTGCCCACTGAGCCGGCTGGAATCTCAGCACCAATAGCGTAGGTCAAATACGGTGCTTGCTTCGTGTGAATTGCGAGCAGGTCGTTAATTGGTTGGTTGGTGCTGACGACTACCGCCTTGGCTTGCACGGTTGGTCCACCCTTTACTTTCACATGCGGCTTCTCACCGCCTTCCACTGTTTCAACATGAGTGCCGCTAAAGATGCGCCCGCCTAAGCGTTCGATGGCGTCGGCCAATCCGGCGAAGTATTTGAGCGGATGAAACTGCCCTTGGCGAGGGAATTTCAGACAGCGGCCTGTGTCAAACGATTGCAGCGGAGCGCGGGCGACGATTTCCACGCCGGAGAGTCCCGCGCGATGAGCTGCTTCTAGCTCTTTGTCGAGAATGTCGTCCGATTTGTCGGGCGGCACAAAGAGGTAGCCGTCCAATCGAGTAAAGTCACACTCGATTTTTTCCATCTTCACGATGGACTCAATCCGCTCAATCGCCCCTGAATGGCTTTCAGCCGCCAAGCGTATGCCTTCTTCTCCATGAATCTTCTCAACTTCGGCGTAGCGGTCGTCTAGAGCGCTGGAAAGGTGCGCGGTCGTTCGCTGGCTTTGACCACCAGCGACGGGGCCGTCGTCCAAGAGCACAACAGATCGACCCTCACTTGCCAACAAGTAGGCAGTCGTCAGCCCGGCAATGCCGGCACCGACAATGCAAACGTCCGCGCTCGTGTCAGCACTCAATGGGGATCGTTTGCCGACGTTCGCGGTCTTCATCCACAGCGACTTCGTACTCTCGATTGCGCGGTTCATAGCGACCGTTTCCTTGCTCAAGCTGCATCGTCACTTTGCTTAGCACTCGCGCACCCTCCGAAGCGCGGCTTACTGCGTAGCTGTGATTCGCCACAGTGTGCCCGTCCCTGGAAACGGGCGCGATGTCGGCCCAACGGCTGTAGGGACATCTACCATTGCGCCGAAGTCCACGACGTAGAGGGATTTGCCGTCCGGCGAGAACTTTACATCAACGGGCCGCTTGGGGCCAGCCGTCGCGACGTACTCAAAGCCTTTCGGACCGAGCGCTTCGGGGCGGGTCTTAAAGAAGGGCTCGATTTTCAGCGTTTTCATATCCAGGCGGGCCACGCCGAAGCCGGGATGCTTGTTCGGCTCCCCGGTAGACGGCAGCATATCGCCCAGCAGGGCGATATAGGCTTGTCCCTTGCCGAACGCTGCGCTCCGGCTGAGATCAAACTTGGCCCCTCCCGTGTGGGGCGGCAGCGCCAGGACCGGCTTTTCCACTTTGGGGTGTTCCACCAGCAAGAACTCCGGTGCAGGGCCGCGATTCGACCGAAACTTGGGGTCGGTGACAGGCTCGCCCGCCACGAAGTCCGGGAAGCCATACCAAGCCCCTTCCTTGATTTCCCAAAGACAGTCTGGGGCGTTTGCGATGGGACGGCTGCCTCGCTCGTCCATGCCGGCTTCGGTGCAGAACAACTTCCCGTCCGGCGTGAAGCCCAAGCCAAACGGATTCCGCAGCCCCCAAGCATACACCTCCAAGTTCGAGCCATCGGGGTCCATACGAAGGATCGTTCCGTTGGACTTCACTTGTCCCTTCGCAACGAAGCCGTCTTTGCTCTCGCCTTTGGCCATGCCGAACGGTTGAAACGCCGCCGTCGATACCATTTCCAACTTCTGCTAATTGAGGAAGGCGATTGGATCGGGCGTCTCGAATGTAGCGGGGCGCAGCTTGATGTCTTTTGCAGGGATGTCGTGAACGTCGGGGTGTTGTTTGAGCCAGCCGAATTGGAAGTTGTCGATGCCGACGACGCCAGAGTTGGTTGCCACGCCCTGAGCGAAGTAAATCTTGCCGTCCGGCGCTGCCGCCAAGCCATTGTTGTGATGGTCCCCAAGGCTAGGCAAACCGGTTACCAAGTCTCGGACGCGACCAGAGCCGTCAGCAACCGAAATCTTGCCACGGTGCGAGATGTAGAGCAGGCCCCGGTGCCACAAGATGTCGTTGACTGGTCCGTTCAAGTCATCCGTCACCAACTGCTCTTGAAAACCGCGCTCCTGGGGGACGAACCGCAGCACCCGCGCTGGAGCGGCCTGATCGTTGTAAGCGTACCCAGCTTCCGCAATGTAGATCGAGCCGTCGTCTGCTAATTCGACGCTGGTTGGATAAACCAGACCCGCTTTGAGGATGTCAACCTGAAAGCCTGAGGGGACAACAGCGGCTTGCGGATTCGGCGCAGGTATGGGCGGAAGCTCTTTTGGAGTTTCGCCGAAGAATTGAGAGAAAGCGTCGTTACCCTGACGTGTCTCCTGAGCAAAGACAAATTGACCGGACAGGGTGAAAAAAAATACGATAGCCGGCGCAAACAACGTCCATCGCGCTTTGAGCATGGCAGAAACCTCCCGACGGAAATGAGGGAATACCCAAATCGCGTCACGAACGTGCAACTCCCGTTCCATCATGTCAAGACGCCCCTCGGGGCGATTCGCCGGGAGCAACGACTAGGAATCGTCAGCCCGCAGATTCGATCTCGAAGCGACACTGTGGCGATGGTTCCGATTGACAATGCTGCTGGACGGCCACGCCGAGTACATCGGTCAGCACGATTGCCACGAGCAGACAGATCTCTGGATGGCCCATAGCCGCCTCAGCAAACGGACACTCGAAACATCTGAGGACGGCCCCGCTATTTCCTTCTCGGACGAACCGTCGCTTGCTGCCGCGGCTGATCGGCATGTTGTTGGTGGATCAGGCGCTGGCGGCATTGTTTGCGGCAACCAGCGACGATGCCTGAACGACGAGTGCCGCCTGCTTTAACCGGCTGCCTTCGACAGACGCAAAGTAAACGGGCAGCCGAAGCCGCCCGTTGTGCGTCGTCACCTTGTGATTGAACCTAATTGGACAGCGCCACTTTCGGTTTGCGAAGGCGGGCTAAGTCTTAGCG
>JBBDYF010000277.1:0-1810 GCA_040901775.1 Pirellulaceae bacterium | reverse complement strand
CACCGAATTCAACCAGTTCGAGCGCGCGGTCAGCCAGTATGGCCCGTTCGAGGGCCCCGGCGCTGCGACGGGGCCGGGCATCGTCCGCGGGAACTACGACCTGTTCGCCAAGCACTTTGAAGACGACCCGATCGACCTCGAAAAGCGGCTGGTGCTGCATCTGAAAAAGCTCCCCTATACCGACCCGTTTGCCGACTGGCCGCACTTTGTCGCCACGTTCATCGGGACCGACGGCCGGCGGCCGCAGCGGCTGGTGAATACGTTCCATTCGCCGGCGCTCGCGGAAAAGTGGCTCCGCGAAATGCGGGCGAAGGCGCCCGCGGGCGAGCGCGAACGGGCGCAAAGCACGGTGCGTCTGTTCCCCAACCGAGCCATCGCCGAAAGCTACTCCCAGCAGTGGCGGCGCGGCAAATAACCTGGCCGGGAGCGATCATGCAGCTTTCTCTGTTTTCCGTGAGCTACGCCGGCTACTGGGGGCAAGCCCAACTCGACTTGCCGGCGCTGATCGCCAAAGCGGCTGAACTCGGCTATGACGGCGTGATGCTGGCGGGCAAACGGCCGCACCTGTCGCCACTCGATGCGAGCGACGACCGCATCGAATCGATCCGCGCGGCCTTGGCGCGGCACCGCATCGCCTGCTCGGTGGTGGCCGGCTATACCGATCTCGGCCCGGCGGCGACCGAGGTTCCCTATCTAGAAATGCAGATCGCGTATGTCGAGTCGCTGGCCCGAATCGCGGCCCGGCTGGGGGCGAAGGTGGTGCGAGTTTTCACTGCATATGAGGTTGCTGGGGTGGCGCCGCACGCGCTATGGAGCGGCGTGGTGCGGACGCTGCAAGAAATGTGCGATCGAGCCGCACCGCACGGCATTACGCTGGCCGTGCAAAACCATCACGACCTGGCCGTGCATACCGACGCCTTGCTGGAACTGCTGGGCGACATCGACCGGTCAAACTGCAAAGTCGGCTTCGACGCTTGGTCGCCATTCCTGCGCGGCGAGGACTTGTACGCGGCCGCCCGCAAGATGGCGCCGCACACGGCAATCACTACCAACGCCGACTATATCTGCCTGCCGCGCTTCCGCTACGATCCGGCGACGGTGAACTACACGCGGCACGAGCCCGATCTGGCTCGGGCGGTCGAGTTTGGCACGGGGCAAATTGACTATACGGCCTTCTTTCGCGGGTTGTCCGAAGGAGGTTTCGCCGGGATCGCCAGCTACGAAATGTGCTCGCCCCTTCGAGGCGGTGGCAGCCTCGAAAACCTGGACGCTTGCGCCGCTGCCTACATGCGCTGGATGCGCGAGCGCGGATTGTCGCACGCGGGAGTCCCCGTAGCGACACCGGAACGCTAGACGACCAGCGCCCGCGGTTGGCCGTGGCCCCCCTGAACCGCTCGGGTTAAACTCGTGTCTCGTGACGACACACTTCCGATTCTCGTCCCTGCACTCACCACCTCGCCCATGACCAGCCAGCTCAACAAGTATTCCAGCCGGATCACCCAGCCCAAGAGCCAAGGGGCCTCGCAGGCCATGCTCTACGGCACCGGCATGACCGCCGACGACATGCACAAGGCCCAGGTGGGGATCGCCAGCGTCTGGTACGAGGGCAACACCTGCAACATGCACCTGAACCAGTTGGCCGACAAGGTAAAGCAGGGGGTGACGGCGGCGGGCCTGATCGGAATGCGGTTCAACACGGTCGGCGTGTCGGACGGCATCAGCATGGGGACCGAGGGGATGAGCTTTTCGCTCCAATCCCGCGACCTGATTGCCGACTCGATCGAAACGGTGATGGGGGCCCAGTGGTACG
>JBBDYF010000276.1:0-12575 GCA_040901775.1 Pirellulaceae bacterium | reverse complement strand
CGCGCCCAAGCCGTGGATCTACTGGGCCGATTTTTTGACCACCATTCTGGTCGGCCACGTTTGCTACGCGCTCACGCGGCTCTTGTACGACATTCAGTTTGAGCCGCTGGCCCTGCGGTTGGCGATTCAACTGGCAACCTTTTCGATTACCTGCGCCTGCTATTATCGGGCGGTGATGTTCATCCACGAGCTGGTCCACCTGCCGGAAAAAAAGTTCCGGGCGTTTCGGATCGTCTGGAACTTGCTCTGCGGGATTCCGTTTCTCGTGCCGTCGTTCACCTATTACACCCATCTGGACCATCATCGCCGCAAGCTGTTCGGCACCGAGCACGACGGCGAGTACCTCGCGCTGGCGCGGATGTCTCCCTGGTTTATTGTGCTCTACTTGTCGCAGTGTTTGTGGGTGCCACCGCTGGCCGTGCTGCGGTTTGGCGTCATCACCCCGCTCACCTGGTTCAGCCCGGCGCTGCGCCGCTTCGTGCAGCGGCGGTGTTCGTCGCTGGTGATGGATCCCTCGTACATTCGCCCGCTTCCTACGCGGCAGGCAAAGCGGCTGATTTTCGCGCAAGAGCTGGGCTGCTTTTTGTTTCTGGCGGCTTGCGCGATCGTGCCGCCGGTCTTTCTCGACCGCTGGCCGATTCCTTTCGTAATCCAAGCGTACTCGACCGGCGTGGTCTTGCTCTTTCTGAACGGGGTTCGCACGCTTGCCGCGCATCGTTTTGGGAGCGACGGCGAGGCAGGAACGTTCGTCGAGCAGATGCTCGATTCGGTGACGATGGACAACGATTCGCCGCTGGCGGTGCTGCTCAACCCCGTGGGGCTGCGTTATCACGCCACGCACCACCTGTTTCCCTCGCTGCCGTACCACAACATGCGGGCGGCTCACAAGCGACTGCTGGCACGTTTGCCGGCCAATTCAGTCTATCGCCAGACGGTAGAGCACTCGGTGCTGGCAACCATCGTCGATCTGTGGCGGCGCTCGGCCCAACGACGGAGCGGCGAGTCGGAAGAACGAACCGCCTCGCCTTTCGGTTTGCGCCGGGTGGAAGTAAACTAAGCGTTACTACGCCAACCTACTCATCCCGGGCGGACTGCTGTGCGCCCGCACCTTTCAAATATATGCCGCGCTACGTTGTCCGCTACGGTTCGACGCGGGCCCTGGGCCTGTTTACGCCCCGGGCTCAGGATCGCTACCTGCGCGGGGCTCGGGTGGTCGCCCGCACCCAGCGCGGCCTCGAAGCGGGCGACGTGCTGTGCGAGGCGAGCGACGACCAGGCTGCCCGGCTGGGGGGCGTGCCGGGGGGCCAAATCCTGCGGGAAATGTCGGGAGATGATTCCAACGAGCTGTCGCACATCCACGGCAAGGAACGGAGCGAATTTGAGGTTTGCTTGCGGCACGTCCAGCGCCTGGCCCTGCAAATGACCCTGCTCGATGTCGAGCACCTGTTCGGCGGCGAGCGCGTGGTGGTGTATTATCTGGCCGAAGAGCGGGTCGATTTTCGCGATCTGGTCAAGGCGCTGGCGGCCGAGTTTCAGACCCGGATCGAGATGCGCCAGGTGGGAGTGCGGGACGAAGCAAAGTTGCTGGCCGACTATGGCGATTGCGGGCAGCCGGTCTGCTGCAATACATTCTTGTCGGAGATGCCGCCGGTCTCGATGAAGATGGCCAAGGTGCAAAAGGCCACGCTCGACCCGACCAAGATTTCCGGGCGCTGCGGGCGGCTGAAATGTTGCCTGCGGTACGAGTACGATACGTATGAAGACTTGCAGCGCGACCTGCCGCCGATTGGTTCCGACATCGTGACCAACAGCGGGAAGGCCCGCGTTTTGGGACAGGAAATCCTGACCCAGCAACTGCTCGTTCAAATGGAAGACAACCGCCGGGTGCTGGTCCATGTGTCCGAAGTGTTGAGCGTGATCAAGCAAGGGACAGGTCGCCGCTAGTTCACTGTTGGTAAGAGAGGCAGATTCCGTGGCGCACGTTAAAAAAACGAAATCGCAAGAGATTCCTCCCCTGGTCAAGCTGCTGTGCGAGGATCGGCGGTACAAGCTCGAGGCGTACCAGTTCGTCCGCCTGGCGCTCAACTACGCCCAGGAAGTGCTGGGGCTGGGGGGCGGACCCGCCGAGGAAACGCCAGACGACGAGGACCAGCCCCGCCCCTTGCGCCACATTACGGGGCAGAACCTGTCCCACGCCTGCAAGCAATTGGCCCACGACCAGTACGGCCTGATGGCCCGCCTGGTGCTCAACGGTTGGGGGATCCGCTCGACCAGCGATTTTGGCGAGATCGTCTATAACCTGATCAAGATCGGCGAAATGACCCGTTCGCCCGGCGACCTCCGCGAAGATTTCGACAACGTGTACGATTTCGATGCCGCCTTGGCCGGCGACTTCGCGATCACCAAGGAGGGCTGAATGACACCGCTCGAATCGCTCGTCCAATCGGGAACCAAGCTCTGGCTCGACTCGATCGATCCCGATCTCGTCCGCGCCAACCGGGACGAAGGGGCCACCGGCGCGACCAGCAACCCGATCATCGTTTCCGACCTGGTGAAGACCGGCCGCTTCGACGACGAAATCAAACGCCTGGCAGCCGAGGGTCACTCGGACGAAGACCTTTCCTGGCAACTGACCGACCTGTTGGTGCGGCAGGCTCAAGGCGTGTTTCTGCCCGTTTGGGAAAAGACGCGCGGCAACGACGGCTACGTCAGTTTTGAGCTCGATCCCTTGATCGAAGATCTCGGCCAGAACCTGCCGCACGACGAGCGGGTGCGAAGGTACGTTGAGCTGGGCAAAAAATGGTCCGCCGGCCATCAAAACCGGATGATTAAGGTGCCGGCGACTCCGGCGGGGCTCGAGGCGCTTGCGACGCTTGCTGCGGCGGGCGTCACCCTGAACGTGACGCTGATCTTTTCGCCCCGCCAGTACGAGGCGGCCCGCGACGCTATTTGGCGCGGGGCACAAGAGCGCCCCGACCTGGCCGGGTTCAAAAGCGTCTATAGCATTTTCGTCTCGCGGGTCGATGTCTATACCGAGCAGCACGTTCCCACGCTCACGGACGCCGCCCAGGGCTTGGTCGGCATTGTCAACGCCAAGCAAATCTGGGCCCAGAACCGCCGCTTCTGGTCGGAAAAGAACCTGCCGCTGGATCAAGAGATGATCTTTGCCAGCACCGGCACCAAAAAGCCGGCAGACGACCCGACCAAGTACGTCGCCGCCTTCGCGGGTAGCGACATCCAGACGAACCCGCCCGCCACGAACGTAGCCGTCACCAAGAGCGGCCGCACGTTCACGCGGCAGATCGATCAACTGCCGCCGCCGGCCGTGCTGGCCGAGATCGACGCCCAGGTGGACATGGCCCACCTAGAATCGGTCTTGATGCGGGAGGGGCTCAAAAAGTTTGCCGACCCGCAGAAGGCGCTGATTCAACTGATCGGCGAGAAACGGCGGGCGCTGGCGAAGTGAAATGCTAAGGACTAAGGACTAAGGACTAAGGACTAATGCCCAACCATGAACATCGTCTTCCTTTGCATCGAGAACAGCAACCGGAGCCAAATGGCCGAAGCGTTCGGGCATTTATACGCCCGGCCGGGCATGAACGTGTATAGCGGCGGCTCGCAGCCTTCGGGAAAGGTCAATCCCAAGGCGATCGAGGCGATGCAAGAGCTGGGTTACGACATGAGCGGCCACACCAGCAAGGGGCTCGACGCCTTGCCGGTCGAGTTCGACTACGCCGTGACGATGGGCTGCGGCGACGAATGTCCCAACCTGCGGGCCAAACAGCGGATCGACTGGCAAATTCCCGATCCCAAGCACCTGACGCCGCAGGAATATCGCGAAGTCCGCAACCTGATCGGCCGCATGGTCAAATCGCTGGTCGAAGAAGCCGCGGCTGGCACCGGCGCCGCGGAACAGGCAGCGCCGGATCGGGCTGCCAAATAACGCCCCCATGACCACCACAGCGGGCCAACCACGGCCGGGCGAGGACGAGGAACCTGCCGGCAATGCCGTGGCGCCCGGCACGGCTGAGGTTGCTCCCGCCCTGGCTACCGACGCCCCACGCCCGCACGAGGCCCGCAATTTCTGGATCCTGGTGACCTACCAGATCGTGATGCGGACCGGCTGGATCTTCAAAACGGAAAGCAGCGTCATGCCGGCGGCGGCCGACGCGCTCGATCCCACCGGCTTTGCCCGCGGCTGGCTTCCGCTGCTCAACCGGTTTGGACAGAGCGTTCCGCCGGTGCTGGCGGCCCGGCGAATCAAAAACCTGCGGAAGAAGCAGCGGGCGTTCATCGCCACCACCACGTCGATGACCGCCATCTTTCTGGCCATGACATCGCTCTGGCTCATCCCCGGCCTGGTCGAGTGGCGGCCCTATTCGGCGCTGATTTACCTCTTGCTGTACGGGCTGTTCTTCTGGGCGATTGGGGTCAATGCCCTGGCCTACAACACGATCCAGGGGAAGCTGATCCGCCCGCAACGTCGCGGCCGGCTGCTGATGTATGCCGACACGATCGGAGCGACCTCGGCCGTCGTCTGCGCGCTGGCCCTGCTGACCCAGTGGCTGAACGACGACCGAGCCGAGTACGAATTGATCTTCGGCTTCTCCACCGCCCTGTTCTTTGCCGCGTCGATCGCGTCGTGGCTGCTGAAGGAAGAACCCGACGACCACTTCGAGCCGCGGCAAGGGATGCGGTACGTCTTCGCCGCCGCTTGGGCCATCCTCCGCGACGACGCCAACTTCCGCCGCCTGGCAATCGTGGCGGCTCTGTTCAGCACGTCGCTGGTGCTGTTTCCACACTACCAAGCCCTGGCCCGCGAGGAACTGAACCTGGGAACAAGCTACCTGGTTTGGTGGGTCGTGGCTCAAAACATTGGCACCGCTTGTTTCAGCATGTTGACGGGGCCGATCGCCGACCGGCTGGGAAACCGCAAAGCGCTGTTGGTAGTGACGCTGCTAATTATCGCGGCGCCGCTGGCGGCGATCGGGCTGGTCTATTACCCCGCGCTCGGCAAAAACTGGTTCGCGGTCGTGTTTTTGTTGATCGGCCTGACCCCCGTGGCACAAAAGACCTTCAACAACTACACGCTCGAAATTTCCGAATCGGCCAATCACCCCCGTTATCTCAGCACGCTCAGCCTGTGCATGGCCGCGCCGATCTACGCCTCGCCGCTGATCGGGGGACTAATCAACATGGTTGGCTTCGAGCCGGTGTACCTGCTGGTGACGCTGTTGCTGCTGGCCGGCTTCGCACTGTCATTTGGCCTGAACGAGCCCCGCCTCGGCAGCCGGCCGCCGGTGGAAGCCGTCGATACGGGTTCGATCACGGAATAGCAGGCGGAGCATCGCGGAGGTGAACCAGTTCGTGCCACCACCAGGCAATCTCGCGCCAGGCGAGCAGGAGGTAACACGCCGCGCCCGCGGCGACCAGCAACCCCAGCCGCGGCAGGGGTGCCAGTGATTGCACCGCGGGAAAGAGCGTCAGCCCTCCCACGACCAGCCCCATCAGCAGGCTCGCACGCAGGGCCGGCCAGAGCGGGCGCAGCACGGCCCAGGGGCGAACCCCCGCGCTACCCAGGCAGAACCAGAGATAGGGGATAAACCAGACCATCACCAGCACGCTCGTATAGCCTATGGCGAGGCCAATCGTCGCGCCTCGAACCTCGTCGCCGAGCGAGCTGCCCAGGTACGCGCGCCCCAAGAAAAACCCCGCCAGCGTTCCTGGCAACAGCAACAGACACAAGAGCACGGTGGCGACGAGGAGCCGTCCCGATTTGCCCGCCGCCGCCAGCACGTGCATCGAAACGTTGATCATTCCTTGCACGAACAGCGCGGGTGCCAGGGCCGCCAGAACGCCCCCCGCCCCTTGCCACTGGCTCCCTCCCAAAACGACCATCACGTCGGGGGCGACGACCAGCAAACCGGCGGCGCACGGGAACAGCCCGACGCCGACCAGATGAAAAAACCGGGCGACCAGCGCCGCATGCGCTGCCCGGTCGTGCGACGCTTGCGACAAGCCGGCCACCATCACGCCGGTCAAGGGAGACGTCAGCAAGAGCGCCGGCCTCATCATCAGGCTAAAGGCTTGCGAATACAGGCCGACCGCCGGGGCCGCCCGCGCGCCGAGCAGGACCGGCAGCAATATTTTGTCGAGATTTTGAGCCGTGTAATACGCCAACTGACTGAGCGAGTAGTACGTGCTGAAACGGACCAGGCCGATGGCCTGCTCGCCGCCCCGTTTAGGCCAACCGGGCCGCCACGGCTCGACCAGCCAGACCCACACGCTCAGCACTAATAGCTCGGCATATTGCTGGGCGACCAGTGCCCAGACGCCCGCCCCCCGGCGGGCGGTATAGATCCCCGCAAAGCCGCCACAGGCGAGCGCCAAGAGGCGAATTCCCGCCAACGGCCCCAATAGCAGCTTGCGCTCGAGCAGCGCCTGGTGCTGGCTTCCCAACGCGGCGATCAGCGTCGCCCCCGCCAGGGCCAGGCAGAGCGGGGCAAGTTGCGGCTCGTCCCACGCCTCGCTCAGCCATAAGCCGCAAGCGGCCGTCACGGCGGCGGCAACCAGCCCCCACACGGCATTCAGCCAGAAGAGGCCGGCAAGCTGGTCGGACGAAAGATCGCGCTGCAATACGGCGGTCGAAAGTCCCAAGAGGGCCGCCATGCGGGGCAACATCACGGCGGGCAGGATCATGCCGAGCAGTCCATACTCGGCCGGCTCCACCAGCCGGAGCATGATCGCCAGCACGCCGATCGAGACGATCTGCGATGCCACCTGCGCAAGCAAGACAGTGCGCGTGCCGCGGCGAACCCAGTGGATCAGTTCGGGCGAGGAGGGGGCCAAAGGGGTTCGGGGTTCGGGGTTCGGGACTCGGGTCTGGGGGTTCGGGGGCCGCTCCCAAAGTCTAACCTCGCGCGCCAGATTTCACATGCCAGCTTAGTCCTTAGTCCTTAGACCTTAGACCTTAGTCATTAGTCCTCATCTCCAGCTCTTCGTTGCCGGTCAGTGGGTTGGCCTTGTTCTCGGGGCTCATGAAGTCGGAAAGCTCGATCATCGACGGCGACATCAGGATGATGAGCACCGCCGGGGCAAAGCAAAACAAGAGCGGAAAGGTGAGGAATACGGGCATCCGATTGGCGTGCAACGTGGCCAGTTGTTTGCGAGCCGTGCGAAAGTGGTCGGCCTGGTCGAGCAGCGAGCCCGACATCGAGGTTCCCAGTTGATCCCCGCGCGACAGCAGCGTCGCCACCTGCCGCACCTGGGGCGTGTCGATGCGGCCGGCCCAATCGGCGAGCGCCAAACGGAGGCTTCCCACTTCGGACTGCCGTTTGAGGATTTGCAGCTCTGCGGCGAGCGCCGGATAGCCCGCCAGATTGCGGGCGACGTGGTCGAGGCTGGACGAAATTGCCATGCCGCCGCTTAGGCACATGCTGAGCATGTCGAGCATGTCGGCCAAGCCGCCGTTGATCTGGTGCAGGCGGCTCTGGCGTCGGTACCAGATGGTGAGCCGGGGAACGATCGACAACAGAGCGGCGATGATTCCGCCCCCGATCAGGATTCGCCAGGTTTCGTCGCTGGGCGAGAAGACCGCCAAGATTCCCGCGCACAAGAGCGGGAACGTCAGCAGCAAAAAGCGATAGGCATAGACGCTGGCCCGGGCCGTCGGGCTGTACATGCCGGCCTGCTTGAGCATTGCCCCGAACTCTTTGCGCTCCTTTTGCGATTCGGGAATCTGGGCCGCCAGGGCTGCGGTCAGCGGGCCGAACACGCCGCCGCTTGTGTTGCTCAAAGCCCCGACCAGTGGTCGGGGTGATTGGCGAGTTGGCTTGGTCATCGGAGGTGATTCCTGAGGAACGCGCGACCCTGACCAATGGCCGGGGCTTTGTTTTTTGGCAGGCGGGACGCCTGCCCTACGCGGTCGGTTTCAAAATTTGCCAGACCCACAGGCCGCCGATCGCTTGCAGCAAGGCCGATGTTCCCAAGAGCCATGGACCTTGGGGATGTTTCAAAAACGTGTCGAGGTATTCCGGCTCCAGCCAGCCGAGCACCAGCAGGGCAATCGCGCCCGCCAGCACCATGCCGATTGCCGACATGCGGCTGCCGGCGGTGACGGCCAGCATGTGGTTGCGCGTCTCTTGCCGGTCGTGGGCCACCTTCGACATCCGCTCGGTCAGCAGCGACAGGTTGCCACCCGCCTGGCGATGGACGACGACCGCCGTGGCAAAAACGCGAATTTCCGAGAGCGGGACGCGGCGGACCAGCCGATTCATTACCGCCAGCGGCGAGTGCCCCAGTTCCAACTGCGAATGCGCGAAAGCGAACTCTTGTCCCAGCGGCCCTTTGATCTCTTGGCCGACCAGTTGGCACGCCTGGCTCAGGCTCTGGCCGCTGCGGACGGAGTCGGCGACCGCTTGTAGCGCCTGCGACAGCACTTGGCGCATTTGCCGCAGGCGAAAGAAACGCAGGGCGATGAAGTATCCCAGCGGAATCGCCGCGCCGAGCAGTGTTCCCGCCGCCGCACCCAACAAGTTTTCAAACATAACCAGCGGCGTCGCCAGCCCGACGATTCCCAGCCCCACGACGAGCGCCAGCGCCGTGGCCATGTCGAGCGAAGTCCCCGACTCTTCGACCAGACGGAAGAATGCGCGATTGAAGCCTCCTACGGGTTCTTCGGGTCCGAATTCCAGCCGCTTTCGCTGGACGACGAGCGGCGCTGTCGTCAGATCGCGGAGGAACAGGCCGACGGCCCCCAGCGCGGTGGCGACCGAGGCGAACGTCACCGACATTACGGCGATTTCGGCGATCATCGGAGGTTCTCCCGCGCGGGCGTACCGGCCGACTCGTCGAAGCTCGCCGGGCCAATCGCGCTGTCGGCGGTCAGTTGCCGCTGGTCGAACAGTTTGGCCGGCAGTTCGATTCCCACCTCGGCCAGCCGGCGGGCGAATTGCGGCTGCTTGCCGGTGGCAAAAAAGTGACCGCGGGCGATCCCCCGCTCGTCGATTCCCGTTTGCCGAAAGCCGAACAGGTCTTGTATCGCGTAGTCGCCGCTATCGAGCGCGGTGATCTCTGAAATCCGGGTGATCCGCCGGACGCCCCCTTTGAGGCGGGCGACGTGAATGACCAGCGTAATGGCCGAGGCGATGTAGCGGCGGATGACGGCAACCGGCAAGTCGAAGCCCGCCATGCTCACCATCACCTCGAGCCGCGAGAGAGCGTCGCGCGTGTCGTTGGCGTGGATCGTCGTCAGCGAGCCTTCGTGGCCGGTGTTCATCGCTTGCAGCATGTCGAGCGCTTCGCCGCCGCGAACCTCGCCGAGGATGATTCGGTCGGGCCGCATTCGCAGCGCGTTGCGCACCAGGTCGCGCTGCGAGACCTCGGCGGTCCCTTCCGCGCTTTTGGGACGCGTTTCGAGCTTGACGACGTGCTTGCGCTGCAAATTCAGCTCGGCCGAGTCTTCGATGGTCACCAGGCGTTCGCTGGCGGGTACGAACTTCGACACGATGTTGAGCAGCGTCGTTTTGCCGCTGCCGGTGCCGCCGCTGATCAGGATGTTGATGCGGCCTGCGACTGCCGCTTCGATTAGTTCGAGCATCTCGGGGCAGACGGAGCCCCGGACCAGCAGATCCTGCGCTTGCAGCGGCCGGTGGCCGAAGCGGCGAATCGAGAGGACTGGCCCATCCAAGGCGAGCGGCGGAATGATGGCGTTGACGCGGCTGCCATCGGGCAGGCGGGCATCGACCATCGGCGAGTGTTCGTCGATCCGGCGGCCGACGCGGGCCGCCACGCGCTGAATGATCTGCAGCAGGTGCTCGTCGTCGGCGAAGACGGTATTCGTCTCTTGCAAGCGGCCGAGCCGTTCGACATAGACCTCGTGCGGGCCATTGACCAGGATGTCGGTCACTTCGGGATCGTGCATGTACGGTTCGAGCGGGCCCAGGCCGAACGATTCGGCGATTAGCTCCTCGACCAGCCGATCCGCGTCGGCCGGAAGGATGTTGTGCGACCGGTTGTCGAGCATTCCCTCGGCGAGGCGGCGGATGTCGTCGCGCAGCTCGGCGTCGGAAAGGCCGGCGAGACGCGACAGGTCTAGCGCATCGAGCAGTTCGCGATGCAGGCCCGTTTTCAGGCGTTGAAAGTCGGTTTCCAACTGAGTTGTGGACATATCACAGCCGGGATTGCCGGAACCAAGTTAGGTCGGAGTGAGAACCGAGGATAACGCGGACTCGCGGATAGGAAGGATTTTGAACAGAAGCAAACGAAGGGAACCAAGAGCAGGAAGAGCGAATGAGCGGATCAAATCTACCCTTCGTTGGCGCTGGCCGCCGCGGGCAGAATCGCGCCGCTGGGAATCGCGCTACTGGGAATTGCCGAGGCTGCATCCGGTGAAAAAGCAGGCACCGACACCGGCAGTTCGTGGCTGGCGGCCGAGACATCGCGTGACTCGCGCACCCGGT
The DNA here is from genome assembly GCA_040901775.1 of Pirellulaceae bacterium. Classification (GTDB taxonomy): domain Bacteria; phylum Planctomycetota; class Planctomycetia; order Pirellulales; family Pirellulaceae; genus CAYLLN01. Next base: position 2,115 of record JBBDYF010000276.1, on the reverse strand, counting down.
CGCCGCTCATCTCGATCAGCCTGACGCTGCCGCCCGACCACTTTTCAACCGTGAACCGTTTGGGGGCGGGCACCTCTTTCAGCCCCAGCAGCTCGCGCCGGGTAATCACGTCTTCGCTGGGAACGAGCGTGGCCGATTCCACGTCTTGCAGGCTGACCAGGGCGGCAGCCAGCGTGCCGGTTCGCTCGGCCACGATCAAGCGGTTGGCATCGGCCGGCAGCACCGAGAGCGTAACTGTTGACTCGGCGGACTGGAGCGACTTGTTCCCTCGGCGAGCCAGCGGCTTGCTGCCCTCCGCATCCATGACGAGCACATTTCGCAGCAGGGTGCGGGTCATCACCTCGCCCAGGTCGGGATGGGTTCCTTCGACGGTCAGCGACACATCGATGCGATCCCCTGCATCCAGCCGGCGCCCCCCGGTGTCGGCCCCTTTTAACTGAATCGTCACCGCCCGATGTCCCGCCGGCAGCCGCTGGGCCAGATCGGGCAACGATTCGCCGATGCCGAGCAGGTGCTCGTCGCGAAAGGCCTGGCCGGCCCGAATCGCCAGCTTAGTAATCCGCCCCTCCGGCAGCCCCATATTTTGGAACGTTCCGGTGGCTGCCTTGCTGCCGCGAGGAACGACGCCAATGAAAATGTCGGCCGCAGCGATCCGCGAGTTCTTCGCCAGGTTGTTCTTGGCAAAGGCGACCGGCACGAGGTCCGGTTTTTCTACCGGCGGAGCAGGTGGGAGCGGCGCCGTGGCGACCGGCGGTTTTTCGAGCGATTTTCGGACGACGTAAGCGGCCACCAGGCCGAGCACGATGGCCATTACGCCGAAGGTCACGGTTGCGGGACTGATGCTTTTCACGTCAAGGCTCCGGCTGTCGAACGTGGCTGGCGAGCGGTTCGTCCCAGGGGAAGCAAATCGAGTGCCGCGCGGTTCGCGGTCGTGACCCGTGGCCAGCAAGTCGCAACATCGCCGGGGAATTGCCAAGCGGGAGGCCCATTGATCGATGCTGCCATCGGTCGATGGAGGTTGCCGAAAGTCACCCAGGTGCTGCCCGGAAACTACACAGAGGCCGCCCCTACAGCCCTTGGCTCTTCAGCATGAGCCAGCCGAGGACTAGCCACGTCGCCAGCGCCACCGGCACGGCGAACGGGAGGACGCGGCGCGCTTTGCCTGCTGCCGCTCGATCAGACAAAGATGCCCCACCGGCCGCACCTGAGCCGACGTAGCGGCGGCGCGGCGGCGAGAATTGGTGGGTCACAGCGCTGCCTGTCAAGATTAGAACGGTCCCCAAGGCGGCCAGGACGGCAGCCGTTCCAAAGGCAACCAGGATCATGAGCGGACCCAGCCAGGCCCCCAGAGCCGCCAGCAGTTTGACGTCGCCGGCGCCTCCGCCCCCTAGCATCCACGGAAGGAGCAAGAGCGCAAAGCCGATCGCCAGCCCCAGTAGCGCCAATCCCAAACCGATCCCACCGGGGGCGAAACCGTTGTAGGCCAGCCCCAGCAGGCAGGCAGCGACGTTCAACCAGTTGGGGATCTTTCTGGTGCGATAGTCGATAACCGCCGCCGTCGCTGTGAACAAAGCGACTGCCGCGACGAGTTCAGGACCGACATGCATGTGGGACGAGCCTCGCAAGGAGACGAACAGCGCCATTGGCGAGAACATTCAGCGACTTAGCCACCGTCATCGGCGTCGAAGATCGGCAGGCCGGGGATCATCTGCTGATCGGGAGGGCCGGGGAACGTGGTGTCGCAGTCGCGGAAGTTCTGAGCGTCGATAAAGCCGCTGTCGCTGGCCGAACTGGCGGTGGGAACATGCACCTCAATTTGCAGCGGAAAGCTCAGCGAGTACGACTGGTCGAGGGCCAGCATCCCTTGGGCGACATCGCCCAGTTCGTCGATGATTGCGTCCCGCGCGCCGGCCACCCCGCCGACGATCCCCACGACGACCAGCGTTGCCAGCAGCGTCCACTCGAACGACAGGACGCCGTCTTCCTCGTGCCAACACCGGCTCATTGCGTTCATCATAGGATGGTCTTCGCGTGCGATCTGGGGGTCGTCGTAAAGCCGTGGTGCGAATGCTTTCGGAGCAATCGTTCGCCCGGCCGACGGATCGGCCGGACGAA
>JBBDYF010000275.1:46618-67432 GCA_040901775.1 Pirellulaceae bacterium | reverse complement strand
GACCGAACCCCGAACCCCGAACCCCGCCGCTATGCCAGCCACCGAAGCTCCTGCCGCCGCCGGAAGCCTGCTCGCCTCGATCCTTTCGGAAGACGCCTTTCGGCCCTCCGAACCGAAGACGATCGAAGAGACGGGCCTGACGGCGTCGCTCGTCGAAACGCTGATCCTCAAGTACCTGCTGCTGATCGGCTCGGCCAGCGGGCGTCAAATCGCCGACAACATTTGCCTGCCGTTCGTCATTCTGGAGCCGATCTACACGTCGCTCCGCCAGCGGCAACTGATCGTCAACAGCGGCAGCGCCCAACTGAACGATTTCGTCTATTCTCTGACCGACCAGGGGCGCCAACGGGGCAAGTCGGCGATGGATCAATGCTCGTACATCGGCGCGGCCCCGGTGCCGCTCGAGGACTACATCGTCTCGGTCGAGGCCCAAACCATTCGGGCCGAAGCCCCGCAGCGCAAGCACCTGCAAAAGGCCTTCGCCGACATCTCGGTCGAGCAGGAGATGTTCGACATTTTGGGCCCCGCCGTGAACAGCGGCTCCGGCATGTTCCTGTACGGCGCTCCGGGCAACGGCAAAACGACGCTCGCCAAGCGGATCACCATGTGCTACGGCAGCTCGATCTGGATTCCCCGCGTCATCACCGAAGACGGCCAGTACATCAAGCTGTTCGACGCCGCCTGCCACGAGCCGCTCGAAAGCAATTCCGGCAGCCTGCTCAAGGCGGGCGAGCAAGATCGCCGCTGGGTGAAGATCAAGCGCCCCACGGTGGTCGTCGGCGGCGAACTGACGATGGAGGCCCTCGAAATTCGCCACGACCCCCACTCGAACATCAGCGAGGCGAGCCTGCAACTCAAAAGCAATTGTGGCTCGCTGCTGATCGACGACTTCGGCCGGCAGCGGATCTCGCCCACCGATCTGCTCAACCGCTGGATCATTCCGCTCGAAAACCGCTACGACTTTTTGATGCTGGCGACCGGCAAGAAAATTCAGGTGCCGTTCGAGCAGTTGATCATCTTCTCGACCAACCTCGAACCGACCGATCTGGCCGACGAGGCCTTCCTGCGGCGGATTCCGTACAAGATCGAGGTGGGCGATCCTTCGATCGAAGAGTTCAAGGCCCTGTTCAAGATCATCGCCAAGGGCCTGCACTGCGAATACCGGCCCGAAGCGGTCGATTACCTGATTCAGGAACACTACGAGCCGGTCGGCCGGCCGCTGCGGCGTTGCCAACCGCGAGACCTGCTGAACCAGGTGCGCAACTACTGCGTCTATAACGCCCTGCCGGTCGAGATGCGGCCCGAATACTTCGACCGGGTCGTGCCGAGCTACTTTACCGTCGTGGCGGGCAAGTAAGCCCGGCCCGCAAACGAAGAATGCCCGTCAGATCGCGATAGGTCGATGTACCGTATAAGGTTTGCCCCGATGGGCAAGCAGGTTGACCTTACGACAAGATCGCCTGCACCACCTGCCCGCTCACGTCGGTCAGGCGGAAGTCGCGGCCTTGCCAGCGGTAGGTGAACCGCTCGTGGTCGATGCCCAGCAGGTGCAAGAGCGTGGCGTGCAGGTCGTGAACCTCGACGATGTTTTCGACCGCGTTGTAGCCCAACTCGTCCGTCGCGCCGTAGCTGATGCCCGGCTTAATCCCGCCGCCGCACAGCCAGACCGAAAAGCCCTTCATGTGATGGTCGCGGCCGTTGCCTTGCGCCATCGGCGTGCGGCCGAATTCGCCCGTCCAGACGATCAACGTGTCGTCGAGCATGCCCCGATCTTTCAGATCGGTAATTAGCGCCGCGCAAGCTTGATCCACCTCCTTGGCCGTGCCCGCCATGTGCTCCTTGATGCCGCCGTGATGGTCCCAGTCGCGATGGTAAAGCTGGATGAACCGGACCCCCCGCTCGGCCAGCCGGCGGGCGAGCAGGCAGTTGGCCGCGAACGTGCCGTCGCCCCCCGGCGTGCCGTACAGGTCGAGCACGTGCTGCGGCTCGTCCGAGATATCGACCAGATCCGGAACGCTCGTCTGCATCCGAAAGGCCAGTTCGTACTGGGCAATGCGGGTGGCAATTTCGGGGTCGTGAACCGCCTCGGCCTCGATCTGGTTGAGTTGGCCCACCGCGGCGACGACGTCCGCTTGCTGACTGGGCGACACGCCGCTGGGTCGGGTGACGTACAGCACCGGATCTCCCTTGGCCCGCAGTTCGACCCCTTGATGCCGGCTGGGCAAAAAGCCGGCGCTCCACTGCCGGCTGGCGATCGGCTGGGCCTGGCCGAACTTGCCGGTCGAGGTGAGGACGCAGAATCCAGGCAGGTTTTCGGTTTCGGCCCCTAGGCCGTAGGTCAACCAGGCCCCCATGCTGGGCCGGCCCGAGATCGTCGTCCCCGCGTTCATGAAGGTGTGAGCCGGGTCGTGATTGATCGCCTGGGTGCGGAGCGAGCGAACGATGCAAATCTCGTCGGCAACCGATCCGATGTGCGGAAACAGCTCGCAAATCTCTTGTCCCGACTGGCCATACTTTTTGAAGGCGTGTTGTGGGCCAAAGCACTTCAGCTCTTTCCCTTGAAGCTGAGCGATCGGCTGCCCCTTGGTAAACGACTCGGGCATCGGCTGGCCGTGCAGTTCGGCCAGCTTCGGTTTGTGGTCGAGCGATTCCAGGTGCGAGGGGCCACCCGCCATTGTCAAAAAGATCACCCGTTTGGCCTTGGGGGCCAGATGCAGCGGGCTGATCAGGCCGCGGCTGGCGGGCCCTGCATCGGCCGCGCGGGCGCTATCGCGGGCCAGCAGCGTGGCGAGCGCGGCCCCGCCCACGCCGCACGCGGTGCGGCTGAGGAACGTGCGGCGGGCGAGGTTTGCGTTGAAATCGAATGGCATGTCGTTTAGGTACCTTCCTCGTCGGCGTATTGATCGGCTAGTTGCATGAGCCGCTTTAAAGGGAGCTCGAAGCCGGGAAGCAGGGGAGTGGTGTAGATTTCGCTTTCGGTGACGATTCGCTTCGCAGGTTCAGCTGGCGGCAGGAAATAGACAGTCATGGTGCGACGGAAGCGATCGATGACCCAGTATTCCTTCGCCCCCATTTCCAAGTACTCATCGCGTTTGTCTTCGTAATCGCGCAGCGCTGCGCGTTTTCCGGGCGAAACGAATTCGATCAGGATGGTGGCCCGATCGCGCTTTGATTTAATGGGCCGCCCAAAGCCAATCCAGAGAGCACGATCGACCCGGCGAATGCCCGCTCTCGTCCTGACTTCGCGCTCAAACAGAGTCGCATCGAGCGATTTGCCTGCGGGAGTATTCTGATAGTTCCGCAGCAATCGCCCAAGTTCATCGTTGGTATCAATCTCGCCATCACTTGGTGGTGGACTCACAATGACAACTCCGTTGATTAGCTCGTAGCGAAATCGCTGGTCGCAGTCGTCCGGTTCAAGAGCTTCGAATTCCTCGATCGACATCAGCCGACCGTTCGCAGACGCGTCCAGACGCAGTTGGGGCGTCGTGGCAGATGGGCGAGACTGTAGTTCTGCAATGCTCATGGCCTTCTCCAATTCTGTCTTCCCGTGACGAGCCTCAGACGGCTCACCCCCTCAATTCCCTTTCCCTATCTAATCCTCGTACTCGTCGGCGAGCTCCAGCAATTGTTTGAGCGGCAATTCAAATCCAGGCAAGAGCGGCGTGGTATAGGTCTGGGTTTCCGTCACGACTCGCTGCAGTGGGTCGGCCGGCGAGAGAAAAAAAACCGTGAGCGTTCGGTTAAAACGATCGACGACCCAATATTCTTTCGTACCAAGCTCAAGATACTCTTCCCGTTTGATCGTGAAGTCGCGGCGCCACGCTTTCTTACCCGGCGACACGAACTCGACGATGATCGTCGGCAGATCGCGTTTCGAACTAATGCGGCGTCCAAAACCGATCCAGAGCGCCCGATCGACGCGGCGAATTCCGACTCGGGTTCTCACGTCGCGTTCGGCCAACGTCTTGTCTAAAGCTTTGCCTAGCGGGTGTGTGGCCCGATAATTCCGCAACATTGTTTCCAGTTCACCATTCGGATCGGCTTCTGCATCGGCAGGGGCTGGGCTCACGATGACGACTCCGTTGATCAACTCGTAACGAAAACGTTGGTCGCAGTCGTCAGCCTCGAGGGCTTCGAATTCGTCCAGCGACATCAACCGGCCGTTCGAGCCTTCATCCAAGCGCCAGGCAGGCCGCCCGGCTGCCAGCGGCGATTTCAATTCCGCGATGCTCATGGACTGCTCCTTGGTCGCAATGCTTTTCCGTCCAGCGGCGTGTCTCAAGGGGCTCACGCACCCCGCTGGCCTAGTTCCTCGTAATCGTTTCGTGCAAGTTCAACAGCACACGGCTGGCGCTGGTCCAGGCGGCCAGTTCGGCCAGGTGGAGCTCGGCGGGCGATTTCAGATCTCCCACGCTCAGTAGCTTCGCAGCCGCAGCCTTGTCGGCGGCGAACTCTTGCTGATGCTTTTCAACCAAGGCGGAAAGAAGTTGCACCTCTTCGGGTCGCGGCGGGCGGACGAGGACGCGGCGAAAGGCGTACTCCAGCCGCTCGGGCGTCGATTTGCCCCCTTCGGCCAGAATGCGGCCCGCCAAAGCACGGGCCGCCTCGACATAGGTCGGATCGTTCAGCAGCACGAGCGCCTGTTGCGGCGTGTTGCTGCGGGCCCGCTCGACCGTGCATTCCTCGCGGCTGGGAGCGTCGAACGCGGCCAGGCTGGGATGCAGAAACGTCCGTTGCCAGAAAGTGTACAGTCCGCGGCGATACAGGCCGTCTCCCTGGTCGTTCTCCCACTCCCGCTTGGGAAAATTTAAGTATTGCCAATAGCCGGCAGGTTGATATGGCTTGACGCTGGGGCCGCCGATGGTGGGGACCAGCAAGCCGCTGGTCGCCAGGGCGTTGTCGCGTACGAACTCGGCGTCGAGGCGAAAACGGTTCTGGCGACTGAAAAGGTCGTTCGTCGCGTCCTCGGCTAGGGCGAGTTCGTTGGGAACCGACGACTGCCGGTAGGCCGCCGACAGCAGCATCAGCTTGAACGTGTGCTTTACGTCCCAGCCGCTCTCCATGAATTCGACCGCCAGCCAATCGAGCAGATCGGGATGCGTGGGCAATTCTCCTTGCGAGCCAAAGTCGTCGAGCGAACGGGAAATGCCGCGGCCAAATGCCAGTTTCCACATGCGATTGACGAAGACCCGGGCGGTGAGCGGGTTCTGCCGGTCGGTCATCCAGCGGGCCAGGTCGAGGCGGGTTTGGCGAGAAGGAGCGTCGGTTGCGGAACGCTTCTGCGAAGCGTCGCTAAGAAATCCGGGCACTGCCGGCTGCATCACGTCGCCCGAATCGTCCAGCCAGTTGCCCCGCGGCAGCACGCGAATCGTCCGCGGCTCGGCCGACATCGAAACGAGCGTCGAGGGGAAAGCTTGAATCAGCTTCGCGCGATCCGATTCCAGCTTGGCAATCTGCTGGCGAACCGAGGCTAGTTCCGGCGCTGCCCGGCGGAACTCGCCGTCGAGCAGTTCCTCATGCTCAGGCGAACGCTTTGCCGCGTCGAGCTGCATGGCTTCGGCCACTGCGGCAGGGATTCCAGCGCCCGACAGGCTGGGCTTCTCACTTTCGGTCAGCGACAAGCGGAACCGGCCGATGTTGTGCCCGGCAAACTCCGACTCGTGCTTGAGCGTGACCACCAGACTGTTTCCGGTCCCGCCGACTGTTTCGGCAAACGTGAAGGCAGCGGCGCGATCGGCTGGTTTCTCGTGCCCCGCAACGGCCCAGCCCGTATCGGCCTTGCCGTCGATGGCATTGGCAATCGGATGGCCATCTTGCGAGAAGTCGGCTGCGGCTGCCGCCAGTTTTACCGGAGTCGATTTGCCGTCAGCCGCCAAAGCTGCCACTTCGATTTCCGAAAGCACGAAGTTGCCGTTGGCTCGCGACAATCCTTTGTTGGGAAAGCTGCCATCGACCAGCGCCTCCAGTCGCAAGCCACGTATCCCATCGCCGTCGGCGGGCAAGGTAATGGTGTAAATCTCTTTGGGAGGATTAGGACCGCTGGCCACTAGCGTACCGTCGTCCTGCGGCGTCAGCACGGTCTTGCTCTTGGCTTGCACCTTGGACGGCTTGGCGATCAGCCACGTTCCCGCGCTGCTGGCGAGTTCGGCCTGGGCGGCCGCTTCCCACTTGGCGCGGGCGGCGGTCAGTTCCGGAGTCTTGGCGGCGAACTGCGCGCGAGCCGCGGCCAATTGCTGGTCGAGCTGGGCCAGTTGCAATTCCTGCTCGGGCGTGGGAATGCTCGCCTGCTCCTGGCGACCGACCCCCTTTTCGCTCACGTCGGCAAAGAACGCGGCGAAGCGATAAAAGTCCTGGTGCGTGAACGGATCGAACTTGTGCGCGTGGCACTCGCAGCAGCCCATCGTGCTGGCCAGCCAAATGGCCGACGTGTTGCGCACCCGGTCGGCCGCGTACTTGGCGGTGTATTCCTTGGGCTGGGCCCCTCCTTCTTCGGTCGTTTGCAGCAGCCGGTTATAGCCCGAGGCAATGCGCTGCTCGCCGCTGGCATCCGGCAGCAGATCCCCCGCCAGTTGCTCGATGGTGAACTGGTCGAACGGTTTGTTGTCGTTGAATGCCGCGATGACGTAATCGCGGTAGGGACTCAAATCGCGGAAGTTGTCGCTGTGATAGCCGGCCGTATCGGCGTAGCGAACCACATCGAGCCAGTATAGCGCCAGCCGCTCGCCATAGTGCCGGCTGGCGAGCAGCCGATCGACCTGCTTTTCCCAGGCCTGGGGCGAGTCGTCGGCTGCGAAGTCGGCCAGTTCCTGCGGCGTCGGGGGCAAGCCGACGACGTCGAACGAAAGCCGACGAAGGAGCGTTCGCTGGTCGGCGGGGAGCGACGGGGCGAGCCCCTTGGCTTCCAAACGGGCGAGGACGAAACGGTCGATCTCGCCGGCGGTCCACGCGGCGTCTTTCACGGCGGGGGGGGCCGGACGCACCGGCGGCACGTAGGACCAATGGGCATCGTACTCGGCCCCTTGCTCGATCCACTGGCGAATCAGGGCGACTTCGTCGGCCGTCATGCCCGGCTTCTTCGAGTCGGCAGGAGGCATCTGCAAGTCTTTATCGTCCGACGTAATCCGCACGAACAGTTCGCTGTGCACCGCATCGCCCGGCTTAATGACGAGCGGCACCGCCTCGTCGCGCACATCGAGCCGCAGTTCCGCCTGCCGCTCTTTTTCGTCGGGTCCGTGGCAGGTGAAGCACTTGCCGGCGAGAATCGGTTTGATCTGGCGGTTGAAACTCACCATCGGCTCGGCAGCACCGAGCGAAAGGCTGCCCGCAGCCCCGATCGCCACGGTAAGCAAGATGCGCAGTGGGTTGGGAATGCGCAGCGAGTACAAAATGCGCAACAGGTTCATAGTCGGCCCCAGGGGTCGTGACAGGCGGGAAGAAAAACGGCTTGCGGCGGGCAATCGCGCCGCGGTGGGAAGGAAAGGTCTATCTTAGGTTGGCTGGAAAGCGAGGGTCAAGCAATTCGACTGGGCAAGTCCACCCGCGTGCGTTAATTTAATGCTTTCGCAGTGCCTCGATTAGGCACGGCTATTACGGCGGTAACCGCAACGTCGGGCTTTGGGCATCGCTTCTGCTTATTACCCGAATGTTCACGGAGGAACCCTTGAACGCGCTTCCTACAGAAGAGCAGATTCCTCGCACGGCTGCCGATCGGCTGGCCATGCTGCGGCAAATGCAATCCGATTTGCCGACACTGGTTGCCTTTTACCGGCAGCGGGGGCTGCACGTTCAAGCTATTTTGCCGGAGCTGACCGATTTTGTATTCGACGCGAATGAGGGTCGACTGACCGCCCATGCCAAGTCGGGGGGGTGCCGCGTGCATGCCTACCTGAGCGGCGTGTTCGACGGCCGCCAGATGGTCCCCAACGGTGTCGCCGATGTGACGGGCAGTTGCAAAGACTTTCGCCGCCGGCAGGGCTGCGCCCACACGCTGGCCGCGGTCAAACGACTGGCCGCCATTCTGGACGACAAATCGCACCCGCTCCGCGAGCAGCTTTTCCAGCTCAGCCAAAGCGAAGCGTGGCGGGGGGCGCTGCGACTGGTCGATCAATTCCTGGCCAATAAGCCCGTCGAGCAGCAGGTTCCCGAAGAACTCCAAACGCGGGTCGTCTGGCGGGCCGAATTTACGCAGCAAGAAATGCCAAATGGAACCACGCGAATTGCGTTCGACGTGGCTGCCTGCCAGCAAAAGCTCGGAAAGAACGGCCGCTGGACCAAGGGACGGCGGCTATCGCTCGAATCGCTTCGTCCCGACGATCCGGCCCTGCACGAAGCGGAGCGCCGGATCGGGCTGAAATACCAACAATTCGTCCACTCGTATAATTACCGCTACGGATACGGCAACGCTTCATCGCTTGGAGCTTACGACATCCTGCTCGAATTGATCGGCCATCCCCTCGTATTTTGGGCCGATCGGCCCGACGTGCCGGTGGAAATAGCGCGCGGGTCGTTCGGAGTGGCCGTGAGCGAACGGCCCGGCGGCTGGATTGTGCAACCGGCAGTGGATGGAAAAGTGCGGCCCGGAGAGACCTTGTGGAGCAAAAACGGCGAAAAGTTTGAAAAACCCATCTGGGTCGATCGCGCGGGCAATCGCGTGGTACTGTGCGAAGTCGATTCGGGGCTGGTGACGCTCGTCGCCAAACTGGGGAGCATCGACGAACCAATCCCACCAGCCGGCCAGCCGACGTTGCTCGAAAAGCTTGCGATCTTGCAGGCCCGCCTGCCGGTCGTGTTGCCCGAAAGCCTGACTGGCGGAACAGAAGTGGCCGATCGCCGCCTGGTGTTGCGATTGACTCCCCAGCAGCCGCAGGGCGTGGGGGCCGAGTTGGTAGTTGTTCCCGTCGAAGGGGGCGCGGCCTATGCGCCGGGAGGTGGTCCCGCCGCTATCGCCGTGCTGCGCGAAGGGAAGCAGTTCCGCTACGAACGCGACCTCGCCGACGAACGCCGTCGAGCGAGCGAAATCGCCGAACAGTTGCGGCTGGCGATGTTCGCGACGTCCAAGCCCTTTACCTGGCTGCTGCCGACGCTCGACGACGCGCTCGACCTGCTCGCGCAACTGGCCGACGAGCCACTCGAAGATTTGCTCGTGCAGTGGCCCGAGGGGGACCGTCGCTCGGTCAGCCGCACCGTGCAGGCCGGGGCGCTGCGCGTGCAAATCGAATCTCAGCAAGACTGGTTCGGCCTGTCCGGCACCGTCGAGATCGACGGCCAAGAGATCGAGCTGGCGCGCATTCTGGCCGCCATGCGCAAAGGGAGCCGGTACATCGAGGTAGCGCCCCAGCAATACGTTCGCCTGGCACAAACGCTGCGGCAATCGCTGGAAGCGATCGACGATGCCAGTTACGAAACGAAGTCGGGCAAGCGAGAACTCGACATTAGCGCCGCTCCGGTGCTCCAGCAGCTTTGCGATCCGAGCGTCGAGCTAAAAGCCTGCCTCGCCTGGGACGAGTCGCTCCGCCGGCTGCACGCGGCGCAAAACCTGTCGCCCGAACCGCCGATCACCTTGCAGGCCGAACTGCGCGACTATCAACTCGACGGCTATCGCTGGCTCTCGCGCTTGGCCGCCTGGGGCATGGGGGGCTGCCTGGCCGACGACATGGGCTTGGGCAAAACGGTGCAAACGCTAGCCGCCTTGATCGACCGCGCAGAAGAAGGCCCCGCCCTGGTCATCGCCCCGACCAGCGTCGGCTTCAACTGGATTCGCGAGGCGGAGCGCTTTGCTCCGACGCTGCGGCCCATCCTCTATCACGAGACCGACCGCGAGGAAGTCTTGCAGGATCTGACCGCCGGCGATGTGCTGGTCGTCAGCTACGGCCTTTTGTTGCGCGACGTTGCCAAGCTGGCCAAGATCGAGTGGGGCACGCTCGTTTTGGACGAAGCCCAAAAGATCAAAAACAGCGTCACGAAAACGGCCCAAGCGGTGCGCCAAATCGACGCGCGGTGGCGGCTGGCTCTGACCGGCACGCCGGTCGAAAACCACCTGGGCGAATTCTGGAGCATCTTCCGCGCCGTCTGTCCGGGGCTACTCGGTAGCTGGGAACGGTTTCGCACCAAGTTCGCCGAGCCGATCGAGCGGCAGAAAGATCCCGTGCGACGGCGGGCCCTCTCGCGCTTGATCCGCCCCTTCATCCTCCGCCGGACCAAGTCCGAAGTGCTGCAGGAATTGCCCGCCCGAACCGAGATCGTCCGCACCGCCGAACTGAGCGCCGAGGAGCGCAGGCGATACCAGGCCGCTCGACTGGCTGCGATTGCCGACTTGGCGATGCCCGGCGAAAAATCGAAAACCGAGGACAAGCGCTTCCAAATCCTGGCGGCACTCACCCGGCTGCGGCAACTCGCCTGTCACCCGCAACTGGTCGATGCCGATTGGCCCGGCGGCTCGGCCAAGCTCGAACTGTTCATGGAAATTGCCTTGGAGCTGCGCGAAGGGGGACACCGGGCGCTCGTCTTCAGCCAGTTCGTGCAGCACCTCAGCTTGATTCGCGGCGCGCTCGACGCGGCCGGCATTTCGTATCAGTATCTCGACGGCCAGACCCCGACCGGCGAGCGGCAGAAGCGGGTCGATGCCTTCCAGCATGGCGAAGGCGAGTTGTTCCTGATTTCGCTTAAGGCGGGTGGCACGGGGCTCAACCTGACCGCGGCCGATTACGTGATCCACATGGACCCCTGGTGGAACCCGGCCGTCGAGGACCAGGCGACCGATCGGGCGCATCGCATCGGCCAATTGCGACCGGTCACCGTCTATCGGCTGGTTGCCAAGGACACGATCGAGGAGCAAATCCTGGCGCTCCATGCCAGCAAACGAAGCCTTGTGGCCGACGTGCTGGCGGGAACCGACCAGGCCGGCAAGCTCAGTTCGCAAGATCTGGTCGCGTTGATCCGGGGGGAGCAAGCGGCCGAAAACCTGGCGTCCGTGTAAACGCCGCCGCAGCCGTTTGACATTGCTCGGTCGGCATGAATTGATATAAGTACACTATGGGCAAGGCGTTGCGCCGTCGTCATAATCCTCAACGGCGGCGCGGCACTCCGATTGCTCTACGAAGTGCTACAGTTACCCCGTCCTGCCATTTTTGCCTGCATTGCCTTTTCGCTTGCACGGCCCTCCTTGACGAGGGCTCGGCGGCCATGAAGCTTCAAACCCCTGCGCTCTTGATTGCCGACGACGATCGCGACTTCCGCGCGACGCTGGCCGTGGTGCTGCGCTCGCGCGGGTTCGAGACCATCGAAGCGGCCGATGGCGAAGAAGCGCTCGATATTCTCAGCCGCCGCGAGGTCCATCTGCTGCTGCTCGACATGCACATGCCCCGGCTCACCGGGTTGGAAACGATCCACCGGCTGCGACAGCTCGATCTGGAAGTGATGCTCCCCTGGATTTTGATCTCGGCCACCCTCGACGAGCAAATCGTGGCCGAGGCTCGTGCCGCCGCGGCCTTTTCGGTGTTGCCCAAGCCGCTGCGCCTGCCGCAACTCACCTCGGCCGTTCACGCGGCCTTGCGGCAAACCTACGGCTGGCCGGCGTAGGGGCGTTCAGTTCTCCATTGGGCTGCGGCCGATTCGCAGCCGCCGCGCCCGAACCACGCCGACCCGCTGGTCATCGACCGGGCCGATCACTTCCTGAACGATTTCGACGTACTCGAGCGCCGCGTGCCGTGGCTGAGCGAGAATCTTACGCACATGCCGGCGCACGGCGGCTTCGTCGTGAACCACGCCAAACTCCTGCTCGAGCACTGCCGGCGGTTTGATTCCCACGCCGTAGCCGACCGGGTTGCCGTCGTACACGCGGTGGCACAGCCAGTCTTCCGCCGGCAACTCGATGCCGTCGGGCCGGTAAACGCGATAGTTGCAACACTGCCGGGGATTATCGCGAAACATGGGAGCCGACGTGAACGGATAGACGTCTCCCCAGACCAGCGGCACGACAACGTTTGCTAGCAGCAGCAGGCCCGCCCCCCACGGTCCCCAGCCGAGTGTTGTTTTCATGTTCGCCATTTCTGCCGGCTACGCGCGTTGCCGGCCCGTCACCGGGTAGAGCGGATCGTTAAAGCCCTGGCCGCTGTGCTCGCCGGGGGGGACCAGCGAATCGACGAACGCTTCGTCTTCGGCCGAAATGGTGACGGCGAGCGCGGCCAGATTGTCGTCGAATTGTTCCATCGTCCGCGGGCCGAGGATGACCGCCGTGAGGATCGGATTCGCTAGACACCAAGCCAGGGCAAACTGCGACGGGGCGATGCCGCGCTGGCCGCAGTGTTCGGCCAACCTCTGCGAGATGGCGAGGCTCTCGTCGCGCAGCTCGGCTTCGCGCATTCGCTTGTCGTTGCGAGCCGCCCGGCTTCCCTCTGGAAAAGCCACGCCCGGCTTGTACTTGCCCGTCAGGATGCCGCGGGCGAGCGGGCTGTAGGTCACCACGCCGAGTTTGTGTTCTTGGCAGAGCGGCAGCAGCTCGACCTCGATGTCGCGGTTCACCAGGTTATATAGCGGCTGCACGGCGGCCAGCCGGGCCAGACCCAGTTTGTCGCTCGTCCAGAGGGCTTCGCAGACCCGCCAGGCGCGAAAGTTCGAGCAGGCGGGATAGAGAATTTTGCCTAGACGAACCGCGTCGTCGAGAAAGCGAAGCGTTTCGTCGATCGGCGTGTCGTAGTCTGGCGCGTGAACGTAATACAGATCAACATAGTCGGTTCCCAATCGCTGCAGACTGGCGTCGAGCGCCTGCCGCAAGTGCAGCCGCGTCGCGCCCCAATCGTTGGGCCCTTCGCCCATTTTGTGCCGACCCTTGGTCGCCAGCACCACCTGGCCGCGCCTTTTTGCCAATGCTTGACCGACGACCCGTTCCGACTCGCCGGCGCTGTACATGTCGGCCGTATCGACGAAGTTGATCCCCGCATCGAGCGCCTTGTGGACGATGCGGATGGAATCGGCGGCGGTGGTTGGACCGCCGAACATCATGGTTCCCAGACACAAGGGAGAAACCCGAACGCCGGTTCGGCCGAGCAGACGATATTGCATGCGAATGAGGGGCTGAGGGCTGGGGGTAGGGGCTGGAGGCAGTTTTATTTGGCCTGCACTCGATACAAATTCGCCTCGGTGCGGATGAAGATGGCGTTTTCGCCTACTGCGTATGATGCCAGCGTGCGCTCTTTGAAGCCGGCGTCGGCCAGCTTGGTGAACTGCTTGCCCGGCTTCAGCACAATCGCCGGTCCCTCCTCGCTTTGCACAAAAATCTTGCCGTCGGCATAGATCAGCGACGCCGAGTAGTTGCCTCCGATCCGCTCTTGCCAGTGCTGCTCGCCGGTGTGGGCATCGACGCAGGTCGCAATCCCCTTGTCCGACGCCATGTATAACTCGTCCCCCACCAGCAGCAGCGACGGCGTGTGGGGCGAGCCCTTCTTCATCGTCCAGGCGACGTGCGTTTCCGTCACGTCCCCCGCCCCGTCGGCCCGCACGGCCAGGACCGAAGGGGAATCGTAGCCGGTGCTGAAGAAGACCAGCCCGTGGCCGAATACCGGCTTGGGAATGACCGAATACCCAGAATGCTGAACCCGCCAGATCTCGCGGCCGGTCGCCGGGTCGAGCGAATTGACGACGCCCGAACCGGCGCAGACGACCTGCTGCCGGCCGCCGACGGTAAGCAGGGTGGGGGTGCAGAACGAGAATGTTTTGGCCGCCTCGGCCGTGCGCTCAAAACGCCACCGCTCTTGTCCGCTGGCGGCATCCAAAGCCACGACAAACGGATCGCTGGCACCGTCGCAGGTGAAGATCAGCAGGCCGCCGGCCAGCACGGGCGAGCCTCCATTGCCGTGAACGGGCGAGTATTTGAGGCCGTCGTTCTTCCAGATTTCTTTGCCGGCGAGGTCCAGACAGGCGGTCCCCTGTTGGCCGAAATGCAGATAGACCCGATCATCCGCGACGACCGGCGTCGGACTGGCGTGGCTGTTTTTGGAATGGATTTTCGGAGCGTCCTTGCCCGATTGCACGAAAACTTGCCGGTTCCAGAGCACCTTGCCGTCTTCGGCGCTGAGGCACACTGCCCGCAGCGAAACGTCGCCGCGGGCCGCTTCATCGGCGATCGGCGCGGCCGTCGTCAGGTAGAGCCGTCCCTGATGCAAACTGGGGGACGACCACCCTTTGCCTGGAATGGGCGTCCGCCAAGCGACGTTGGTCGTCTCGTTCCAGGTGGAGGGCAGGCCCTTGGCCGCGGCGTGACCATCGCCGGCCGGGCCGCGGAACTGGGGATAGTCGGCGGCTGCGCTAGGCGAGGCTAGTGCCACCGCTAGCAGGGAAAACAACAAGGAGCGTAACATCGGTTTGGGAATCACGTTTTGGATTGAGATGGGAGACGAAAATCGGCACTTGCTCAGGGGGCGAGCGGATCGAACGGTTGGCCGAGTCGCGAGTAAACGTCGGCCAGCCCAGCCAGTTCCTTTTTGACACGCTCGGATGGTTCGGGCAACTGCACCGGCCGGGGAGCGACCAGCGCCGCCAGTTGCGCGATGTCGGCCGTGGCGAGCAAACCGAAGCAAAACTGCTCGGGGGTTCGATCGACCTGGCCCCCTTGCTCGATGACTTCCTTCAATGAGCCGAGAGAGCCGGTCAGCCGCACGCCGCCGATGTTCTCCTCGGCCGCGGCGGCGGCGGCCAGGGCCATCAAGCTGGTCCGCGGCCCGACTGCATGAATGCGAACGTCGGTTGTTTTCGGGTCTGCTTTCAGCCAGGCCGCGATGCGCTCAAGCTGATGAACCTGCACGCCGAGCGGTCGCTCGCCAACGCTCGACACCAACAGCGCGAACAAAAAGTCGCGGCTTTTGATTTTGGATTCGCCCAGGTAGAACGGATCGATTGCCACGACGCGCGTTCCGGCGGCGAGCAGCCGGGACACTTCTTCGGCCGCCGCCGCTCGTCCTTCGTCGGCCAGCACAATGGCTGCCGAACCGCTGCCGCCGGCCGAAAACTCGACCGCCGGCACAGTCCAGGCGTCGTCAATCCGCAGTTGCCAGCGGGTCGCGGTGACCAGGCCCAGTTGCGCGTGGCTGGCCGCCGTCGCCTTGAGCTTTTCGCTGCCATCCGCAAGGCGCAGCACCTGGCGCACCTCGTCGCGAGTAGCAGAACTCTTGGCGGGCAGGTCTTTCATCAATTGCTCGGCCAACTTCTGAAAATCGAGGTTTCCCGCCGGCAGCTCGACCGCCAGTCGCTCGGCCGATAGCACCTCGCCGCTACACTCGATCTCCACCCCAGAATACGCTGGCTGATCGGCGAACCAGTGCTGCCCGATCACCTTGTAGAGTGCTTCGCGATTGTCGCGCTCGAAATTGTGGGTGCCCGGATCGTAGTTGATGTGCTCGTGCAGCGCGCCGGCACGGTCCAAAAGCCGATACGCCGGACGAGCGGCCGCCAGTAGCGGGGGGAGCGCGTGCGGGGCGGCAAAGCAGCAATTGTCCTTTTCGTTATAAGTGAGCAGCGCTACCCGCGGCGCGAGCATCGCCGTCAGATGGGCGTAGTCGCCCGTGGCGGCCAGATCGACCGGCGTCTGCTCGGAATCGCCCAGGTCCGAGTGATGGTGAATTCGCGTCAGATAGCTCGAATAGCCGGCGACCGGGTTGGCCAGCGTCACCCGCGGATCGAGCGAGCCGATGAAGATCGTCTGCCAGCCGCCGCCGGAAAGCCCCGCGACGCCGACCCGCTCGGGATCGGCCCGCGGATGAGCGAGCAAAATGTCGAGCCCGCGCTGCATCGCCAGGTAGAACGGGGCGACGCCGCTGGTGCCGCACAGGTCGAGCTGGTTGAGCTTGTAGTGAGTGAAGCCGGGCCCGCGCAGTTGCCCCATGCCGAACCATTCCAGGTTGAGGGAAATGATCCCGCGTTTGGCCAGGTTGATGCAGCGAATCTGTTTGTAGTCGGCCGATTTCCCTTGGCCGTCGTGCCCGTTGACATTCAAAAACACCGGCACCTTGCCCGCAATCTTCGTCGGCTCATAGAGCAGGGCCGGAACCCACAAGCCGGGGACCGCCTCGAAGCGGAGTTTTTTGATCGTGTAAGCGTCGCCCGCTTCGATCGTCTCGAACGTTTCGACCTGGCCTCGATACGTTTTCCACTGGGCCGCCTCGCCTCGGAAGACGACGCGTTCCAACACGTTTTTCCTAACCTCGGCCATATAGGCTTGCCAGGCGGCGGGCGATTTCCGCTCGGCCGCGTCGGCAGCCGGCAAGCGCAGCACGCGGGCTTCGCAGAACGCCTCGACCTCGGCTTGCGGAGTGCCGGTGGCCAGAATGGGTTGTTGCAGCAACTCTTTGATCTGGGCCGCCGTGGGGTCCGCCGGTCTGGCCGGGGGCGGCAGGTCGTAGGCCGGCCCGATCCGCAGATTGCGAAACCAGACCCGTTCGCTATGGTTCTGCAAGCCGAGAAAGCCTTTGGTCAGCCGGCCATTCAGTTCGGGGTAGTGCGATGCATCGACATCGACGATCACCTGCCCATTGTGAATGATCCGGTAGTGCTTGCCGTGGCAGTTGATTTCGAGCGAATTCCACTCGCCCACGGGTCGGCCGACGCGCTTTGTCGCCGGCGCGATGGCGTAGAGGCTGCCGCCGAACTGATAAGGTTTGATTCCCTGATGCTTGTCGGCGTTGTCGTCCACCACCTGCACCTCGATCCCCGCGCCGTCGCCGTGGTGGTCGCCATCTTCCGGCACTCGAATGAACACGCCGCTGTTGCCACCGGCCTTGAGCTTGTAGTCGAGCCGCAGGTTATAGTCGCCGTGTTGCTCTTTGCTGCGGAGCCAAGGCCCTTTGTCGCCGGTGCAAACGATCGAGCCCTCTTCCACCTGCCAGCATTTCTCGGCGGGCTCGCCGGCCCCTTCCCAGCCGGCCAGCGACGCGCCGTCGAACAATGGCGTATAGCCCAGTTCGGTGACCGTAATTTCCTTGAATTCGAACTGTCCGCCACCCGGCACCTCGACTTGAATGCCGACGTAGCCATCGCGGGCTTCGATCCCCGTCGTTTCCCACGCCGGCCGGCCGTTGATTTTCATTTGGGCCTTGTCGCCGACGATCGTCAGCTTGACGTGGTTCCACTCGCCCGGCTTGATCAGGCCGGTGCTGCGGGCCTGGGGGAACCCGATCAGGTTCAGTTCGTCGCCGTGCTTCAGGTTCACCTGGTATTGGCTCGGCCAGGGCTTGCCGTCCGGCGGCAGTTCGCAGCGGATGTAGATGCCCGCGTCGTACTTATCCTTTTGTAAAGGACGATATTCGAGTTCCAGGATGAAATCGCGGTAGCGGCTGTCGGAGCGAACCAGGCCGTTGCCATCCTTGATGACCAGCGAACCGTTTTCGACGTTGACCACGCAGCCGGTGATCTGCCAGCCGTGCGTGTTTTCGCCATTAAGCAGTTTCGTCTGGAAACCGGCTGGTTCAGCGGCAAATAGCGGTGCGGCGGCAAGCAGCAGCAGGATCAGGCAAGGGCGCATCGGGAACCTCGTGGAAGGCCAGGCGAGAAAGGTCAAGCGGGAAGGTGGATGATAAACGAGCCGCTATCCGGTGGCAAATCAACACGGTTAAGGTCCGGCGGCCTTGCCCGGCACCCGCGGATCGTGGACGCCGAGAAACGTCTTCGTCGTCGGATCGAAAAAGATCGCCTGGCTGACCCCCATGCTTTTGACCTCGTGGAGCTTGTGTCCGCGGGCTTTCAGGGCTGCTTTCGGCCGTTCGTCGAGACGCGATTCGATCCGCACCTCGTCGGGCGACCACTGGTGGTGGATTCGCGGCTGGCCGATCGCCTCGTGCAAGGGTAGCTCGAGGTCGATCGTGCGGACCAGGGCTTGCAAGACCTGGGTGATAATGGTGGGGCCTCCCGCCGCGCCGACGGTCAGCACCGGCTCGCCATCCTGTAGCACGATCGTGGGGCTCATGCTCGACAGGGGCCGCTTGCCGGGGGCCACGGCGTTGGCCTCGGCTCCGACCAGCCCGAACGCATTGGGTGTGCCGGGGGCGATCGCGAAATCGTCCATTTCGTTGTTCAGCACCACGCCCGTCCCCGGTACGATCACCTTCGAGCCGTAAGTGGTGTTGATCGTCTGCGTGATGGCGACCCAGTTTCCCTGGGCGTCGGCGGCGGCGATGTGGGTCGTGTGCTTGCGAAACACGTTTTCATCGGCGGCCGGCGGCGTGCCGTGTCCGGCAACGGGGCTCGCTTTTTCTCGATCGATCCTGGCGGCCAGTTCGCGGGCGTATTGCTTGTCGATCAGGCCGCGGGGGACGCGGGCCTGGTCGGGGTCGCCTAGCCAGAAGGCCCGGTCGGCAAAGGCGAGCTTCATCGCCTCGGCCAGCACATGGTGATACTCGCCCGCGTCGCGCTCGTGGATCGCCCGCAGGTCGAAGCCTTCCAGAATGTTGAGGATTTGCGCCACATGGACGCCGCCAGAACTGGGCGGCGGAAAACCGACGATCGTCCGGCCGCGATACGTCGTGACCAGCGGCTCGCGCAGGATCGGCCTGTAGGCAGCGAAATCGTCGGTTGCCAAGATGCCCCCATGCCCGGCCATCCACCGGCCGACCTGTTCGGCGAACGGGCCGCGATAGAACCAGCCGGTCCCCTGCTCGGCAATCGACCGATAGGTGCCTGCCAGTTCCGGCTGCCGCAGGATTTCGCCAGCCGCATAGGCCGAGCCGTCGGCCTTCAGCAGGGAAACATCTGGGCCGCTGAATTTTTGCAGGGTCGCTGCCGTTCGCGACAGGGCGGCTGCATTGGGGGCATCCAGCGGAAATCCCTCTTGGGCCAATTTGGCGGCGGGAAGAACCAGTTCCGCCAGCGGCATGCGACCGTGATCCTTGACCGCCAGCGCATAAGCGGCCAGAGCCCCCGGCGTGGCGACCGCCAGTGGACCGTGCTGGCTCAGTTCGGATCGCGGCTTGCCGTCCACCAGGAACATGTCGCGCGTCGCCTTGGCCGGCGCGGTTTCCCGGCCGTCGATGGCGATCAGCCTGCCGTCGGCCCGGCGGATGAGGATGAAGCAGCCGCCGCCGAGGCCCGAATTGTGCCCATCGACGACGCCCAGCGTGAGCGCCGTGGCAATGGCGGCATCGACCGCGTTGCCGCCGCGCGCCAGCGCCGCCACACCGGCATCGGTCGCCAAGGGATGAACCGAGGCGACCATGCCTTGGATGGAAACGGCCGCATTGGCGGGGAGCTGGCCGTCAACGGCGTGGGCGGGAGCAACGAGCGCGGCCAAACAGCACGCCCACGCAAGCGTGGGCGTGGCACCCGACCCATGACGACCATGCGATATCACGAATTCTCAGGGGGCTCACGCCCCCCGCTCGCCAATTCCTCTAGGCGTTCGTCTTGACCGACGGATCGGCCGAGACGTTCACCCACACGTGGACATGGGGCGAGCCGCGGAAATACCAGACGAACGACGGCCCTTCCAGCCGCCAGTTGTCCCAGATTTTGTCTTCGCCCAAGTCTTCGTCGGTGTAGAAGGCGAGCGAGCACTTATCGAGCCCCCCTTGCGCCTTGAGACAAGCGACCACCTCGTCCCGATCGCTTTGGCGGTACGGTTCGATCAGCTTTTGCAGCGTCTTTTGGACCTGCTCTTTCTGGTCGCCGGTCAAGTCGGCCAACGGGATGCCGTGCAGCGGCCCCTTCTCCCCCTTGAAGCCGACCTTCTGTTCGATCGGCGTCGAGGGAACCTCGGCCTTGGCTCGCTGCTTGCCGTCGAGCATTTCATAGACCTTGTTGGCCGCTAGGGCCTGTTCCCAATAGACGTTGCCGGGATGAGTCGGCTCTTCGTCGAAGGCGCCGGCGGCGTGCCCATAGAACAGCGGCCCGCCAAAGGCGACATGCTCGGTCGAGTTGCCGTCGCAACGAACCGTCATGTGCCGGCCGGTCATTACCAGTTCAAACTTGCCGTCTCCCGGTTTGCCGAAGATGGCGATGTTCTGGCTCGCACCCCAGGGGCCGCTGTTGTCTTCCTCGATCTGCTTTTTCACGCGGGCATGCCAGTCGGGATGGATGATCCCTTGCCAGATCGCGTGCGCGAGTTCGCGCTGGTCCTTGGTATAGAAGTCGCTGTTGATCGTTTGCGGCGTGATGTGCCAGTTGTTGGCGACGCGGGTCCGCAGCGTGCCGAACTTCCGCTTGTCATCGACGTGTTCCCAGTCGAAGCAGACGGCGGCCCGCTGCGATTCGCTGAGCGAATCGAACAATTTTTTGGTCAGCGTTTCGGGCGTTGCCTTGTCGTCGGCAGCCCGCAATAGGGCGGGGCCAGCTACGGCAGCGGCGGCTGCGCCGGCCGAGGTGACGCGGATAAAGTCGCGGCGATTGACGGGCAAGAGGTCCGATTCGCAGTCGGGGCAGGATGAGGGGCGGAGCGACATGAGCAAACCTCCGTGGCAGGAAAGCGGGAAAGGTCGTCAGGGCGATGCCGGTAGTGTAGGCCAGAAGCGCCGGCAAATGCAAATTGTCGAGCGCGCTGTTTTTGGCCAAAACAGAACATCGCGCACCGCAAGCGCCGGCTTGGGGCATACCCTCTCTCTTTTTAACGCAGAGAAGCAAAGCAGGCGAAGGCGCAAGGAAGGCCGTCGTGTGATGCTTTGCCGCCTTGGCGAACTTGGCGACTTTGCGTTGAAAAGGAAGGCGCATGCCCGTGCGAGCGATGCACATTTCGCAGGATAGATCGCCGATCATGCGAATGAAGGTGAGATCGTCCGCGCCAATTACTTACTTACTTACTTACTTACTTACTTACTTACTTACTTACTTACTTACTTA
>JBBDYF010000275.1:0-46518 GCA_040901775.1 Pirellulaceae bacterium | reverse complement strand
CTTACTTACTTACTTACTTACTTACTTACTTACTTACTTACTTACTTACTTACTTCTTCTCCACCTTCAGCAGTGTAAAATCCTCGAGCTGGCGGCCCAGGTAGAGGTGGTCGAACAGGGCCGCGTTGCCATCGACGGGCGAAAACGCCAAGCCGGTGAGCGTGAACTCGCCAAAGTCGGCGAACAGGTCGCGGGTAACCACCTGAAACTGTCGGGGCAATTTGTCGCTGATGACGAGCGACGCGCCGTAACACTCGCCGCCGGGGCCGGCATGATAGCGGAACTTGGCCCCTTCCCGCGCCCCTTCGCCGCCGGGCCCCCAGACGCCGTCGTGATTCAGTTGCAGGCAGATCGAATTGCCCCCTGCCTTCTTCCAGGCAAAGCGGATGTAGCGGTATTCGCCCGGCGCGGGGTTCTCGCGGATCTTCATGCCGAGCGTCGGCAGCTTGGGATTGAGTTTCTGGTCCCCCGTGACCCGCAGGCTGTAGGTGCCGCTGTGCTTATCACGCATTTCGGGGATCGCGCGGCCGGCACCTTCGGTCAACAAGGCGATGAACTTTTCGTCGTCCTCGAAGATTTCCTTGGGCTGTTCCGCGGCCGGCTTCTCGCCGGGAACCACGCTCACCGCCACGTCCACGGCGTTGCTGCGGACCGATTGGGTCGTCACCGGCGACGATAGCGCAACCAGCTTGACCCCCTTCAATTCCCCCGGCTTGCTGCCGAAGGCAAAGGTGACCGGCAGGGCGAACTCGCTTTGATCCGCGGGAACGATCACCGTCGGCGACGAAAGTCCTTTCGGCAAATTGTCGAGCGTCACCGTCACCGGCTGGTCGTAGCCCGCCGCCCGGACGACCTTGCCGGTGAACTTGCCGGTTTCGCCCGCCCCCGCTTTCCCTTCCACGTTGGCTGGGCCGGCCAGTTCGAGCGTGAAGGGGACCGCCGCGCTTAAGCGGCGCACCGGAGCGGCGATCGAGGCGACCGTATTCTTGCCATCCGCGCTGAGCAGGTCGGCCACCAGCACCAGATCCCAGGCTTGCCGCGGCAGATCGGCCGGCACCAAAATGTTGACCGCCACGTCGGACTGGTCGGCCGGAAACACCGGGTCTCCTTCCAGCCGGAGGGCGCGGTCCAAGTCGTCCACGACCTTATCCTGGTTGTTTTCCTTGACGGTCTTCTTGGGCATGGGCTGCGTGGTCAACAGCCGCACCCGAATGCTGCCGGCGGTTCCCGCGGCGCGCGGCAACTGCAATTTGGCGACCAGTTTGCCCCCCAGCATCAGCTTGTCCGACTCGCTGGGTGCCCAGACGATGTTGATCGGGGAAGCCTCGGCAATGGCGAGGCCGATCTGCTCGCGAATTCGGGGCTGATAGCGCCCGCCGGGAACGTCGCCAAACATTGCGGCGCGAACAACCGGAACGGGCGATTCCAAAGCCTTGCCGACGACCCGCGACAAAACCGCCTGCGGCGGGCCATTGCCGGCGCTAAGCGTCAACAGGCCAATCGTCGCGCCGGGAGGGATCACGTTCCCCGCCAGCGTAAGCTCGGCCGGCCGGCCTGCGAGCGAAAGCTCGATCGCCCCGGCGTAGTTCGTGCGCGTCACTTGCACCGGCACCACCTGCGCTCCTCCGGCGGGGACGTTCACCCGGTCGGCCGGCAGCGAAAGTGCGAAATCTGGCCGGCTGCGATCTTGAATGTCGATGCGATAGACGAATTCGGAGCCGCCGCTGCCGTTCAAGTCTTTGAGCGCGATCTGCAGCTTTGTCACATTCGCGGGAACTTCGAAATCGACCAGCGGATCGCTGCTCGCCGGCCGGTCGTCCCCCGTGGCGAGTTGCTTGCCTTGCTCGTCGCGGATCAAAAGCACACCGTCCAACGGCGAACCAACCTGCCGCGCGATCACGTCGAGCCGCAACTTCTGGCCGGGCGTGACGGTCAACAGGTACTTGTCTTCCTCCCCTTTGGCGGCCAGCACGCCGCTGATTCCCACCGGGCAGGCCGGAAGCTCTTGCAGCTTGCCATCGGTGGCTGCGCTCTCGACAAGTTCGGGATGATCGGTGATTGCCAGCCGCGGGGCCGCGCCGGTGAAGTTTTCGGCGGCGGGCAGCGCGGCGACCGTTTCGCCGGGAACGGTCGCGCCTGTGGCATCCTGCTCGGCGCCCGTCGGCAGGTTCGTCGAGGCGAATTGCAGTGCCTGCTTGCTACCGGCCGCAACCGCCAGCGGCAGCGCCAAGTCGGCATATTGCAGGTCACCAATTTTGAGCCGGAAGAACGCGGGGCCGGCCGCGCGATACAGCCGCTCGTGCAACTCGATCGAGTACTCTCCGTCGGCGGGCAGCTTCACCTCGCAACGGGCGTCGCCGCCGATCGCGGGCAGCGGTGGGCTCCAGGCGATCTGCTTGCCGCGGGCGTCATACAGCCGCACCACCGGTTCGAGGCTGGAACCGAGCCGCTGGGCCTCGACATCGAGCACCAGCCGCTGGTCCTTTTGGCCCGTGAACCTGGCCTGCAACACTTGGGTGCCCGCTAGCGTGCCATGCAAGGCAACTGGGAATGGGCCAAGCTGCTGGGCGAAGGGCAACTGCGGCAGCCGATCGACCCCGATCATCACCGGGCCGGAAATCCCTTTGCCGCCGGCGAGCCGCAACGGATAGAGGCCGGGCGGAACGGCGGGGTCGAGCGTCACTTCGATCTCGAGGCGATCGGGCTGGGCTTCGCTTTTGATGGTTTGCGAGGCAATCGTCGCGGGCAGGAGCAGTCGCGTGTTGGGCGTCAGATCGGTCCCGGTAATGACGAGGACGGTCGGCTTGCCGATCGTCAGGCCGCGCGGCGAGACGTTGGCGATGTTGGGGGCAGCCCCCGCGGAGGCGGAGAAGAACCCCAAGATTGCGGCCGATCCAATCGACAGCAAGCGGGCAAGAAAGTGGTGGGCCATGATCTACTCCGTCGGGCGAGAACGCATTCCGATGGCGAGCCGGCGCCATCGCCGAGCCGCGCGGGGGAAAGTCGCAGCGAGGCAGGAAAGATGCCGCGACAGGCAGGCTAACACAAAATGAACCGCATTCAGAACGAAAAAGCGCCGTCGCCACAAAGGACCACGGCGCAAGGGTTATTCAGGAGCGAATCTCCTCTCGCAGACTAGGGCTTCGCCGGTTCGGCGAACGGGTCTTCCTCGGCAGGAGCGGGCTTCGTTTCCGCCGGCTTGGGAGCAGCCGGCTCTTCGGCAAAGGGATCCTCCGCAGCGGCGGCCGGCGCTGGGTCGGGAGCGGCTGGCTCGGCAAAGGGGTCTTCCGCGGCAGGAACGGCGGGAGCAGGCGCTGCGGGAGCAGCCGGGGCGAAGGGATCTACTGCCGCAGGCGCGGGAGCAGGCGTTGGCGCTGCGGGAGCTGCGGGAGCAAACGGGTCTTCCGCCGCGGGAGCTGCTGGTGCCGGAACGGCGGGAGCAGGCGCTGCGGGAGCAACCGGGGCGAACGGGTCTTCCGCAGCGGCAGCCGGGACGGGCGCTGCGGGTGCTTCCACAGCAGGTGCCGGAGACGCCGGGACAGGCGCGGGAGCGGCAAACGGATCAGTCGCAGCCGGGGCCGGCGTTTCGGGCGCTTCTGGGGCGGCCGGAGCCGGAGCAGGTGCAGGAGCCGCGGGTTCGGTGAAAGGATCGGCAGCGGCAGGTGCCGGAGTTGCTGGCGCTTCCGGTGCCGGCGCAGGCTCGATGGGAACAGGCACGGCGGGCGTGCCAAACGGATCAGCCGCAGCCGGGGCCGGAATCGCTGGCTCGGCGGGAACGGGCTCTACTGGAACAGGCTCTACTGGAACAGGCGCGGCGGGCTCGCCAAATGGATCGGCAGCAGGCGGAGCCGGGGCAGGCTCTACAGGAACAGTCGCAGCGGGCGTGCCAAACGGATCGGCAGCAGCCGGGGCCGGGGCAGGCTCTACGGGAACAGGTGCCGCGGGCTCGCCAAATGGATCGGCAGCAGGCGGCGCCGGTTCTAAGGGAACTGGCGCGGGGGCAGGCTCTTCCGGCAGCGGAGCCGGTTCCAGCGGGCGCGCTTCGCCAGGGACTGGCAGCGGACGAGCAGCGCCGTCGAAGGGATCGCTGGCATCGGGCGCGGTGACGGGCGGGGCAGCGGGAGCGGTGCGCGCCGGATCGCGCAGGGCGTCGGCTTCATTCCGGCGGGTGTTTTCGTAGCGAGCCCGCTCGGTGCGGGATTGCGAATTGTACAAAGCCAACTTCGCCATCCGGCGCTGGGTCTCGATCGCCATCCGCTCGCCACCCTGGATGCGTTCGAGCGAGCGGCCGACCGGAATCGGTTCTCCGCCGGCCACTTCCAACTCGGCCCCCTGGCGGAAGTCGGCCTGGGCCTCGTCGGGCCGGCCGGTGCGGGTGTAGGTCAGGCCGCGAAAGTAATAGGCCCGCGGGTCGCGGCTGCCGGCGTCGATGGCGGCGGACAGCAGTTCGTGCGCATCCCGATAATTGTGGGCGAAGTAGGCATGAACGCCCCGTCCATACAGATCGTCGAGCAACGAATCTTGCCCCCGGCAGACTGGCCCGGCAAACGCCAGCGCCAGCAGCGAAAGGCTTCCTAAAACAAATTTCCTGGCCATGAACGACGCTCCAGAGCAGTGTGCAGAGATAGTGGTGGCGAAGCAAACGAGGCGAACCCAGCGACCGACCGGCGGATCGTCGGCGCGGACCTTCGTCCCAAGTCGCGATCTAACTGCCGTTTATGGTAATTCCGCCATCGGGCAACTGCAAGCAAACGGAGTCGCTCGGCCAAACTCAGTCGGCCAGCCGCTTCACACGGATGTTCCGGTACAGCACGGTGCTTCCCGGATCGTGGGCTTGCAGGGCAAAGGTGCCCGAGTCGATGTGGCGGCCCGGATCGGCGCTGCGGTCCTTGGCCGGTTCTTCGGTGTAGTCGGCGGTCACTTGGCCGTCGATCTTCACCACGACGTGGTTTCCTTCAACGATGATTTCGTACTTGAACCACTCGCCGTCTTTCGCCGGCGCCTTGAGCACCTTGGCCACGTTATAGACGCCGCCGGTCTTTTGCGGGTCTTTGTCGTAACTGTTGTTGACCTGGCATTCGTGCCCCTGGGCGGGCCAGCCTTCGTCTTGCGACTTGGTATGGAAATAGATGCCGCCGTTGGCGCCCGGCTTGGTCATCACTTCGGCAATGAAGTGAAAATTCTTGAACGGCCTGTCATTGCCGACGTAGAAGCAGTGGCTGCGGTCGCCATTGGCGACGATCGCCCCGTCCTTCAGCGAAAAGCTTTTTTGATTTTCGTTCACCTTCCAGCCGGCCATGGACTTGCCGTCGAAGAGGGTGACGAAGCCGTCGGCGTCGGGCTTGGGTTCGTCGGCCAGCAGGACGGGCGTTAGGAAAGGGACGAGACTCAATAGCGTAAGCACGCGAACCATGAAATGCTCCTCGCGAAACAGGAGAGATGGGTGAAGGCCGTCAGTCTGATTGTAGGCGCAGGGGATGTGAACGTGGGAGCGTGCTCGGCACGCCAACATCGAACTATGCAATTGCCAGGGCTATCTTTAGCCTCGAATCCACTTCCAGCAGTGTCGCAGACGATAGGCGACCAACGATTCGATGAACATCGGCATGGTCGATGGTAAAGAGGCGATCGCACCGTACTGCAGACTCCATCCGCAACCCAGAATCAGGCCAGTCGGGATGACCGGCCGAAATGACGTAGTGGGTTGCAGGAAGCGGACTGCGAACTCGACTGGTAATGCCCGCAATGATGACGTCGAGCATTCGACCCGGGTCGCAAACTACCAGGGCCGGTCGTTTGACGAACTGCGCGCCGCTGAGATAGGGAATATCCACAAGCACCACATCCCCTCTCCGCAAGCGTGCACTACTCATCGTAAACGCTCATCGCTGGGTCACTCCAATCGTCCGCCATCAATTTCGCCATATTACGCCGCATCGTTTGAGGATGCCAATCTTCGATCATCTCGCGAAATTGTTGATACAAGCTGTCCGGCACAAGGACGCAAGATCGCCCCTCGACCGTAAGCGGGAGTGGTTCGCCGCTGTCGATGGCGTGCAATTGTTGCTGCGTGAATTCCATCAAACAATTCCTTTGAGAACGGCAACTTTCTAACCTTGTCGCCTAAAATGGTCCCTCAATATTGACAGTGGGATGTAGTAGGTGTGAGGTTTCGCGGAAATGACTGCGCCATCAAGCAGGAGCTGGCATTCCGCATAGCTAATCACTCTCCCGCCCAGTCTTTGTCGCCTCTGAATGTCTTTGACCTTGACCGCCCCCCCCTTGAACATACACGTTACACCTGCGGTCAGCGACAGATTGAAGGGGATCGCTCCATCATTTCCATCATCGGACCGCGCCTCCTCCAACGCGATCAGGTCGGCGACTCCCCCGACAGAGGTGGTGACGAGGACTTCTCGCGTGGCCTGAAACACATCGTCGATCTCGATAGCAAACTTCTGCTGTGCTTCCACGGGCGATGCGGCGATTACGAATAGGCAGACGCTCAACAATGTTCTCATGGTTCGATCTCTTCAGCCATCCATTTTGCGAGGTTCAGCCGAAGAACCTCACCTTTAAACTACGCTGGTTTGATTCGACGTGCAATGGTGCGGGCGTGTCACGCCATCGCCTCGCCAGGCACGCGCTCGTCAAGGATTTTCAGATGCTGTTCGAGTTGCTGCTCGATGTAAATTGCCTGGTCGAGCGCGAACCTGCCGGCGGGGGAGCTTGTCTTCGCCGCGTCTGCCAATCTTGACCTTCGCGGCCCCAGGGGCTACAGTCAAGAGAGGTGCTGGCTACCCGTGTCCGCCCGTGATTGAGCCTGTTTGAACCTTACAATGATCCTGCTTTCCCTACTTCCGCTCGCCTTGCTGGGGCTTGCCAGCAACCGGCCGTAGGGGCTTCGTTCTTTTCGTTCCGAAAGAAATCCGACCCCGAAGCCGCTCTCTGGCGATTCGGGGTTTTTTTATTGGACGTGCGTGTTTCGGGAGATGTGACGTGCCAAGTGCGGAAAACGATCTGGTGCTTTGCGTGCCGGCGCGAGGCCGGCTCGTGGGGTAGGCGTCTCGCGCCTGCCAGAATCGTCTCGCGCGACCACTGGTCGCGGCTATGCACAAGAACTCCACCGCCAACACAGGAAATCACCATCCATGTCCGATTCACGTCGCATCACGATCTTCGACACCACCCTGCGCGACGGCGAGCAATCGCCCGGCTGCAGCATGAACCTGCAAGAGAAGCTGGAGATTGCCCAGATGCTTGTCGAGTTGGGGGTCGATGTGATCGAAGCTGGCTTTCCGATCGCTTCGCCGGGCGATTTTGCCGCCGTCCGCGAGATTGCCACCACCATTCGCGGCACGTCGATCTGCGGGCTGGCCCGCTGCAATAGCGCCGACATCGACCGCGCCTGGGAGGCCTTGCAAACGGCCGAGCGCCCCCGGATTCACGTCTTTCTGGCGACCAGCGCCATCCACCGCGAATTCAAACTGAAGATGTCTCGCGAGGAGATCATCGAGCGGGCGATTGCTGGGGTCAAGCGAGCCGCCGGCTATTGCCAGGATGTCGAATTCTCGCCTGAAGACGCCGCCCGCACCGAGCGCGACTTTCTCTGCCAGGTGGTCGAGGCCGCGATCGACGCCGGGGCCACCACGGTCAACATTCCCGATACCGTCGGCTACGCCACGCCGCAGGATTACGGCAGCGTAATCGCACTGCTGAAAAATCACGTTCCCAATATCGACCGCGCGGTGATCAGCACGCATTGCCACGACGACCTGGGTCTGGCGGTGGCCAACAGCCTGGCCGCGGTCGAAAACGGCGCGGGGCAGATCGAATGCACGCTCAACGGCATCGGCGAGCGGGCCGGCAACGCCTCGCTCGAAGAAGTGGTCATGGCGATGCGCGTCCGCGAAGACTACTACCACTGCACGACCGGCATCGTCACCCAGCGCCTGGTTCCCGCCAGCCGGCTGCTCACCTCGATCACTGGCCAGCAGGTGCAGCGAAACAAGGCGATCGTCGGCCGCAACGCCTTTGCCCACGAAGCGGGCATCCATCAGGACGGCATGCTGAAAGAGCGCAGCACCTACGAAATCATGAGGCCCGAGGACGTCGGCTTTCAAAAAACCGACCTGGTGTTGGGCAAGCACAGCGGCCGGGCCGCCCTGGCCGATCGGGCCAAGGCCCTCGGCTATCAACTCACCAGCGAGCAACTGCTGAGCGTTTTCGACGAGTTCAAAAAGCTGGCCGACAAGAAAAAAGAGATTTACGACGGAGACATCATCGCCCTGATCGAGCAACAGATTCACGGCGGGGCCGGCCAGGTGGAGTGGTCGCTCGTCTCGTTCGAGGTAACCAGCGGCAGCGGGCGCAAGCCGCGGGCCAGGCTGACCCTCAGCCGCGGCGGCGAGCAGCACAGCGCGGAAGTTGCCGATGGCGACGGCCCGATCGACGCCGCATTTCTGGCGACCGAAAAGATCACCGGCATTAAGCTGAAGTGCGTCGATTACCAGGTGCGCAGTGCAACGCTCGGCCACGACGCCCTGGGCGAGGTGAACCTCTCGGTCGAATACGGGGGCCAAACCTTTCGCGGCCGCGGCATCTCGACCGACACCGTCGAGGCGACCGTGCAGGCGATCCTGGCCGCGGCCAACCGGATTGCCGTGGCGACGGGACCGGCAACGGCGTCGTAACTCTCCGCCGACTCCAACAGCCGGGACCAAACCTGGTCCCGGTGAACCTGGCCACGCCAAGAGCCCTATACTTTGCAGATGCGTTGCAACGGATGTGCCCCAAAGGGGCAACCTGCGGCAGCCCAGGGCCAGCGCAGCGCCGCCCTGGGTTACGAGTTCCCCAAACCATGCAAAGCCCTGAAAGGGCGACACAGTCGCCAACCAAAGGGTTGAACGACATAATTCTCGGCCGAGACAAATAGGGGTTCTTCCGACTGAAGCGTGCGCCGCCATAAGTCCTTGGGGTGGGCTGACTTCGCAAGCGGGGTTTCCATGACCGATCTCGCACGAGCGCCGATTGTTTGTCGCTCAAACCCTTATTAAACTGTGATCGCTTATGAACAACACCTCGCGCACGCTCGTGGCAGAACTGGTCGGCACCTTCATTCTCGTTCTGCTCGGATGCGGGGCGGTGCATGCGGCCGTACTGACGGGGGCTCAAAGCGGCATCTGGCAGGTGGCCATCGTGTGGGGTCTGGCCGTGATGTTCGCGGTGTACCTCTGCGGCGGGATCAGCGGGGCCCACATCAACCCGGCAATTACGGTCGCCTTGGCGTTTTGGGGGCGGTTCGAATGGAACCGTGTGGCGGGCTACATCACGGCCCAAGTGGGCGGGGCGTTTCTGGCAGCGGCGGTGCTGTTTGCCATGTACTACGGCCCGCTCGCCAACTTTGAGAAGGTCAAAGGGGTGACGCGCGGCAGCCCGGGAAGCATCGTCACCGCCATGTGCTACGGCGAGTTCTATCCAAACCCGGCCGGCCTTGGTGCCGATAGGCCCTGGTCGAGCAGCGAATGGGCGGCTTACTCCCGGCAGGTGCCCACGTCGCGGGCCATTTTGACCGAAGTCGTTTGCACGGCGATCCTGGCCCTGGTGGTGTTCGGCCTGAGCGACCCGCGCAATACCTGCGCGCCGCCAGCCCATCTGGCGCCGATCCTGGTCGGCTTGACCGTGGCGGCCCTCATTTCGATCGCCGCGCCGCTGACGCAGGCCTGCTTCAATCCGGCCCGCGATTTTGGCCCGCGACTGTTCACCTTCGTTGCCGGCTGGGGTTCGGCCGCCTTGCCCGGACCCAACGGCAGCGGGTTTTTCACCGTGTATATCCTGGCCCCGATCGTGGGCGCGGTAGTCGGCGGCGGCGTGTGGGAATACGTGCTGCGGCCGGCATTTGTGCCCGTTAACGATCCCAACAAACCATCGGGAAGCTGACGCATCCCGCTCGTCACCCCTAGCCCCAGCCCCTTCCTTCCATGACACCCATTCGCTTTCTAATGCTCGGTGGCTTTCTCGGTGCCGGCAAAACGACGACCATCGCCCGCCTCGCCCGCCACTACCAAGAGCAGGGATTGAAGGTTGGCATTGTGACCAACGACCAGGCGACCGACCTGGTCGATACCAACAGCCTGCGGGCCCAGGGCTTCGACGTGGGGGAGGTGCCCGGCGCGTGTTTTTGCTGCAACTTCAACAAGCTGACCGAAACGGTGGGCGAGCTGCAGCAGTCGGCCCGGCCCGACATCGTGCTGGCCGAGCCGGTGGGAAGCTGCACCGACCTGGTGGCGACCGTGGTCCGCCCGCTGCAGCAATTGTTCGGTGGCTCATTCGACGTGGCGCCGTATGCGGTGCTGCTCAAGCCGAGTCACGGCGGCCGCATCCTGCGGGGGGATGCCAAAGCGGGCTTCTCGCCCCAGGCGGCCTACATTTTCAAAAAGCAATTGGAAGAGGCCGACCTGATCGTCATCAATCGGATCGACGAGCTTTCGCCGGCCGAAGCGGACGAATTAACCAGCCTGCTCAACGCCCAGTATCCGGGCATTCCGGTCGTCCGGATGTCGGCCAAGACCGGCAACGGCTTCGCGGCCCTGGTGGAACTATTGGAGCAGCGCGGTAGCTTTGGCCGCCGCGTGATGGAGGTCGATTACGATACCTATGCCATCGGCGAGGCGGAGCTCGGCTGGCTCAACAGCAGCCTGAGCGTCTCGGCCCCGCAGCCGTTTGCGCTCGACGACTTGCTGCTCGATATCGTAGGTCGGCTGCGCGATTCGCTCGCCGAACTGGGCGCGGAAACGGCGCACCTGAAGGCGATCGGCATGGCCGATGGGCTGTACGGCGTGGCCAACCTCGTTAGCAGTTTTTCGCCGGTCGAGCTGTCGCTCCCCTCGCGCGGCACGGTGCGCGCGGCGCAACTGGTGCTGAACGCCCGCGTGGCGACCGAGCCGCTGGTGCTGACCGAGCACGTCGAGCGGGCGGTGCAAGCGTCCTGCGAGGCCCGCAGCGCGAGCGTCACCTTCGGGCAAACGCAGTCGTTCCGCCCCGGCCGCCCCGTGCCGACGCACCGAATCTTGCAGCCGACGGAGTGAGGAGTCGCCGTTAAAAGCAGTCCAAAGTGGACCGGGAACCGCGAGCGGGCTAGAATTGGGTGCGGATGGCGACGGTCAAAGGAATTGAATTGTCGGGAGATTCTGAGTGTCCACCCACACCAGGCCGAAGCTGAAAGTTCGTGAATTTGAGCGCAATCGCCAGCTCTTCACGAACGAACAATTGCTTCCCTACGCGGGGCAGTGGGTAGCCTTTTCGCTCGACGGCGCCCGGGTTGTTGCCGCTTCGGCCGACCTCGACAAGTTGCCCGCTCTGGTTGCGGCGGCCGGTGGAGAGATCAGCAACGTCGAGTTGGAATATATCACGGTTGCCGATGACGACGGCGTTGGGGGTTGGGTGGAAACTCGCTGATGTTGGAGTTCCCCTATCTCGCAGAGAGCGCCCCGCGGACAGGTTCTCGTGCGCATGCTGCAAGCCTGCTTCGCTTTCGTCCATTCGTCCCTCTTCGCATTCTCCGCTGCTGGATACCGGTTCGCAAGATACCGTTTTGCCCCTGGCCATCGCCACGTCCTTCGGCGTTGCTTTGCTCCCGAATCGGAGCCACGGCATTTCCTGGCGCGGCAACTTCTACCCGCTGCAGTTTGGGTCCGTGACCTTGCGACTGGTGTCGCAGAGCGAGATTTGCGGGTGGTCCGCCAGCGTCGGATTTTCCGCCCCACCAATCCCCTATCCACTGCTGGGGTTGGCGGGTTGTTTAGAGTGCTTCGACGCAACCTTCCTGGGCGAAGAGCAGCGCGTCGAACTCGTCCCCAACGCGTCGTTTCCCGGAACGGTCCTGGCCCAGCCCTAGTTCGCGCTGTGCCAATTCGCCAGGTTCGCTATATTGCGGCCCGCAGAGCACCTTCATCATTGCGCCGTCGCCGTTCTTCAGCTTCACAACGCCCCTCATGGATGCAGCCCCCGCTCATACTTCGCACCCCCCGCCCGCTGCCGGAGGCTCGCTCGTCTCGGCCGGATTTCTGGGGCTCTTGGCCACCCAGTTCCTTACCGCGCTGAACGACAACATTTTCCGCTGGCTGGTGATCGGCATCGCCAAGGATCACGTCGGCCCGGCGCAGGTCGGCAATGTGCTGATGGCGGGAACCGCCTGCTTCGTCCTGCCTTACCTGGTGCTCGCCGCCCCCGCCGGCTACCTGGCCGACAAGTACGCCAAACGCTCGGTCATCGTCGGCTGCAAAATTGCCGAGATCGCGATCATGGCGATGGGCGTCGTCGCCATCCTGTGCGGCGAAATGGGCACCGTCGTCGCCCTGGGGCTATTGTTTGCGGCGGTCGCCTTGATGGGAGCTCAAAGCGCCCTCTTTTCGCCGGCGCGGGCCGGCAGCATTCCCGAAGTGCTCCAGCCGGAACTGATCAGCAAAGCCAACGGCCTGTTCGGCCTGGCGACGGTGATTGCCTCGGTGATTGGCATGGTCGTGGGCAATTGGCTAGCCGACACGACCGGCGAAAAAGGGATGGAGCATTGGTGGATTTCGGCCACGGTGCTGATTGGGTTCGCCACGCTGGGGACGCTGACCAGCCTGCCGATTACGGCTTTGCCGCCGGGCGATCCGAGCCGCAAGTTCCCCTGGGATTTTCCACAACAGACCTGGCGCGACCTGCGCACGCTCGGCGGCAACCGGCCGCTGCTGCGCGTCGCGCTGGGAGTCGCCTTCTTCTACGCCATCGGGGCGCTGGCCCAGCTCAATATCGACCAACTGGCGGCCGAAGGGGGCGCGCTGCACGAATCGGCTAAAAGCCCGCTGCTCTTGGCGTTGATCGCCGGCGTCTGTCTGGGAAGCGTGCTGGCCGGCATCTGGTCGGGCGATCATGTCGAGCTCGGAATCCTGCCGCTGGGCGCTTTTGGCGTCGCCCTGTTCTCGCTGCTCTTGTTTACCGTCCCGGCCAGGCTGTTCGATCCGGTCGGCCCGGTGACCGGCGGCTTCGTTTGGGCGAGCGTGCTGTTGTTCTTTCTGGGAACGAGCGCCGGGCTGTTCAGCGTGCCGCTCGAAGCCTATTTGCAGCATCGCAGTCCGCGGGCCTCGCGCGGGTCGATCCTGGCGGCGGCCAACTTCCTGACGTTTAGCGGCATCTGCCTGGCCTCGTTCCTGTTCGCCGCGCTGCGGATGCCGCTGGTCTCGGCCGCGGGACCGGCCCGCGAGTTATTGACGCCACAGCAAATTTTTCTGTTGTGCGGGCTGCTCACCGTGCCGGTGTTCATCTACATCGTCTGGCTCATCCCGCAAGCGTCGATTCGCTTTCTCGTCTGGCTGTTGAGCCTGACGGTCTATCGCGTTCGCGTCTTTGGCCGCCAGCACTTGCCCCGCGAAGGGGGCGCGCTGTTGGTTCCCAACCACATCAGTTGGGTCGATGGAGTGCTGTTGATGATGACCAGCTCGCGGCCGATCCGGATGGTCGCCTGGGCGGCGAACATCGAGAAAAGTCCCTGGCTTAAGCGGCTGGCCGATCTGTTCGGGGCGATTCCCATCGACCCGACGAAGCCCAAAAAAGTGGTCCTCGCCCTGCGAACCGCCCGCGAAGCGCTCGAGGCGGGCGAGCTGGTTTGCATCTTTCCCGAAGGGGGCCTGTCGCGCACCGGCCAGGTGCAAGCCTTCAAGCCGGGCATGATGAAAATCGTGGCTGGAACGACGGCCCCCGTCGTTCCCGTCTATCTGGAAGGGCTGTGGGGAAGCATTTTCAGCTTCAAAGGGGACAAGTTCTTCTGGAAATGGCCGCGGCAGGTGCCGTATCCTATCTCCATCCATTTCGGGCCGCCGATCGAAAAGCCCGACGACGTTCACCAGGTTCGCCAGGCCGTGCTCCAACTAGGGGCCCAGGCGACCCAACAAGCCGCCAAAACCATGATGACCGTAACTCGCTCGTTCATTCGCCGCTGCAAACAGCGGAAGCGCACCAGCAAAGTCGCCGACTCGACCGGTGCCGACCTGACCGGCGGCGATACGCTGCTCCGCTCGCTCATCTTGCGGCGTCTGCTGCGACGCATTTTGGGTCCCGAAGAACAGTTCGTCGGCTTGCTATTGCCGCCGACCGCGCCCGGCTTTCTGGCCAACATGGCGATGGCGCTCGATCGCCGCGTCGCCGTCAACCTGAACTACACCGTCCCGTCGGAGGTGATGAACGCCTGCATTCAGGTGGCCGGCATCAAGCACGTCGTCACCAGCCGCAAGTTCATGGACAAGATGAACTTTCAACTCAATGCCGAACTGATCTACCTGGAAGACCTGAAAGACAAAGTCACGGCGGCCGACAAGGCGATCTGCTACCTGCAAAGCCACGTCGTCCCGGCCAGTGTGCTCGAAAGCTCGCTCGGGCTGACCAAGGTACAGGCCGACGACCTGCTGACGATCATCTTTACCAGCGGCTCGACCGGCACGCCCAAGGGAGTGATGCTGACGTATGCCAACGTCGGCTCCAACATCGAGGCCATCGACCAGGTCATCCACCTCAAGCCCAGCGACGTGTTGATTGGCATCCTGCCGTTCTTTCATTCGTTCGGCTACACGGTCACCCTGTGGGGCGTGGCGGGGCTCGATATCAAAGGGGCCTATCACTACAGTCCGCTCGACGGCAAACAAATCGGCAAGCTGACCGAGAAAGTGGGTGGGACGCTGCTCCTTTCCACCCCCACGTTCCTCCGCACTTATCTGCGGCGCTGCGAGCCGGCAGAGTTCAAAACGCTCGACGTGGTCGTTTGCGGGGCCGAGAAGCTGCCGAAGGATCTGGCCGACGAGTTCGAGAAGAAGTTTGGCGTTCGCCCCGTCGAAGGATACGGCACGACCGAGCTGTCGCCGCTCGTCTCGGTCAACGTCCCGCCCAGCCGGAGCATCGGCAATTTTCAGATCGATCGCAAGGAAGGGACGGTCGGCCGCACCATCCCCGGCGTTTCGGCGAAGATCACCCACCTCGAAACGGGCGCGGAGCTGAAAGCGGGCGAATCGGGCATGCTTTGGATCAGCGGCCCGAACGTCATGCAGGGCTATCTCGACCAGCCGGAACTGACCGCCCAGGCGATCCACGACGGCTGGTATCAGACGGGCGACGTGGCCTTCATCGACGACGAAGGCTTCATCCACATTACGGGGCGCGAAAGCCGATTCTCGAAGATCGGCGGCGAAATGGTCCCGCACATCAAGATCGAAGAAGAGCTGGACAAGCTGCTCGGGCAGTCCGAAGACGGCAAGCCGCAGGTCGCCGTCACCGCCGTTCCCGACGAAAAGAAAGGCGAACGGCTGATCGTCCTGCACACCAAGCTGAGCAAGACGATCGACGAGCTGCGCAAGGGGCTGGTCGCGGCGGGGCTGCCGAACCTGTTCATCCCGGCGGCCGATGGCTTCGTCGAAGTCGTGGAGCTGCCGATTCTGGGGACCGGCAAGCTCGACTTGAAGGCGATGAAAGCCCTGGCGCTGGAAAAGAGCCGTTGAGAGCCGCTTATCCCCAGAACTGCCACCAGGGGCGCTGCTCTTTCTTCTTGAACATCTGGCTGCCGAGCTTGCGGCCGCCTCCCATGATCGCCCCTTCGAGCCGAGCGCCCGCCAGATCGGCCCCGGCGAGCTTGGCGTCGGTCAGGTTGGCGCCCAATAGCGTCGCGCCGTCGAGCACGGCGCCATTCAGGTTCGATCCCCGTAAATCGGCCTTGGTAAGATTGGCCTTGGTAAAGTCGCATGCCAGGTCGGCCATGCTCAGATCGGCCCCGACCAGCTTCGCCTCGGAAAAATCGGCTTCGGAAAGTTTGGCGTAGCGGAGGGTCGCGCCGTTCAGGTTCGCGCCGTGAAAGCCGGCCCCCATGGCGAAGCTGTCGGTCATGTCGCACCGTTCGAGGCTGGCACCCCCGAAATCGGCCCCGCGAATGATCGCGCCGGCGAACATCGCGCCGTTCAGGTTTGCGCCGGAAAGGTCCGCATCGCGCAGGTCGGCCCGTTGGAAATCGGCCCGCGACAGATCGTGCTTCGACAGATCCGCGCCGGCCAGCTTGGCCCCTTCGAAGAACTGCCCCGCCAGCGAAGCCGCTTCGATGTGGCGAAGCACGGCGCCCGTTGTTTTGTGGCGAATCTCGATCATCGTCGCACCCGGCAAGTCGGTAACGCCCGCAAGGCGACGGCCTGCCGCCTGCGCCTCGGACCCTCGATTGACTTTGCCTCTTGCGGCGCTCGATCCCACGCCGCCCGTTCCGACCGACGCGATCTCGCTCGCCCGGTTGCTGAAAATCTCGGTTCTTCTCGACTATTAATATACACACACAGGCGGGAGGCCGCAAACAAGAACTTTCGCGATTCCCGCCGGCAGAAGCATGCACCGCTGGCAGGTGACTTCGCTCGTGGGCACGGTTAAGATAGGCCGACCAGTCTCCGTCTGGGCCGGGCAGCTAATCTTCTGGACGGCTGGAAAAATCGCACCCAAGATTCGGGCCAGACCGGCGAACAGCAGTCGTCACTGGGCATTCCCCGCGCATAAGCAGCTTTTGAGGAGGCCTCATGAGTATCGGCGAGTCGATGCAGCAGCAAGCGGAGCAGTTTCGTCAGCGGTACACTTCGGTAAAAGAGCAGATCGGACGGGTAATCGTCGGCCACGACGACATCGTGCATGGCGTGTTGACGAGCATGTTCATCGGCGGCCACTGCCTGCTCGAAGGAGTGCCGGGCCTGGGCAAAACGCTGCTCGTGCGCACGTTGGCCGAAGCGCTCGACCTGAAATTCAACCGGGTCCAGTTCACGCCCGACTTGATGCCGTCAGACATTCTCGGCACCAATATGATTAACGAGAACGAGGCGGGTCGCCGCGTGTTCGAGTTTCAAAAGGGGCCGATCTTCACGCAAATTTGCCTGGCGGACGAAATCAACCGGGCCACCCCGAAAACGCAGTCGGCCCTGCTCGAAACGATGCAGGAAGGGACCGTCACGATCGCCGGCGTGCGATACGAGCTGGAAAAGCCGTTCTTTGTGATGGCGACCCAGAACCCGATCGAGCAGGAAGGAACCTATCCGCTGCCCGAGGCGCAGCTCGACCGGTTCCTGTTCAAGCTGGTCGTCGGCTACAGCGGCCGGGAGGAGCTGGCGACGATCGTCGAGCGCACGACCAAGGGCGTCGTTATCAAGCCCGAAAAGGTGATGGACGGGACCGAGATCAAGCAGTGGCAGCGCCTGATTCGCGACGTGATCCTGGCGTCGCACGTGCAGGACTATATCGTTCGCCTCGTCCTGGCAACGCATCCGCAAGGACCGTTCGCGCTGCCGATTACCAACCAGTACCTGCGCTGGGGAGCCAGCCCGCGCGGCGCGCAGACGCTGGCCCTGGCCGCCAAGGTGCGAGCGCTGCTCGAAGGGCGTTACAACGTCAGTTTTGAAGATGTGCGGCGGGTCTATCTCCCCGCGCTGCGGCACCGGGTGATCTTGAATTTCGAAGCCCAGGCGGAAGGGCTCGATACCGACCATGTGCTGCTCGACATTCTGGAAAAGCTGCCCGAAAAGGGCGAGGATGCACCGGTGAAGGCATCGGTTGTGAAATAGAGATTGGGGATGAAATTGATGCCCGGGATTAAAGTTGAGATCACCCGATTTGTTGCAGCTGATCAGCCGGGCTTTGTGGAATGTCAATTCGTCGATTCCCGAAACCGTCTTCACTCGTTCATCGAAAAGATTCCCGTAGTGACTGATGCAGACTTATGGAGCGACAGCGACTATCCGCAACACGGGATTATCGAATGCGAATTACTCGAGCGGTCGGCGGATGAATTTGGAGAAACTGCGGTCGTGAGTACAGTACGCCCCTGGGGCGTGGAATCGGTCAATGGCCTGACTCAATTTGTGATCCGATCGGAAACCCTTGTCGAATAGCGAAGGTTTCGGGTCACAACGCCCAAATCGGAGATTAGCCGGCTGAAGCCGGCTGAGAGAAACAAAGCAATGCCTGCTGCAGGAACAATTGACGCTCCGCTCCTCTCCCCCCAACTCCTCGCTCAGCTTGAGCGGCTGGAGCTGGTTAGTCGTAAGATTTTTCGCGGCCGCATGAAGGGGGAACGCAAGAGCAAGCGGAAGGGACAGAGCGTCGAGTTCGCCGACTTTCGGCAATATGTCGCCGGCGACGACCTGCGATTCATCGACTGGAACCTGTTTGCCCGCATGGAGCGGCTCTACCTCAAGCTGTTTCTGGAAGAAGAAGACCTGCACTTTTACTGCCTGATCGACGCCAGCGCCAGCATGGATTTTGGCGAGCCGACCAAGCTGCAGTTTGCCAAGCAACTGGCGGCGTCGCTCGGATTCATCGGGCTGTGCCGTGCCGATCGGGTGAAGATTGAGTCGCTGGGAACCTCCAGCCGCAAACCGGGGCCGACGCTGCGCGGCCGGGCGAGCCTGTGGCGGATGCAGGAGTATCTGGCGGGCATCGAGCCGGGCGAGAACGTCTCGCTGGCGGAAGGGGTGCGGAACTTTTGTTTGCGGAACTCCGGCAAGGGGATTCTCGTACTGATTACGGACCTGATGGATAAGGAGGGGTACGACAAGGCAATGCGGTTTCTGGTCGCCCAGCAGATGGACGTGTACCTGCTGCATGTGCTTTGCCCCGAAGAACTGAACCCCGAGGTCAAAGGGGATTTGAAGCTGATCGACTGCGAGGACGACGACGTGGCGGAAGTGACCATCAGCCGGCCGCTGCTGGAAAAGTACAAGCGGACGGTGGCTTCGTTCATCGACGGCGCCCGCGAGTTTTGCACGCGAAGAGGAATGACCTACCTGATGACCAGCACCCAGACGCCGGTGGAAACGCTGGTGGCCAACTACCTGCGCAAGCGGGGGCTGGTGCGGTAGAATGGGAAAGAAGGCAACCAGCGAGGTGACCGATGCCCATTCATGATTGGACGCGCGTGCCCGATGGCACGTTTCACCACTTTCACGCAACGTGGATACCGCTTATCTCAAGTGCCCTCAATCACGGCATCTTACCCGCCGGCTACTACGCCATGGCCGAGCAAATTGCAGGTGGGTTTGAGCCGGATGTGCTTACGCTGCAAGCCATCGAGAGCGTTGACGACGATTTGGAACGAGACGAGCGGGGTGGGACGGCGATTGCGGTTCGGCCGCCGAAAGTAAGCATCCAGGCCAGGCTTGAACAATCGCTTTACGCCCATAAAGCCAATCGAATTGTCATTCGCCATCGTTCCCGCGACCGGGTCGTGGCCCTCGTCGAGATCGTGTCGGCCGGCAACAAATCGAGTCAGCGGGACTTTGAGGCGTTTGTGGAAAAGGCGGCATCGGCGATTTACGACGGCATCCACGTCTCCCTCGTTGACTTGCACCCGCCAACGTCTCGCGACCCGCAAGGAGTTCACGGCGCCATTTGGAGCGATCTGGGCGACAATACCTACAAGGCCCCAACGAACAAGCCCCTGACCCTCGCGGCCAATGTCGGCAAACCAGATTTTTCCGCTTTCGTGGAGCCGCTGGCTGCCGGTGACGTCCTGCCGGCCTTGCCGGTGTTCCTCAATCCCTACCGCTACGTCGAAGTTCCGCTCGAAGAGTCCTACATGCAAGCCGTAGCCGAGATTCCCGATCGGGCACGTGCTCCTCTGGAGCCATGTTGACTCGTCAATCGAGCGACAATGACGTTCTATGCAATACTTCGCCAACACGCTGACCTGGTGGCAATGGGGCCTGTTGGCGCTCGTTCCGCCGGCGATCATTGCGCTATATTTCCTGAAGCTCCGCCGCGAGCCGCTGTCGGTTCCCAGCACCTTCCTGTGGAGCCGGGCGATCGAGGACTTGCACGTCAACTCGCTCTGGCAGCGGTTGCGACAAAGCCTGCTATTGTTGTTGCAGTTGCTGCTCGTCGCCTTGCTCGCCATTACGTTGCTCCGGCCCGGCTGGCAGGGGACGGAACTGATCGGCGACCGGTTCATCTTCCTGATCGACACGTCGGCCAGCATGGGGGCCGACGACGTGCGCCCTACCCGGCTGGACGCGGCCAAACGCCAACTGGCCGGCATGATCGACCAGATGAAGGCCGACGACGTGGCGATGGTCATCAGCTTTTCGAACGTGGCCCGCGTCGAGCAGCCGTTCACCGACAATCGCCGGCTGCTGCGGACGAAGGTCGATCTGATCGCGCAAACCAGCCGCCCCAGCGACCTGAGCGAAGCGCTGCGCGCCGCCGCCGGCCTGGCCAACCCCGGCCAAAGCGGCGATCCCGACAACCCGGTCGATATTAAAACGGCCGAGGCGATGCCCGCCACGCTTTATATTCTTAGCGACGGCGGCTTTTCCTCGGTCCCCGACTTCAAGCTGGGCAACCTCGACCCGCAGTACCTGCGGGTCGCCGGCGAGGGGCAAAAGAACGTCGCCATCGCCAACTTCAGCAGCGACGTGAATCCCGAAAAGCCGGGCCAGATTCAGGCGTTTGCCCGGCTGGAGAATTTTTCGGACACCGAACAGTCCGTCGAAGCCTCGTTGTACCTGAACGACACGCTGCTCGACGCCCAGAAGATCGCAATCCCCAAGCGGGGCGAGCGGGGCCTGCCCGGGGCCTCGGGGGCGAAGTTCGAGATGCAAGAGATTGAAAGCGGCGTGCTCAAGCTCGTGATCGACTCGCCAGACAACCTGAAAGTCGATAACACGGCTTACGCCGTCGTGAACATGCCGCGGCCGGCGAAGGTTTTGGTGGTGACCCCCGGAAACGACGCTTTGGAGCTGGCCTTGGGCACGGACGAGGCCCAGAAGATAGCCGACGTGTCGATCGCCGAACCGAAACTGCTAGAGACTAAGGCCTACCAAGATCAAGCCCTGGAAGGGACGTACGACCTGATTATTTACGACCAGTGCGTGCCGCCGGCGCTGCCGGCGTCGAACACGCTCTTCATCGGCCGCTTACCCCCGCTGGGCTGGTCGGCGAAGGGGCCCAAGCAGGGGCCGCCGATCGTCATCGATACCGACCAGGTCCACCCGCTGACGCAACTGGTGCAAATGGGGAACGTGAAAATCGTGGAGGCCACGCCTCTGGCAGGGCCGCAAGGTACGGTGACGCTGATCGACTCCGACATCGGCGCGATCTATGCCGTGGGCCCGCGGGCCGGCTACGAGGATGCGGTGGTCGCGTTCGACATTATCACCTTCACTCCGGATGGCCGGCGCGAGGTAAATACCGATTGGCCGATTCGCCGCAGCTTTCCGGTGTTCGTGATGAACGCGGTGAAATATCTGGGGGGGGTGCGGTCGAGCCTGGCGGCCCCGAACATCAAGCCGGGCGAACCCGCCATCCTGCGGACGGCGTTGCCGGTCGAAACGGTGCGGGTGCAGTCGCCGCGGGGGGATCAGTTTCAGGTGCCGCGCGATGCCTCGAGCAGCTACATCTTCGGCCGCACCGAAGAGCTGGGCGTGTACGACGTGCGCGAGGGCACCGGGCAAAAGGTAGCCCAGCAATTCGCCGTCAACCTGTACGACACCCGCGAGAGCGACCTGACGCCGCGCGAGACGCTCGAAATTGGCCACGAAGACGTGCCGGCCCAGCAAAGCAAGCAGGCGGTTCGGCAAGAGCTGTGGAAGTGGCTGCTGTTGGCGGCGATTGGCGTGCTGATCTTCGAGTGGTACGTGTATAATCGGAGGGTGTATCTCTAGCGAGCGACGAGGCGGTCAAGCTGCGGCCAGTTTCGCCAGACATTCGCGCATGTAGTCGATGCTTTCGCGGGCCAGTGCTTCGACTCCTGGCTCGTAGTCGAACACTTCCACGCTCACCCAGCCGCGATAGTCGATCTCGGCCAAAGCTTGAAAAATGGGGACGAAATCGAGCTCGCCCATGCCCGGACCGCGCAGGTTGGGGTCGTTCGCGTGAAAGTGCGCCAGCAACTTCGCG
Organism: Pirellulaceae bacterium; assembly: GCA_040901775.1. Lineage (GTDB taxonomy): Bacteria > Planctomycetota > Planctomycetia > Pirellulales > Pirellulaceae > CAYLLN01. Next base: position 24,579 of record JBBDYF010000275.1, on the reverse strand, counting down.
TTCTCCCGCAACAGTTGCGGGATCGGCCGGCTTTCGCTCGACATCGCCTTGCAGTCGAGATGCAGCCGGCAGTGCGGCGAGCCGACCATTTCGCACAGTTGCACGCCCTGCTGCGCGGTGAGTAAAAAGTTGCCGTCTTGGGGACCCAACGGCTCAACGGCCAAGGTCACGCCGCACGCTTCCAGCGCCGGCATCGCCCGGCGCAGGCAGTCAGTGGCAAACTCGAGGGCCCGTTCGTGCGTCACGCCCGGCAGCAGGTTGCGTTGCAGTGGGGAACCGAGCACCATGATCTGCCCGCCCAGATCGCGGCACAGGCGGGCCAGTTCGGCCAGATAATCGGCCGTTCTCGCCCGGACGGAAGCCTCCGGCGTCGTCAGGTAGTAGCCCGTGGTTTTAGCCAGCAGCCAGTGCAAGCAGACGATCGCCAGGCCCGCGTCTTCGGCCTGGCGGCGAACCTCGGCCCGCTGCTGGGCCGAGATTTCGTAGGCGCTTGTATTGATGGTGAACGGGGCGATTTCCAGCCCGGTGTAGCCCAACTCGGCGGCGAAGGAGAATGCCTTTTCAAAAGGCCAATCCTGAAACGTTTCGTTACAGATCGCAAATTTCATGGCGGGCTCGGACGAGGTGTCGGGGCCGTCCACGCTAGCCCGCCGCGGCGCATCGTGAAAGAGGCCGCTCGGAACTGCCGAATCGTTCTACCACGTTCGATCTTTGTCGCCGTCGCGCCAATCGGTGCCGTAGATCACCCGGATCGAGTTGACTACTTCGGCGCTGTCGATGGCGCTACGAACCAGTTCTTGCGCAAGCTGCTTGTGATAGAACGAGCTGACGCGGCCCCGCAGGACCACCGCCTCGCCATCCTGTTCGACACTCAGCCGCCGCAGGTCATAAATCCGGCTGCGAGAAAGTGCGGCTTTCGCTTGGAGAGCCGCATCCGTCATTAAAATCTCGGCCATCATTCTCGGCCCCCATCCTTGGCCGGCGTCCAACAAACATTGCTTAGACGCCGGCAGTGATCCGTGAAGTCGCGCGGAACCGGACGATCCCAGTTCCGCGGCTGTTCATACCGGCGAAAGTTCCAATGTAAGGACGCAGGCCGAACTGTCAACGTGAAGAGACGATTCCTGACACCGAATTCAGAAAATCTTCCCAGAAACTTCCAGGTGCGACACAACCTGTCGTGCTAGCACCTCGGGTGATTGATGGAAAGATTCCAGCCTTAAGCTCGGGGACTCCGGAGGTTCGTAGGGATCGTCGATTCCCGTAAAGTGTTTCAGCTTCCCCGCTCGCGCCTGTTTGTAAAGTCCTTTGGGATCGCGTGCTTCGCACACTTCCAAAGGAGCATCGACAAACACCTCGATAAAGTCGCCGGGCAGACCGCGACCCTCCACGGTGCGACAGACTGCCGCCCGATCTGCCCGATAGGGACTGACAAAAGCCGCCAAAGTGACCATACCGGACGAGGCAAACAGCTCGGCCACCGCCCCAATCCTGCGAATGTTCTCCTGTCGATCTTCGGAAGCAAATCCCAGGCCAAATCGTTGCGCAAAGTTGTCGCCATAGTCGGCCAACATGGCGGGCGAGGCATTTAGTCCGTGCCGCACGTTATCGCCATCCAGCAAAACGCTGTGAACACCCCGCTCGAATAGCAACCGATCGACCAGGTTGGCGATCGTGCTTTTGCCGCAGCCGGACAGACCGGTGAACCAGACCACGCAGCCGCGATGGCGATTGAGCCGTTCGCGATCGGCGCGGGTGACCGTTTGTGGATGCCAGACGACGTGAGCAGGTTCCATAAAAGTCGCTAGGGTTCGGCGTGCCGGCCAGCTTGCCCACTACGCGGATATTCCCGCCAGTTCGCACAGGTTGGCGGACAGGACATTTTGAGGACAACTCCAGACGAGAAAAAACAGCGCCTCGCGGCACCAGCGACCGGCCGGATGGCCGACGACGTAACCGGCCCCTTTGGCAGCCGCCAGAGCCGCCTGGGTCGATCGCAAGGCGAGGCTGTTGGCCCGCGTTCGCAGGTTGTCGCTGGTACAAATGGGCAATCCCGCGGCAAGGCTGAACAGATCGTTCGCAAGTGCGTCCCAGCCGCTACGCAGGGCATCGACCGGGTCCGCCAGATTCGAGCGCTCGCGGCGCTGCTGATCCAGAAAGTCGATCGCGGCCCAGGCAAGCCCCAGGGCGAGTGCCGAGGTTTGCAGCCCCCCCGTCTTGGCACCGGCACCCTGCTTCATCACCTCTGGCGTCGGTCCGGCCAGTAGCCAACGGCGGTCGAGCCTCGCGCGATCCAAGTGGACCGTCCCGGTGCGGCTCGCCGACAGCCCCACCAATTGAGGCGAACGCTCGGTGCGAACCCCGGCCAGATTGGTTGGCAGAGCGACCAGCACCTGGCGCTGGTCGGCGAGCGTCGCCCCTAGGACAATATGCTGGGCGAATTCGGCCCCCGTGACCCAGGGGGAATAGCCGCTCAGTTCGAATCCGCTTGCCGTTTCCTCCGCCGCGAGCACCGGTCGCGCAAGATGCTGCCGGCTGGTGGTCAAATGCGAGATGCCCACGGTGGCGAAGCTGCGGCCGGCGACCAGATCGGGCAGCAACTGGCGCTGGAGCCACTCGTTCTCGCTGGCCGCGATTCGGCCGGCAGCGCCCATCCGCTGCGTAATGACAAACGCCGTGGTCAGGCAGGCCGCCGCCAGCCGCAGATAGCCGCGCAGCAGGTCTATCTCGCTCCACCCCTGACCGCCCCATTGCTGGCCAAGAAACCACTGGAACACGCCCGCCGAAGCGCACAGGTCGAGCTGCCTGGCGGGCCAGGCATCCGGCGCGTCGAGCTGCGGCGCAAGCTCCGCCAGGTTGCGGCACAAGTCGGCGAGCGCCGGATCGTCGGGAGATTTTATCAGCGCGGTCATGACATCAAACCCGGCAAGAGGCTCAGGCCCAGCCAGATCATGGCCCCCACCGACCCCACGCACGCCGCCAGCCCGGCGATTCCCAGCCACATGGCAACCAGGGTCAGCGGGCGGCCCGCTTCGTCCCGTCCGCCGTGCCGCATCGCTCGCAAATCGCTGCGTGCCAGTAGCCAGGCCGACATCGACACCACCGTGGCGCATAGCGGAAATATCCAGCCGGCGGCCGCCAGCCCCGAAAGCGACGTCATGCCCAGGCCAGCCCCGCCGATGCCAACGACGGCCAAGACCAGCAGCAACACGCCGCGCGAGGGGGCGGTGGTCTCGTACCTCGGCTGATAGGGCTGCTCGCTGGCGACGACGGTCGCCGAGTAATGATCGCCGCTCGGTTGCGTCGGAGCGTCGGTCGGCGCCGTTTCCTGGCCCGGATCGCCGAAGCGATTTTTCCCCTCGCCGTCGGTCAGCGGCGGACGCGAGAACCGCGGATCGTTCGGTTTGAGGAGGGGATTGGACATACCAAGGCAGGGCTAAATTGCTTTAGAGTCGTGCAGTTGATTACCAGTTTGGCGGTAGGAATGCGAAATATCTACACAAATGGCCGCGGGCCTCGGCAATCGATATCGAACCTGCGTCGCCCGTGGGCTCATGCACGAGCGAATTCCGATATTCGCGAACGCGATACGCCTGCTTCAGGTATTCGTGAGGGATGCGTCGCATCGCTGTGACGCCGTCGAGCAAGTCGCGCATCGGGGGATAGGTTTCTAGACTCACCGACCAAAACAGTCGCAGCCCGCCCTCAAACTTTGCGAACAATCGGATCAAGTAGGTTCCTTCGAGCCGCTCGGCAGCGTGGCCAACATCACGCACCGCCAACTCACCATGCAAAATCGTAGGATCGCGATGAGAGTCGTAAAGCAGGCGTTGAGTGGCCAGTTGAGTCGCTCCATACTCTCGCTCTACCTCCTTGATCGCCCGCAGCCAGCGGTAGAGTTTAGGCGACATGGCTGCTCATTTGGTTGAGCACTTCTGCCAGCACCTCTTTGGATAAAGTTTTCGAGCTGGCATCGCGGATTGTGGCTACCATCGGCGACTCAGGAAACAGGTAATGCAGTTGCCAGCCTGCGGGTGTCAGATAGAGACTCGCGATGTCGTCGTAAGCCGGCATCAAATACAGATCGACAACCCCCTCTGCGCCAGGCGCCGAACGGGCAATCGGCTCCAAGAGCACTCGGGTGGTATCGCGTTGGAGCATCAGCGCCGACGCTTGATAGGATCCGGCATCCGCGTCCTTCATCGACTTTTCGATTCGCCGCGTGGACCAGCCCAGCTCCTTGGCCCAGCCGTCAAACTCGCCAATCAGCTCGTTCAGGTGGCCCAACCATTGCTGGATTGCGTCATGGGCAGCAGCAGCTTCTTTCGGAACGGCAGTCACCGTATGAGGCTCCACGAAAGTCGCACTTAGGACATGCTCAACCTACCCACTCGGCAATGTTCCAGCATCTCGGCGGGCGAGGTGACGTAGCTGGCGTAGAACGGGCCGAACTCGGCGTAGCGGGCGCTCGCCTCGTCGAATCGCATCCGGTACACGATCTCTTTGAGATACTCCGGGTTCTTGGCCCACAGCGTGACGCCCCATTCCCAGTCGTCCAGGCCCAGGCCCACGGTAATCAGTTGCTGCACCTTGCCGGCGAAGGTCATGCCGCTTTTAGCATGTTCGGCCATCATTTTGTTTCGCTCGGCGGGCGACAGCAAAAACCAGTTCTCCACCACCTTCCGCTTTTTGTTCATCGGATAGAAGCAAGTCGCCGGGTAGGGCGGAAAATCGGGCGTCAGCCGCTGGCGGTTCATCATCGGCAACCGATCGTCATACGCCTTCAGCTTGGCGGCATGGGTGGGGCTTCCCTCGGCATCCCCTTCGGCCACCAGCTTCTGGCCGTATTGTTCGACAGTCGGCACATACTCGGAAATTTCGGTCACCGAGACGAACGAGTACGCCGGCACCAGCGCCGGGCCGAGCGGACTGGCCAGCAGCCGCTGGTTCACCGCTTCGATCTTCAGCGGATGCGGGTCCATCGCCATCAGGCCGAAATCGGCCTTGTGGCCGCTGACGACGCTCGTCTGCAATCTCGCCGGAGCCTCGGCCCCGGCTGGATCGAGGATCGCGGCGATCTGCTCGCGACCCGCGCCCAATTGGTCGTGGCTGAGCTGCGCCAGCACGCCGCGATCGAACCGGTAATAAAAATGCGTGCAGTGCCAGCCGGCGGTCGGTTCGAGACTGATCGGCACGGGCGGAGCGGCAGGAGAACGGCCTGTGGACATGATAAAGCGGGTAACGGGGTGGTTGACTCGAGCGCGGAACGATCGCTCTCGATCGCGCTTAAATTCTACCCGCTGAGCGGCTGATCGTTTAGCGGTTCGGATTTGGCCACACCTTCAAAATCACTTGCACTCGATTTTGCCAGACTTCTCTCCACCCTCCGCGCCGCTTTGTCTGGTTCTCGCTGGCTCCCACCACCCTGGCCCGCTACGGCATGACGGGGACCCTCCAAAGTGGGCATTGACACACTTGTGTACAAACGATATATTTAGGGCTGGCCGAAGGGCCGTCGGCGGGGAGCCTGGCTGGTCCCTGAGTCGCTCGTAGAGGCGAATTAGGCTAATCACCCTGATTAACAAAACCCCGGCCGAAGTCGATTAGCGAAACCCCAAGTGCTTTTGCCGACAAGACTTGCAATACTATAAGCGAAACGGCTCGGCGAAAAAAACCGACCAGCGATTAGCAAAACCAGCCCCGCGGAGTTCGAACGATGAAGCACCAGACCACATTTCAGGACACGCTTCTGCGAAGCGTCGCTAAGGACACAATTACCGATCGTCCAATTTCCACCGGCCGACGTTCTTTTCTGGCTGCCGGTGCCGCTGCCCTGGGAGCGGCGGTCGCTGCTCAGTTAGCCTACAGCCAGGAGCCGACAAGCGAGCCAGTGCGGGGGATCATTGCCCCGCCGGAGGGCAAGCGAATCCTGCTGTCGTGCAAGCTGGGGATGATCGCCAAAGAGGTCGAAGGGAAGAAGCTGTCGCTGGTCGAGCGGCTGAAGCTGGCGGCCGAGGCGGGGTTCGACGGGGTCGATTTCGACGAGGCGGGCTCGTTCACAGCCGCCGAGGCTCGCGCGGCGGTGCAGCAATCGGGCGTCTTCGTTCACAACGCGATTAACCACGCCCACTGGAACCAGCGGCTCACCAGTGCCAATGCCGAGGAGCGGGCCAAAGGGGTGGCGAACATCGAGCATTGCATTCGCGTTTCGCACGCGGCGGGGGGCAACGGTGTGTTGATCGTGGTGGGGCGCGGCGACGACGGCCCGGCCGACGAGATTGACGAGCGCGCCCGGCAAGAGATTAAAAAACTGATTCCGCTAGCGGCTTCGCTGGGGCAGCCGATCTTGTTCGAGAATGTTTGGAACAAGATGCACTACGATCACGACGCCCCTCCCGATCAGTCGCCCGAGCGGTTCATCCAGTTTGTCGATAGCTTCAATAGCCCTTGGGTCGGCATGTATTACGACATCGGCAACCACTGGAAGTACGGCCAGCCGCGCGACTGGCTGAAGGCGTTCGGCCGCCGGGCGGTGAAGCTCGACGTGAAGGGCTTCAGCCGGAAGCAGAACAAGTTCGTCGATATCACCTCTGCCGACGACGACCTGCCGTGGGGCGAAGTGCAAAAGGGACTCGACGAAATCGGCTTCACCGGCTGGACCACGGCCGAGGTCGGCGGCGGCGACTTGGAGCGGCTAACGACGGTTCGCGAGCAAATGCAAAAGGCCTTTGGGCTGACGTAAGATGCTCTCAATATTGTTTTTCCATTTACAATTTCCCGGAGCACATGGCGGCTCCGGCACGGCAGGAAGCCTCACTCCATGTTGAATAGACAGAAAGTCCTGATGGAGATGCTCCATCGGGCTCGCCGTCCGGTCTCCAGGCTTGAACTCACCAAATGGGCGTTCGTACTTAGGCAGGAGACCGGGACCAACGGAGGTCCGTCCTTCTACGACTTCGTTCCGTACCACTACGGTCCCTATTCCTTCGCATTGGTCCGAGAGGTCGAGACATTGATCGCAGAGGGCTACATCAATGAAAGCGACAACGCATGGAAATTGGGAAGAACTCCATGCAATCGCGATACTTTACCCGCCGCGGTTAGTCGAGATATTGATCGCGTTGTGCGTCGCCTTTCGTTGAAGCCAATCAACGAGCTCATGAACTATGTGTACCGGAGCTATCCTGCGTTCACTGTGAACAGTAAACGCGAGCGATTGGCTCCACGGCCATCCGCTGAACCGATGGTGTACACGGCGGGCTACGAGGGACTGCAAGTGGACGGCTTCTTGAATTTGCTCGTCCAAAGCGGCATCTCGCGACTCGTGGATGTGCGGAGAAATCCTGTGGCTCGGCGATACGGCTTTCACAAAAGTACTCTAAATAGGCTATGCGGCTTGATTGGCATTTGCTACGAGCATGTGCCGGAGCTTGGGATAGCATCGGATCAACGGCAGTCACTTGAATCGCCGGCTGACTACTCGATGCTGTTCGAAAGTTACGAGAGGAACACATTGACGTCCGAAAACGTGGCGGTAGAACGAGTCGCTCGTCTGATCGTCGAGAGTCCCAGTGTTCTTGTTTGCATGGAGGCTGATCCCTGCTTCTGTCACCGAAGTCGGTTGGCGTCTGAGGTGGCCGAAAGGACAGGACTTCCGGTCGTTCACTTGGAGCCTCGGCCATGAGCGAGAAAACGAAGGTGCTCATCACAGTGATGACCTACCCGCATCCGTCTCGGGGTTATCAGGAACTCGTTTGCACTGCAGGCGTCACCGAATCGCTAGAGTGGGTTCGGCTCTACCCGGTCGATTACCGTTACCGCCCAACCCATCAGCGGTTTAAGAAGTACCAATGGATCGAGGTTGAGCTTTCAGCAACCGGGGCTGGGAATGACAGGCGCAAGGAGAGCCGCCGACCCGAATTGGACTCAATCCAGCTTATTGGTGAGCCGCTCTCGACGAAACATGAATGGCAGGAACGGCGTCGAATTATCGATTCAATGCCGCACAGCACGTTGAACCAGTGGAAGGCAGGGTACGAGCGCGATAAAACCTCGCTTGGCATTGTCAGGCCCGCCCAAGTGCTCGACATGGAGATTCGTGAAGCTGAAGAACCGGACTGGAAGCCGGAGTGGAAGCGGTTATTTCAGCAGCAAACATTATTCGGTCCGTCTCAGAAACCACTCCGAAAGCTGCCGTACAGTTTTCATTACGTTTTTCAGTGCGAGGACAGCGACAAGCCACACACGGCGATGTGTGAGGATTGGGAATTGGGCGCATTGTTTCTAAAGGAGAGCGCGCGACTCGGTTCGGACGAGGCCGCGGCGGAGAGCGTCCGCAGCAAGTTCCTTACGGAGCTCTGTGGTCCCAAGAAAAACACGCGGTTCTTCATGGGCACTCACTTCCCATATAACGTCTGGCTGGTCCTTGGTGTCTTTTGGCCGCCGAAGGAAGAGCCGAGTCTTTTTTCTTAGTAAACGCAGAGAATCATTTCGTTTTTAGTGTTCCGAAATCTTGACCGCTTGCTCGAGCCACTCTGCTAGCAGCGCCAGCAGCGAAATCGTTTGGAGGATGAAGTTGTCATTGCCAGCAAGGCAAATCGCCGATATAGGATCGGCTCGTCTTTGCCCAATCGGCCCCGCCTACCTTTGCCACACCGACTCATGGCCACGCATATTGCTGCCCGGCTGCCCGAGGACTCGACCGCTGCTCCGACTCTGGCGAACCGCATTCACGTCCTGCTGATCGAGCGCCGGGTTGCCATCAGCATGGTGCTGTTCACGCTGTTGGTGTTGGTCGATCTGTTCGTAATGCGCACTCGCCCGCGCAACGTGCTGAACGTGGCCGACCCGCTGGTGGCCACCGGATTGGCTTTGTTGCTGTCTGGCTTGCTGGTCCGCAGTTGGGCGGCCGGGACGCTCCGCAAAGTCAAAGAGTTGGTTACGATCGGACCTTATGCGATGGTTCGCAATCCGCTGTACGTCGGCACGTTCTTGATGATGGCCGGCTTCTGCACGCTGCTGGCCGATCCGCTGATGCTGGCGTTTGTCGTCGGTCCCACGGTCGTTCTGTATTGGCTTGCCGTGCGGGACGAAGAGCAGGTGCTCGCCAGGTTCTTCCCCGACGAGTGGCCGGCGTATGCGGCCCGCGTGCCGCGCTTCGTACCTCGGCTGAAGCTGCCCACCGCCGACGGCTGGTCGCTGGCCCAGTGGCGCAAAAATCACGAACACAATGCCTGGCTCGGCGCGTCGGTAGCGCTGGTCGGCTTGTGGATCTGGTCGGTCTGCGGTTAGTTGCCGGCCTGGATCGCGCCGGCGGCATCAGAATTGCTCCTCTTGCGGTATGCAGCCCGCTCGAACACTCGCAGCGCGATTGCCCACCACGCCTTCGACAAAGGAGCCAATTCCATGGCGAACAAGAAAAAACCGACTAATTCCACGGTCAAGTCTTCGGTCAAAAGGCGGACGCTCAATGTCGTGCCCCAGGCCGATGTGAAGGCCGAACGCTCAGGCTTGCCGGGACACGAGCAGGACACCGAGCGGCGGCTCGGCAACTTTGAAGGCAAGGGCGAGCATGCCCGCGTCGGCAGCCGGACGGCGGGAATCGTCGGCCAGACGAAGCGCGCGTTTCGCACCGACAACAAGCGGACCAAGTCGAAGGGCGCTTCGGGCAAGCCGTCGAAGTCGGGCTAGCGTTGCGTTCTTACGTGAACAGCGCCTCGATCGGCTGGCCGGCGTAGATCGAGTGCGGCCGGCCGGCGGGATCGGGCAGCACCTGGTCGGGCGGAATGCCCAAGGCGTGCAAGATGGTCGCGGCATATTGCTGCGGGCTGACCGGGTTCGACGACGGATACGCGGCGAGCTTGTCGCTGGCGCCATACACCGCTCCGCCGGCAATCCCACCCCCCGCCAGCAGGCCGCTATAGCAATAGGGCCAATGCTCGCGGCCCGTCCCGTTGCTGATCTCCGGGCGGCGGCCGAACTCGCCCACCCAGGCGACGATCGTGTCGTCCAGCAGGCCGCGCTCGGACAGATCGGTCAACAGGGCCGTGAGCGCCTGGTCGGCGGGCGGAATCAGGTCGTTCTGGTGCCGGTTGAAATTATCTCCGTGCGTATCCCAAAAGGCCTTGCCGTCGTTGTGCCAATTGACGTTGACCAGCGACACGCCATGCTCGATCAACCGCCGCGCCAGCAGCACGCACTGACCATGAATGTTGCGGCCATAACGATCGCGCACCGCCGCCGGCTCTTGCGAGAGATCGAACGCCGCGCGAACCTCCGGCGAGCTGAGCAGCGACAAGGCCCGCGCCTGGTGACCGGTCATGGCGGCCGTCGCGGCAAACGCATCGAGCGCCGCCCGCTGGCTATCGAGCTCGGCCAGCAACCCGTGCCGGCTGGCGAGCAACTCGGGCGTAATGCCCGGCTGCAAGTTGAGCGCCGGGACTTTCCAGTTGGCGTCGTTCGGGTCGCCGGTCACCAACAGCGGATCGTAGGCCGGGCCCAACCAGCCTCCATGCTGACCGGGCGCCTGCCCGCCGGGCGCGGCGGGGTGATAGGCGATCCAGGGCATGGTGACAAAGGGCGGAATGGCGGTCGCCGCGGGGCGGAGCTTGGCGAGCACCGAGCCCATGTGCGGCGTGTCCCTGGGACTGGGAGGCGTGGCGTCGCTCCGCACTACCGGTGCCAGGTGACCGGTGACCACCGCGTGACCGCTCGATAGATGCGCCGGGTCGTCGTGCCCCAGCGAGCGAATCACCGCCAGCTTGTCGGTCACGGTGGCCAACTGCTTGAAGTGCTCGCAGATCGACAAGCCGGGCGTTTTCGTCGCCACCGGCTTGAACGGTCCGCGCACCGTGTCGGGCGCGTCGGGCTTGAGGTCGAACGTATCGAGCTGGCTCGGTCCGCCCCACATAAACAAGAAGATGCACCGCTTCGCCTTGCCAAAGCCGGCGGGCCGCGGCGGGGCGTCGGAAGCTCGCGATTGGCTTTGCAGTAAGCCAGGGAGCGTCAGCCCCAGCATTCCCGCAGCGCCAGCTTGCAGGATTTGCCGCCGGCTGGATTGCTGAAGCGAGCGGAATTCACGGCAGCCCCAGGGCGTCGTCGGTTGAGCTTCGTGCATGGCAGGGTGCCTGGTGGGAAGGAGCAGATCAGGCGGGAGCATCAATTGCTGTCGATGCGAGGCTTATTCTAGCTTTCGGTTCCTGTCGGGGAAAGCTTCAATGCTGAAATGCTAGCACCAAGAAAGAGAACATCTGGCCACTCCAGTCGTCTCGACAAGGGGCGGTCGTTCTGCGATAGTCCCGCCCCCGATTGTCTTCTCCCGCGCCTGTCGCGAGTTGCTTATGCCGCGCTCTCTTCGCTTGCCGTTCGTTGCCGTAATGTTGCTGGTTCTCGGCGCGATGCCGGGCTGCGCCTGGTTCGAATCGTTGAAAGGGAATGGCTTTCCCGAGTGGAGCGACAAGCTGGGAGACGGTGCCCGCGGACGCAATCCCGAGGCGGAGCCGAGCGGCTTCTTCACCGACCGCCGCAGCGAACAGATCGAGAAGAACCTGGGAGGCGGGTTTTAGCCTTCCTGTTTGTCAGCAGCGGGAGGGCGAGGCTCCTGCCGAACCGCGGCAATGCAGGGGCGGTTGACAGCAGCGCCTGCGCCCCTTTCTGATTGGTCCGGCGGTTCTTTGTCCTCTGGTCCTTTCTTCCTGGGTGCGCGTTTATGCCTGCGTTCGACGAACTTTGCACTGTTGCCCGCCAAGTCGCGTTGCTCGAATCGGTCGAGGCGGTTCTCGGCTGGGACGAACGGACCTATATGCCTCTGGCGGCCGGCGAGTATCGAGCCGAGCAGATGACGTTCGTCTCGGGCCTCGTGCATCGCCGCCGGACCGATCCGCGACTGGGTGAATTGCTATCGGCACTGGCCGACAGCCCGCTCGCCGCCGATCCGCATGGCGACGCCGGCGCGACGATCCGCCAGCTTCGCCGCGACTATGAAAAGCGAGTGAAGCTGCCGCAATCGCTGGTCGAAGAGCTGACGCGGGCCTCGGTGCTGGGGCAACAAGCCTGGGTCAAGGCGCGCGCGGCGAACGACTTTGCCAGCTTTGCTCCCCATGTGAAAAAGCTGTTAGAGCTGAAACGTCAGCAGGCCGAATGCCTGGGCTATGCGGATCATCCCTACGATGCGCTGCTCGACGACTTTGAACCAGGTGCGAAAACGGCCGACGTCGCCCAGGTGCTGGCCGCGCTGCGCGACGAACTGGCGCCGCTGGTGCAAGCGATCGGCCACTCGGGCCGCAAGCCGCCGGTGGAGTTACTCTCGCGCAGGTATCCGCGCGACGCCCAAGAAGCATTTGGAAAAGCGGCCGCGGCGGCAATCGGCTTCGACTTCCAGCGCGGCCGGCTCGACGTGACCCACCACCCGTTTTGCAGCGGCATGGGCCCGCACGACTGCCGAATCACCACCCGCTACGACGAGCGATTCTTTCCCTCCGCTTTTTTCGGCATCCTGCACGAAGCAGGGCACGGCATCTACGACCAAGGGCTGCGGCCCGACCAGTTCGGCCTGCCGCCGGGAACCTGCCTGTCGCTAGGCATTCACGAGTCGCAATCGCGAATGTGGGAAAACCTGGTCGGCCGCAGCCGGGCCTTCTGGCAACATTTCTTTCCGCAGTTGGCGGCTTCGTTTCCCGAGGCGATTCAGGGTGTCTCGCCCGACAGTTGGTACTGGGCGATCAACCAGGTCCAGCCGTCGCTGATTCGGGTGGAAGCGGACGAGGCGACCTACAACCTGCACATCATCATCCGCTTCGAGCTCGAGCAAGCCTTGATTACCGGCGATTTGCCTGTGAGCGAGTTGCCCGCCGCTTGGGGCGAAAAGTACCGCCAATACCTTGGCATTCAGCCGGCTAACGACGCGGAAGGCTGCCTGCAAGACATCCACTGGTCGGCCGCGCTCATTGGTTACTTTCCGACGTACTCGCTGGGCAACTTGTACGCGGCCCAGTTCTTCGAGCAGGCCGATCGCGATTTGGGAGGCCTCGACGAGCAGTTCGCCCGGGGCGAGTTCGCACCGCTGAAAAACTGGCTGGTCCGCGAGATCCACCACCGCGGGCAATGCTATCCCGCGGCCGATTTGGTTCAGTTAGTGACCGGGCAACCTTTGTCGCACGCACCGCTCACGCGGCACCTGCGCGGCAAGCTCGAGCCGCTGTATGGGATCTAGTGCTTTGTCACAGCTGGATTTTAGGGTTGGGTGCCACGTCCCACGCTTGCTGGGCGTGTCCTTGTGCGGCTCGCACGCCCACGGCTTCAGGGTGAAATGCAAGTCAATTGAAAAGAGTGCCGTGGGCGTGGCACCCTAATTATTAGTCGTGACAAAGCACTAACCTTTCTCGCCCGGCAGTTCAGCCTTAGTCCCCGCCGCCGATATCGTCGGCATAGGCTTCGAAGATCAACTCGTTCTCGCGCGATTCGTGGCTCCGCAGCCGCTGGTCAAAATCGAGAAACTCGGGACCGACCCACAGGGCCAAGGCAGCCTGCTGCTCGTCGTAGAACATCCGCTCGGCCCGATCGACGAGTTGGCAAAAGTCGAGATAGAGCCCCTTATGTTCGGCTCGCAAGTGCTCGGCCTGGCCACACAGCCGGGGGGCGACGTCGAGCGGATCGTCGAAATAGCCGTAGGCCTCTTCCAGGGCAAAGTGCAGCGCCAACTGGTCGCGCAACTGGCACAACTTGTCGATCAGCAGCCGCGAATGGCCGGGTGCCAAGGGGCGCTGGCAGCGGTGTCGCAGGTCCGACAGCAGCGTCCACAGCTCCTGGTTGACCTCTTTGATTTCCTGCAAGAATGCAGCGTTGACGGTGACGGTACCCGTCAGTGTTGCAACCGACATAACCACCTCCTACCCGTCCGAGCCTGAAGAAAAGCGCGGCTGACGGGATTCGTCGTGGACGCCCCATCGGATCGAGGGCGAGCTGATTCGCCGCTGGAGCCGGTGTGACGCGAAAACAGGAACAGCCCGCCGCTCGAGAGCATCAAGCGAAGGACAAAAACCGACGTGGCGCGGAGTCGCTCCCAGGTGCAATCGCCATGCTACGCCTGCCGCCCCGCCGCGTCAAATATTTTCCTCGGCGATTTCATGCTTGTGGTTTCTGGGCTTCGCGGCCAGCCCCGCTCGCCTCCGACCAGTCGCGCTCGTAAACGAGATGGCCACTCGGCCGCAGGCCCAATTGCTCGTACACCCGCTGGGCGCGCTCGTTCTCGCGCTCGACATAGAGCCGCAGCCCACGCACCTCGGGCTCGGCTTCGGCCAGCTTGCGGATGTGCCCAAACAGCGCCCGAAAAACTCCTTGCGAGCGGTGCGCCTCGGCCACGTACACGCTTTGCAACCACCACAGCACCCCGTCGCGCCAGTCGGTCAGCTCGAAGGTCACCATCGCCTGGCCCACGAGCCGCCCCTCTTGCTCGGCGACGAAATAGCGGCACAGGTCGGGCTGCGACAAGGCCCGCCGAACGCCCGCGGCGATCGTTTCCTCCGCGAGTCGGCGGTGCTCGTTTTCCCAGGCCAGGCGGATGTTGAACTCGACGATGCCGGGCACGTCGTCCAAGCGGGCCGAGCGAATCGAAAGTGGTTCGGGAGTGAGCGACGACATCTGCACCTCGTGCTTCAGCAATCTGGGTTTTGCAGTCGCGGCAATTTGCCGGCCCGAAAGAATAGACGCTGGCCGCCCCGTCGGCTACGCTCTTCTGGAACGGCGAGATCCAGCGAAGGAAGTTTTCGAAGGGGTGAGAATGTCGCAGACCGAGAACCACGATCCCTACGTCGTGACCGACGAGGCCATTCAAGAGCCGCCGACCAGCCTGTTGCGGGCCTTGGCCAAGATCGGCCCGGGGATCGTGCTGGCCGGCAGCATCATCGGGTCGGGCGAGCTGATCCTGACGACGGCGCTGGGGGCGGACTACGGTTTCATCTTCCTATGGCTGATTCTGTTTAGCTGCGTCATCAAGGTCTTCGTACAAATCGAGCTGGGCCGCTATGCCATCTCGTCGGGCCAGCCCACGCTCACCGCGCTCGACTCGCTGCCCGGACCGCGGCTGCGGGCCCACTGGCTAGTCTGGTGGTGGTTCATCATGCTGCTGGCGACCATCTTCCAACTGGGGGCGATGGTGGGCGGAGTGGGCCAGGCGCTGCACCTGGCGTTTCCGCGCGTGTCGCCGGCTATCGCCGATTCGCTGGCCGGCATCTGGCCGCAACTTGCCGCCGGCGTGCGTGCTCGGCCCGAACATCCGTGGGCGGTTCTGACCGCGCTCTCCGCGGTGCTGCTGCTGTTGAGCGGCGGCTACAAGCGGCTCGAGCGGATCACCACGGTGATGGTCGCCGGCGTGACCCTGGTCACGGTGATCTGCGTGGGAATGCTGCCCGGCACCGGATACTCGGTGGGGATGGACGACCTGCGCACCGGATTTTCCCTGCAAGTGATGGCCCTGCCGGCGGTCGCCATCTCGGCGGCCTTTGGGGCGTTCGGCATTACGGGCGTCGGAGCGAGCGAGCTCTATTCTTATCCGTACTGGTGCTTGGAGAAAGGCTACGCCCGCTTTGCCGGGCCGCGCTCGCCCGATCCGGCCTGGGCCGAGCGGGCCCGCGGCTGGATGCGGGTGATGGTGCTCGACGCCTGGGTGAGCATGATCGTGTTTACCGTGGCGACGGTCTCGTTCTATATCTTGGGGGCCGCCGTGCTGCACCGCCAGGGTTTGCACCCGGCCAAGTCCGAAATGATCGCCACCCTCTCGCAAATGTACGTGCCGGCGTTTGGCTCGTGGACCAAGCTGTTTTTTCTGATCGGCGTGTGGGCCGTGCTTTTCAAGACGCTGTACGTCGCCTCGGCCGGCCATAGCCGCCTGGCGACCGATTTTCTCGGCCTCAATCGGATGATCGACGTCCGCCAGCAGCGGACGCGGATGCGCTCGATCCGCGGCTTTTGCATCTTCTTCCCCACGCTCGCCCTGGTGCTGTATTTCTTCGTCCGCGATCCGAAGTTGATGGTGATTATTGGCGGCTTCTTTCAGGCGGCGACGCTGCCGGTCATTTCGGGCGCGGCACTGTACCTGCGCTATTATCGAACCGATCCGCGGCTCGCCCCCTCGCGCGTTTCGGATCTGCTGCTGTGGATCGCCTTCCTCTCGATCAGCGCCGTTTCGCTGTACGCGATTCCGCAGTGGGCGGTCAGCGAACTGTGGCCCTTCGTGAAACTGACACTGGGAATCGGCGGCTGAGCGGCAAGTCCACTCACGGGCTGCACTGCTTTACACTCACGGGCTGCACTGCTTTAAGAGTGCAACAAACTTGTCTTGCCACGCCGGATCGCTAATTCGTGGCGGTGTCTCGAGCAGGTATCGCAGCAGCGTGGCCGCTTCGGCTGGCTCGCCCAACTGCCACTGGGCAAGTGCCACCGAATACTTTGCGAGATGCCACCGCTCGCTCCGCGGCCGAGCCCGGCTGGCCACCAGCCGCCACTGAGCGAGCGCCTGGCGTTTCGACGCCGCATCCTCGCCGGCCAGCAACAGCGCGGCGTAACCTTCTTGAATCGCGCCGGCCTGGGGATGCGCGCGGGTGAGGGCAACATACTCGGCGAGCGCCTCGCGACGGCGACCCGCCCCCGCCAGCGCGTCGGCCCGCAGTTGGTCGAGCCGCTGCACATCCTCAGCCGACAACTGCCCGCGCAGGGGCGTCAATCGATCCACCGCGGCAAGCTGTACCTGGGCGACTTGCCCGCGGGTCGCGGCCGAACTTCGCTCGGCCGCTTGCGACAGTCGTGCGAGCACCGCCAGCAATTGCTCGGGCGCTGCGGCCACCCCGTTCTGCAACAGGGCCTCGGCCTCGTCGGTTTTGTCGGGCTGGGTCGCCAGGGCGACGACCAACTGGGCCTGGGCCTCACTCGTCCATGCTGGGGCAGCGTCCGGCGAACCAGCGAGCGCCGC
Source organism: Pirellulaceae bacterium (assembly GCA_040901775.1). Classification (GTDB taxonomy): domain Bacteria; phylum Planctomycetota; class Planctomycetia; order Pirellulales; family Pirellulaceae; genus CAYLLN01. The sequence goes on along the minus strand of JBBDYF010000275.1, from coordinate 7,616 downwards.
TTGCAGCAGCGCTTCGGCCTCGGCCGGTTTGCCAATCTGATATTCGAGCCGGAACTGGGCCGCGGTCAGCGCCGCGGCGAGATCTCCGTGGGTCCATTCAGCAGGAAGTTTGCCTGCGGGATCGCGAATCGCCTGCTCAAGTTGCTGGATCGCCTTGCCGGCCAGGTTCGCGGCCGAATCGTTCTCGCCCGGCTGGGCCACTCGCTTGCGCCATACGGCACACAGCGCGGCGAGCGCCGCACTGGCCTGGAGCGAGTCGCGGGGAACCTCGGCGTAAGCGTCGGACGCGCCTTGCCAATCGTGGCGGGTTTCGGCCAGCCTGCCAACCCAGAGCCGAACCTGGGCCACGCTCTCGCCACTGGGCCAGTTCGCCAAATGCTCGGTCAGAATGGCGGCATATTGCTCCGTCGCCGCGGCATCTTCCTCGGCCACTTGTGCCGCATGCCACGCAGCCAGCAAGTGCGCCGCGGGTGCTTGAGGGTGCGTCGCCAGTTCGGTCGCCAACGCGCGAAAGCGGCGGGCGGCCTCGGCATGGCGCTGCCGTTGTTGTTCGACCAGCGCCGCTCTGTACGCCAGGTCGAACGACACGTTGACGTCGCCAGCGGCGCGGGCCTGTCCCGCCGCCCGATCGTAGGCCGTCAGGGCTTCGTCGAACCTGCCTTGCAAATACAACGTATCCGCCGCGCGGGCCAGCAAGTCGCGATTCGCTCCGCCGGCCAGGCCGGGAACCGAGGCGACGAGCAGTTGATCGGCCCGCCGGCCCCAATACGGTCCATGCGCCGTTTCCAGCAAACGGACCAGATCGGCCGCCTGATCGTGATACCGTTTCACGCGCGTCGCAGCGCTAGTTTCACTTGCCGCTTGGGCGAGCGCCAGCATCCCTTCCAGCCGGGCCAGATCCAACTCAGGCGAGGCTTGGCCCCCTAGCGTTCGCTCGGCTTGAAGCAGCCGCTCGACGGCGGATAACTCTTTTGCCGCCAACGCCAGGCGAATCGATTCGGCCCGCGCTTGCAGGCGGATGGTGGGCGAGAGCGCTTCGCCATCGAGCGCTGCCAGCCGGTGACGAGCCGCGTCGAACCGCCCCAACAATCGTTGGCACATGGCCAATTCCAACTGGACGATTTCGGCCAGCGGCTGGTCGGGGGTCAACTGGGTCGTCGTATGCTCGAGCGTTTCAACGGCTTTCAGCAGCAGCGCCAGGCGGTCGTCGCTGCCGGCGGCATACAGCAAGGCTCGGTTGCGGCAGGCCCGCGCCAGTTGGTGCTGGGCGTGCTGCTGAATGGCCACCAGTTCGTCCACGGAAAGTTCGCCCGGCTTGGCCGTTGCCCGGCGACGAAGCGGAATCTCGCTTTTCAGTTCTTTGTCGATGGCGGCCAGCAGCTCGGTCGCTTCGCGCAAGACGCCCAGTGCGGTTTCTCGTTGCTCGGCGGCCGGCGGGCGAACGTCGTGTTCGAGGCGAAGTTGCTCTCCGTGAGCCAGCGGCGTCAGGCCGTCTTGCAACCGAATCAGCAAGCGGCGCGGATGCTCCGGATGCGACCGCAGAAAGTCGGCCGCGGTGTTTCTGGCTTGGGACCAGCGGGCGTCGCGTTCGGCAAGGGGCGCATGGACCGCCCGCTCGGCCCGCGTCCGGATCAGTTCGACGACAAGCTCGGCCTGCTGCCTCTGGCTGACATCGTGCCGCGCCAACTGGTCGGTGCAGTGCCGCTCGGCCAATGCAAACAACTGCCGCGCGCGCAGGCCGGTGACGAACTGCGCGTCGAGCGATTGGGCCGGCGCAAGCGCCGCCAGCCCAATGTTGAGCAGCAGTGCGAGCACGCCCACGCTGGGCGTGGACGTGGCACCCGGTTTTAAGATGAAGTGTTGACGAAGCATCGTTGAACCTACTCGCCCACGGATGCGGCAAATTGCACTTTCGCAAACCCCACGACACGCGACAGATCGAATACGTCGATCACGTCCCCCAACGGCACGTCGGGGTCGGCATCCAGAATGATCGGTGCGTCTCGCTTGATGTCGGCGATCGTGGCCAATGTCGCCCGCAGCTCCGCCAGCGATGCCGACGGAACGTCGTTCACTTTCCAAGCCGGGCCGGCGGGCGTCCACTCGATGCGAACCACAATGTCGTCGAAATCGGCAGCCGGCGGCGGGGGAACGTTCGCATTGCCCGAGGCACTTTTCGATGCTGCCGTCAATTCGCTGGGCAGCATTTTCTCCGCCACGGCGAAACTCGCAGACCAAATAAAATAGATCATCAGCAGGAAGACGCAGTCGATCATCGGCGTGAGTTGCAGCTCGACGCTCTTGCGGCGGTCGCGAAATGGCGATGGCCAGCGCATTAGCGTTCCTCCTCGCGCGACGACACCGAGTACGCCACGTTCCAGATCCCCGCCCGCGCACACGCGAGCATGATCGGTTCGACAAACCGGTAGGGGACGCTTCGGTCGGCTCGAATCCGCACTTCCAATCCCCCGCCATGCGCCCCCTGTCGCTCGCGCAAATAGGCCGCCAATTCTTCGGTCGAAACCGGGCGGCCGGCCACCAGCAGCGTCCCGTCGGCCAGCACGTTGACCGTCACCCGCGGCTGGTCGTTGTCGGCGCTGGCTTGGCCGCTGTCGGCGCGGGGCAACGGCAGGGCAAGCTGCGTTTCCTGCTTGGCCAGATGGCTGGAAAGCAGGAAAAAAATGATCAGTTGAAACACCACGTCGATCATCGGCGTCATGTTGAAGCCGACATCGCCCGTCGTGGCCCGGCTAGGAATCCGCATCGGCTTATTTTACGCCCGCTCCGCGCCGCATGACAGTTATACGGGTGAGCGCCTCGAAAAGCAGGTGGGCGAGTTTTACTAATCGCTAATCGCGTTTTTTTGGCCGCCCTGGTTTCGCTCATCACTTGCAACGTGTTGGAATTGCAGCACTTACGGCACAATTAGTGATAAGCGATTCCCCGTTTTGTTGATCGAACCGATCAGCGTAACTAGCTGAATTTGGCGACCCATGTAGGGTTCCACGGGCCCCGTGGAACTCGACCTGCATAGCCGCGACCATGGGTCGCGCTCATAGCCGCGACCATGGGTCGCGCTCATAGCCGCGACCGTGGGTCGCGCACTGCCGAAGCAACTCCGCACCGCACGTCCCGCCCGGCGGTCGGAACCAACCACGATCTACCAAATTGCCAAACGGCCGGCGCGCAGCCTCCGCGCCTTTTACATGGACGAAATTGTACACGTTCGCTGATGCTGTGTCAATACGTCCACTACGAATTTTCACGCGGTTCTTCCACCCGCGTCGTTGCGGGCAGGTACCGCAGCGCCAGGCCGGCCAGGATCAATCCGCCCCCGGCCAGCGTCCACCACGCCACCGGCTCGCCCCAGGCCAGATAGACCCAGATCGGCATCAGCAGCGGCTCCATCAGCCCGATGCTGGTCGCTTCGTGACCCGGAATGGTTCGCAGCCCGCGGGCGAACAGCACGTACGGCACCCCCATCTGCAACATGCCGAAGCCGGCCAAGAGCAGCCACTGGATGCCGCTGGGAAAGGGAGTCTGCGAAGCGCCGCTCACCAGCGGGGCCAGCGCCAAAGGGGCCAGCGCCACCGCCGTTACCAGATGATTCACGGCCGCCAGCCAGGTCGAGTCCATGCTGCGCAAGTGGCGCAGCGAGAGCACCACGCCGCCGTAGAACACTCCCGAAGCCAGTCCCCACAGTACCGCCTGACTCGACTCTCCCTGCGATTCGTAGGTCAGGATCACTCCCACCCCGGCTGCCGAAAACAAGACCAGCAGCAGGTCGCGCCAGGTGGCCCGCTCGCGAAACACGAGCACTCCCACCAGCAACACCCACACCGGGGCCGTGCTTTGCAGCCAGATGGCGTTGGCGGCCGAGCCCGTCGCCATCGCCGTCAGGTAGGCGTAGTTCATCAGGGCGAACAGGGCGGCCATCGGCACCAGCTTCCACGACCACTGCGCCCGGCGGACCAACGGCAGCAGCACCACGCAGGCAAACGCCGCCCGCCAAAACGCCAGCACCGGCCCCGGCCACGCTTTGAAGTACGGGGACTTGGCAAAGAAGCCGCTCGTGCTCCACAGCACGGCCGCGGTCAGCACGCAGAGCCGGGCGCTCGCCAGGGTGGGCGCGTCGGCGGGCGCTTCGTGGTGGGGAGGCGCGGTGGTGCGAAGCGGCGGGGGCATGTCCATGTTCTGACAGCCGGGCGTCCTTACGTCCAGCCTGCGATCGACTACAATTCGCCCTGCTACAAATGTTGAAGCTCTTTGTGAGCGGCGCAAACTTTCGCTTGAACGTTGCGAGTTTCGGCCTCCTTGGAGATCGGACAGCCTCTCCATTGAAACGCAAAGACGCCAAGTTCGCAAAGCACGCAAAGATTGCCGCAGTGCGGTCCTCCTTTGCGGCGTGCGACAGAACGGGGGAAATGAACAGAAGGTAACAAAGGAAACGAAGGCTGGATTCGCTGACCCAATCCCCCTCCTCTTTCTTTCCTCTTGGTTGCCTTCGTTATCTTCTGTTCAAATCCTTAAGGTGAAGTCGCCGAAGTTATTTTGTCCGCTCCTAAGTCGAACTACGGCAGCCATCCTGTCCCATTCGTCCGATTCGTAAGATTCGTGGTTGTTCCTATTTTTTATGACCCAGCGATCAAAAAAACACTACGACTGCCTCATCATCGGTGGCGGACACAACGGGCTGGTCGCCGCCGCCTACCTGGCCAAGGCGGGCAAGACCGTCTGCGTGCTCGAACGGCGGCACGTTCTAGGGGGCTGCTCGGTTACCGAAGAGCTATGGCCCGGCTACAAGGTTTCGGTCGCCTCGTATGTAATTAGCCTCTTCCGGCCCGAAATCATTCGCCAGCTCCGCCTGAACCAATACGGCCTGAACATATTGCCCCGCAATCCTTCCTCGTTCACGCCGCTGTTGGACGGCCGCTCGCTCTTGATGGGGCCGGACGAGCGGGCCACTTGCCGCGAGATCGCCAAGTTCAGCCAGCCAGACGCCGAGCGTTATCCGGCCTACAACCGCCTCTTGGAACGGGTGGCGGCTGCCCTGGAGCCGATCTTGGCCAAGGCCGCGCCCGATCCGCTGCCGCTGCCCGCCCAGTGGCGCAAGATCGGCGTGACCAAGCGGCTGCGCGACACGGGCCGGCTCGTCGAAATCTACCGGGCCATCAGCAAACTGGAGGCCGACCTGCCCGACGCGATCGAGCTATTGGTCGGCGCGGCCCGGCCGATTCTCGAGCGCTGGTTCGAGGCGGAAGTGCTCCGCACCACGCTGGCGACCGACGCCGTGATTGGGGCCTTTGCCTCGCCTTCGCATCCGGGAACGGCGTATGTCTTGCTGCATCATGTGATGGGCGAAGCGGGGGGAGCGCGCGGCGTCTGGGGCTACGTGCAGGGAGGGATGGGGGGATTGGCCCTCGCCCTGGAGCGGGCCTGCACCGACTTGCACGTAGAATTTCGTCGCGAAGCGCCGGTCAAGCGAATCCTCGTCGAGCAAGGCAAGGTCGTCGGCGTTGCCCTCGAAGACGACACGCTGCTGGAAGCGACGGTGGTCGCATCGAGCATCGACGCCCATCAAACGTTCGAGCGGCTGCTCGCGCCGGAAGAACTGCCCGCCGAGTTTCGCCAGGGGGTTGCGAAAATCGACTATGCCTCGGCCTCGGCCAAGATCAATCTCGCCTTGGCCGAGCCCCCCAACTTTACCTGCCTGCCGACCGCTGGCCTGGGGGCGCAGCACCGGGGCACGATCCACATCAGCCCGACGCTCGACTACATCGAGCGGGCTTTCGACGACGCCAAGTACGGCTGGCCGAGCCGCGAGCCGGTGCTCGAAATTACCCTCCCCAGCAGCGTCGATCCGAGCGTCGCGCCAGAGGGGAAACACCTGATGAATATTTTCGTCCAATACGCGCCGTACAAACTGGCCGACGGCATGCACTGGGATGGCATCAAGGAAGACTTTGCCGATCGCTGCATCGAACTATTGGCGCGCTACGCACCGAACGTGCCGGGCGCGATTCTGCACCGGCAGATTCTCTCGCCGCTCGATTTGGAGCGAACGTTTGGCCTAACCGGCGGCAACATCATGCAAGGGGCGATGACGCCCCAGCAGCTTTTCAGTATGCGACCCGTCGCCGGCTGGGCCGATCATCGCACGCCGATCGAGGGCCTGTATTTGTGCGGAGCGGCCAGCCACCCCGGCGGCGGCGTGCTGGGCGCTTGCGGACGGAACGCGGCGGAAGAGATTTTGCGGGACGTCTAGAAACGACCACGAATCCAACGAATCTTACGAATTAGGCCGGAGGATCATTTGAATCCACATCATTCGTCCGATTCGTGAGATTAGTGGTTTGTCTTCTTTATGGCGTCCAAATCGGTTTGGCAGCCGCTGCCTGCGACTCTCCAACCCGCCGCGCCTTGAGGCGGACGTACGGGGCGACGTACTGGCTGCGGTGGGCGAACGCAGCCAACGGCGCGTCGGCTTGGGCATGCACCGGCTCCACCAGGTCTTCGATCGCGAAGCCCGCCCGGCACATCAGGCCGAGCAGCTCTTCCCAGCGGTGCAAATACTCGAGCGTTCCTTCCTCGCGGTGCGGACTGCCAACCACCGTCGGCAGCGCTCCGCTGCGGTAGTACGGCTCGATCAGTTCGTACCCTCGGCTGGCCGGCAGAATACCGGCTTGCAGGCTGGTGGGCGATTTGTGCTGGCTGATGTAGAGGCCGCCGGGCCGCGTCACGCGGGCGACTTGCTGATAGACGGGGCCGATCCTAGCGACGTAGCAGGTGCTGACCGGATGAATGACGATATCGAAGCTTCCTGCGGCGAACATGTCGAGCTCGTCCATCGACGTTTCCACGGTTCGCAGTTCTAGCCGGCGCTCGGCCGCCACCTGGCGATCGAGTTCGAGCATCGCGGGACTGAGATCGACGACGGTCACCCGCGCTCCGGCCGCGGCGTACAGCGGCCCGTGTTTGCCGCCCCCGGCTGCCAAGCACAATAACGATTGGCCGCGGATGTCGCCCCCCAACCAGCCGAGCGGATCGACGCGGCGGAGCGGTTCGGCAAAGTCTTCGTCGCGCGCGGGACGGGTGAAGCGCTGCCCCTTGGCAACCATTTCGTCCCAGGCGCGGCGATTGTGCTGGATGGTCATCGAGGCTGGTGGTTGTCGTTACTTCACTGGCAATAGTTGCACCGCGTCGATCACCACGTAGCCGTTGGTGCCGGCGTTGGAAATGACGACGGTTGCCTCTCTCTCGAACCTGTGTCGGCCGAGGGAGTGGAACATTTTGTCGATCTTGGGGGCCGCTTTTTCGTCGAGCATCGCTTTGGTTTCGCCGCCGACGTGGTGAATCACGATCGGCACGTTCGTCGCCCGGTTCGGGTTGGCCGTATAAGCGACTCGCACGTCGTAGGTGCCCGGCACCTCGATCTCGAACTGATACGTCGCCGACAGTTCTCCCTTTTGGGCGTTGCCATCGTGCAGGTAGCCAGAGCCGACAAAGCCTCCGATCGAGTTGCTTTTGCTCCAGGCGCCTTGCTTCTGGGCCTCGTCGTCGTCCGCTACCTGCCCGGGGAGCTTTTTCGGATCGATGCCGGCCGCCCGCCGCCGCCC
>JBBDYF010000274.1:0-12737 GCA_040901775.1 Pirellulaceae bacterium | reverse complement strand
CCCCCCATTCGGATCGCCGCGCTCCACGACGGCTGGTTTCGCTCGGCTGCGACTCGCTCGGCTGCGGCTTTGTCGGCCGGCTGGTCGCTGAGGGCCCGCTCCAGGGCAATCTCCGCCGTCAACAGTTGGAGCAGGCCGGCATCGTTGACCGACCTGGCGGCGGCGAGGGCCAGCAACTGCTCGCGGGTGACAATCTTCGAGATCGCCGCCAGCGCCTCGGTCGACGAACCGCGCAGGATCATTTCGCGAGCATTGTCGCCGCGCCCTTGCCGCAGCGCGCGCACGGCGGCCAACAGTTCGGCCAGGCCTTCCTGCGTCGCGGGCCCGGCGGCGAGCGGCTTCTTGCCCGCGGCACCCAGCGCCCGGCGATCGTGGTCCGGATCGTACAGGTAGGCGGCCGCTTGCCATTGCCGCTGCTGGTCGGGCGAACCGGCCAGCGCCGCTAGTCCCAATAGCGCCCCGTGCCGGAGCTTCCCCTCGCCCAGCCAGGCCGCCATGTGATACAGGCGAACTGCCGCGTCGCGAGCCTCCGGATCGCGGGCCTTTTCGGCCAGTTCTTCCGCGTACTCCCGATACATTTGCGGCTGCTTGGGATCGAGCGCGGCGAGCCGCTGGGGATCGACGGTGATCAGCAGCACAGCGATCTCGCCGCGCAGGATGACGTGCTCTTCCGCGCCGCCGCCGGGCAGCGATTCGCGGATGACGATCCGGTTTTCATCCTGCCGCAGCAGGTGGCCCAGGAGCGGCTGTTGGCTCCCTTTTTTGAGCACGACGACGGCCCGGGCGGTGTCGAGGCACAATAGTCCGAGCAGCAAGGCGAGCGATGCAATCGGCAGGCTAGAGCGGCGGGGCATGGAGCATCCCCAGTTGGAGAGAGGCGGCTTCTTGCTCGCGAAGCTGCGCCAGCACGGTCGTCGCGGCAAACTTGGCGGCGTCGCGTTGGGCCCAGATTTCCGCGGCGGCGCGCGCCTGGCCCGGCCGCAGGCGGGCCAGTCGCCGAGCCGAAAGCTCGCAGTACGTTCGCTGGATCGCGACCGCGCGGTGCAGATCGTCCCGCGCGACATGGCCCCAAGCGATTGCCTCGTGCGGCAACCGCGCCAGGCGCGTCAGGTCTTCCGGCTCGGCCGTGGTGCGCAAAGCATCGGCAATCCGTTGCAGCGAAAGGTGCAGCGCCGCGGCGGGCGAATCGGCTTCCGCCGCCGCAGTCGCCGGCGCGCCGAACAGCTTAGCTCGCGCGCGATAAGTTTCGGTCAACAATTCGGCCGCTTGGTCGAACGACTCGCTCGGCGCCACCAGTTCAGCGGACTCGCCTTCGCCACCGGCAGAGTCTTCCAAATCGGCCAGCACTCCCTGCACGAGCGCGTGGCGCAGGGTGTCGGGATTCGTCATGTCTTCGGGGCCGACGCCGGGAAGGAACGTGCGGATCACCACCGCGAACTGTTCGGGAGACAGCTTCGACTGGGGCAGCTCGTCGGCGATGGCGAGTCGCAAGCGCTTCCACTGCCGCATGCCGGCCAGGCCCTGAACCACCACGTCGTGTTCTTCCGGTGATTTTTCGGCCAGTACGTAGCGGGCCACGCGGACCGCTTGCTGGGGCGTCAGGTCGGTTAACTTGTCGGCGAACATTCCCAGGCCGCGAAAGTTCGACTGCCGCTTGATCGGCTCCTGGCGTTCGAACGAGCCAACCATGTTGGTCCAATGGTTGACTTCGCGCTGTTCGCGCGGCAGCAAGGCCCCTCCCGTTCGATGAGGCATCGCCGAATCGCGTTCCCCCGGAGAATCGTCCGTCATCGGCCCGCCAAGCTGCGGCGGATTGCCAATGCCGGCGTCGAACACCGCTTCGCCCGCGTCTCCCTGCGCCAGCGCAATCGCGAGCGTGGTCAGGTGTGCCAGCTCGACCACCTGGGCGAGCCACGCGTCGTGATCGTCCGTCGCCGGAGCGCGGCGGGCCAGCGCCGCATCGGCTTGCAGCTTGAGCATCCGCCACCGATCGTAGGCCCGCGTCGCGGCCGACTCGGCCACCCCCAGACCCAGGCGAACCGCGGGAATGACCGCGGCCGGATCCCACGAAGTAACCGCCGCGCCGGATCGCGCGACCAGCAGTTCCGCCAGTCGCTGCTTGATGGCGGGATCGACGGTTCGCTCGTAAGCGTCGAGCATTTTCAGCACTTGCAGCGGATCGGGCGACGAAACCACGCGCACCACGCCTGCTTGATAGGCGGGCCACTGGTCCTTTGCCGTCGGCAAGGCCGCGGCCAAAAAGGTCGCTTCCAGGCGAGTGAATGCTTCGTCGGACAGGTCCGCGGCCAGCCCCGCAAGATTCTTGTAGCGGGCGGCAACCTCGGCCGGCTGCACGGGCGCCGCCGCGGCCAGTTGCGCGAACAGCCGCCGGGTAATGGCGGCGTGGGCCGCTTCGTCGTCGCCGCGGCGAACGGCGGGTTGGCTGAGCGAAAAGCTGAGGTTCCGCTCGATCTCGCCGGCCAGGCTTTGGTACCGCGCTGCCGGAATCGCCGGTCGATGCGCCATGCGGACCAGCGTTTCGCCCGCCCAATAGGCCGTCTGATACTCGGCTTTGCTCTTGGCCAGCGGGGCGGCGGCGGCGGGAACCAGTTCCAGCACGGCGGCTAACAATTCGCTCGCCGCCGTGTCGTCGGGCTCCAAGGCATAGCAGCCGGCAAGCGTGGCCGCGATGGCGGTACGCAGTCCGTCGGAGGAGGACGCCGCGTCGGCCAGATCGGCCAGCTTGCGATAGGCGATGGTACGATCGCTGGGGCTATCGGCAATTAAGAATTCGTAGGCGGGCTTGGCATCGTCGAAGCGGCGAAGATTGGCCACGGCCAGCGACAGATCGACATCCCACCAGTCGGGCGGCAAGGCTGGTTGTGCCAGCTTGGGTGCGGCTTCCGCCTCACCGGCTGCGGGAGTGTCAGGCGAAGCGGCAATTTGCGCGGAGCGATCGCGCAAGACGAGAAACGCCAACAACAGGCCCACGATCGCCAGCGCGCCGCCGGCAAGTGCGAGCGTCGCCCGGGTGCGAAACCGCCACCGATCGCGCAAGGCCCGATTGGCGGCCAGCTTTTCGTCGATCAGTTCATCGATGACTTCCAGTTCCACGCCCCACTTGGCGCCGGCGATCCGCAGCCGGTCCCAGGCCTCCTTGGCCAGCCAGGTCGCTTCACCCGCGGCCTGATCGATCTGGGCGGCGAGGCTGTCGATGGCTTGATCGGTCGAGATCTGCCGTAAACCGAGCTCGCTCGCCACCCGCGCCAAGACCTGCCGCGCGGCCGGTTCGTCCAATCCGTATTTCTCGGCGGCGACGGCCACGATCTGAGTTTCGATCCGTGGCCCCAGGATGGCGCGGCCGCTGGCGGCCAGATCCTTTTGCAGGCGGCGGCGAAATTTTTCGATGCGAGGGTTCTCTGGGGCGGGGGGCGCTTCGGATTCGCCTAGCGAGCGGATCGCCACCTCGAGCTGCTCTTCGCCAATCCCCAATTGCCGGGCGATCTCGGCCAGCTTGGCCCTGCCGGCTCCGGTCAGCCCCCGCTCTTGCGAGAGAATTCCCCCCGCTTGCTGGCGAAAGGCGATCAGCAATGCCGGTTCGATCAGCGACGGCGATGAGGGAGTTTCGCGGGGCATTACCTGGTAAATTCTTTGCCCAGCGCGACGAATTTGTCGCGCCAGGTCGCCGATTTGACGTCGGGATATAAAAGCTGGAACTGCTTCCACACCTGGTCGGCCGCCGGGCGATCCGTCTGCAGCAAGCAGGCCAGTTGGTAATACTTGGCTTCCAGCCAGTCGTCGGAGCCGGGGGGCACTCCCCCCAGCAGCTTTCGCCAGCATTCGAGCGACGCGGGAAAGTCCGCAACCTGAAAATAGGCGACTCCCGCCCGTCGCAGATACCCCTTGTCGCTGGGAACGGCCGCGACCAAACGACCGAGCCGGATCGCCGCCTGCTGCCAATTGCCCAGTGCTTCATCATACAGGGCGAGCCGCGAACTGGCAGCGAGCGCGTTCTTGGTGCCGGCGAGCTTTTCGGGCGAATCCCCCAGCAGTTCGACCAGCCGCGTGTAGATGGCGGCCGCGGCGGCAACCTTCTCCTGGCGCTCGGCCGCGGTCGCCTGTTGGGCGGCGCGATCGGCTGCGCGGGCGGCGACGACCAGGGCCGGCAGCTCGTAGGGCGATCCCGAGGCATGCGCGACGATCCAGTCGGCAGCGTCCTGTGCTTCGCCCTCGTCCTTGGTTTTCTGGGCGATTTGCAACCGCCGATAGTGGAACTCGGCGGCCGGCAAACTGGCTGGATCGACCGCCGCGGCCGCGGCAGCCGCCCCGCGCAGGTAGGCGGCAACGCGGGTCGTCTCGGGCTGGGCCGGTTCGAGGAGGACGTCGATGGCCAGTAGCGACGCCCGCAGCTTGCGCTCGCGATCGCTCGATTTTGCCGCCGCGGCCAGGAAGCGATCGACCGAGCGCAATAACTCGGTGGCCAGCGGCTGGGCTCGGGCCGCGTCAGTTTTGACCTTGCTCCACTGGGCGTGGCGAAGCTGACACAATTCGTACTGCGCGGCCAGATAGTTCGCGTCGCCCGGCCCAATGGCCGACAGCGAGGCGATCGCCTCTTGTGGCGTGGCGCTCGCCTGTCGCAACTGGGTCAAGGCGAACTCGGCCTTGCTCGCCTGCTCGGTTCCCGGAAAGTCGGCGATCAGCCGTTGCATGGCGGTCATCGCGGGGCCGATCTGGCGTTTGTCTTTTGCGGCCAACTGTTGGCGGCAAACGCACTGCATCCAGGCCGACTGCACGGCCAGTTCGGGCAGGCCAGTTTTCAGCGCCGTCACCGCTTCGAGAAAGGCCGCCGCGGCCACCTCGAACTCCCCCAGTCGATACTGGCACCAGGCCCAGTAATAGCGGCACTGGGCGGCATCGGTCAGTTCGGTTTTGGCCTGCGGCAGGGCCAGTGCTTTTTGCAGCGTGTTGGCCGCCGCGCGATATTCGTCGGGCGATTTGCTTTTCTCGGCCGCCAAAAACTGCTGTCGCCCGCGCAACCAGGCGAGATAGAAACTGCCTGGATCGGCAACGCCGTCCAGATTGTATTTCGTGAACAGGCTCGCCAGCGTGTCGAATTGCCGCAGGCGGGCCAGGCCGCGAATGCCGGGCTCGACTAGTTTCCGCCGCAGCTCCGTTTGCTCGGAGGGCAAAGCGGCGGCGGCGCGAATCAGGGAAATGCAAAGGCTGTTCTTGCCTGCCGATGGAGCGCCGGAAAAGGTGGCGATCGAGGCCTCCGCCTGCTCGGCGGCCAGCGCGTATTGCTTCACGTTGAGCAGCCCTTGCACGTGCCAGTAGCCTGCCTGGTCGCGGATCTCGGTCGCAGCGCTAGGATGGTCGAGCCAGGAAAAGATGTTGGCCGCGGCCGGCGTCCGATCGAGAGCCAGCTCGGTCAGGCCCAGGCCGATCGCGGCGCGGGCGCGCCACAGCGATTCGAGTGCGAGAGATTCGGCTTCGACCAGCTCGTATTCTTTGTCATCGACGACATCCAAGAGGCCGAGGAACATCTCTTTGGCGAGGGCGAACTGCGGCGCGGCGGCCGGCGGGTCTTGCTGAGCCACGCCGAGATAATAGTTCGACCAGCCGGCAAAATAGGCGGCCCGCGAGGCGCTCGCTTGCAGGCGGCCCGCTCGCTGTTCGGCCTCGACCCGCTGCCGCTCGGTCTTGAGCGATTCGAGCTTGTCGAGCAGGGTTTCCGCTTGGGCCGCCAGTTCCTTTTGCTGCGTGGCGAGCACCGGAGCAATCCGGCCCAGCAACTCGCGCGCGGCGGCCAGCGGCGCGGCGTCGGCCGGGTTGTCGAGCCAGCCGATCATCAACGCTTCGGCCCGCTGATAATCGGCTTGCAGCAGGATCACCTGGAGCGACGGCGTTTGCGCGGCGGCATGGGCGGCGAGCAACCGATCGACGCGCGTTTTCAGCTCTTCGAAGCGGGGCGGATCGTCGGCGGCGGCGAGCAGTTGCTCGGCATAGGCATCGGCCAGGTTGCGGGCGATCGCCGCTTGCTGCTCGCCGCCGGCACTTTCCAGCGACCGCTCGAGATGGTGCAGCCGCAGGTCGGCCAGACCCAGGCGAGCGAGCAGTTGATCCAGCGGCTGCGGCTCCTGCGCCAGCGCCGCCGGCAACAGGCACAGCCAGACGAAGAACGCCAGGGCCGCCTTGTCTTTCATGTCCGCGCGTTTCATGGCGTCCCTTCCGTCGGCACGTACGAAACGGGCGAAAAATGAGCCTCTTTGCAGGCCTGAATGGCGCCGGCGGCCATCGCATACGGGGCCTGGTCGGCGGCCCGCACGAAGGCCCCGTCCGACTTATTCTCGAACTGCACGAGCACCTGCGTCAGCTCGCCGACGGAGGTCAGCTCGCGCCCGCCGAGCCGATAGACGAACTCGCCCCCCGCGCCGCGGGCCACGTCCACGACGGTCGGGGCCAGGTCGGTGGTCCGCGCGCCGGCCCGCCGCTCGACCTTCACCGCCGGGTCGAGTTCGCGCTCGGTCTTTTGAAAGCTCGAGGTGACCAAGAAAAAGATGAGCAGCAAAAAGACGACGTCGATCATGCTGGTCATCTGCAGGTCGAGCTTGGCAGCGTGCCCTCGGCTAGTGAGTTTCATGGCGTGCTCTCCACGGCGAGGCGAACGCGGGTAATCTGCAGCTTGTCGAGCGTGCGGATGATGTCGTTGACCGTGCGGCAGGTTCCGTCGCGATGGGCCCGCACCACGATGGTCACTTGCCCGGGCTCGCCACCCACGTCGCTAATCGCGGTAGTCAGCAGCGCGATCAGTTCGTTCATGTTCACCGTGCGAGACGAGACGATCATCGCCCCCGCCAGATCGACGTTGATCGTCAGCGTCCCCTCGGATTGATCCTGCGAGCCCGCCAGCGAGGGAAGCGGAATCGCCTCTTTGTTCGTCCGCGACATCTGGTTCACGGTCATGAAGAAGATAATCAGCAAAAACGTGACGTCGATCATCGGCGTCATGTTGAAGTCGAGCTTTTTGCCCTGCCGTTTGGAAAGCCGCATGGCCGCGCCCCCTTCTAACGCTTGCGAGCCAGGGGCGTCAGAATCCGCTCGACCCGCTTGCCGCATTCCGAAACGAGCGAGTCGATCTTGTTGCGGAAATAGCTGAACGCCACCATCGCGGGAATCGCCACGATCAGCCCCAGCCACGTCGTCACCAGCGCCTTGCTGATGCTGTCGGCCAAGTGGTGCGGCTGGGCCTGCCCTTCCTGCGAGGCGATGATGTTGAACGCTTCCATCATCCCTTCGATCGTGCCAAACAGCCCGAGCATCGGCGCGATCACGCCAATCACGTTCAGCCCGTCGGTCTTGCGATAGAGTCGGGCGGTGTTGTCTTCGCCCGCTTCTTCGGCCGCCGCCTTGTAGTCGGCAAAACCGAACTCGCTGGACTGGTAGCGCTCTAGCCCCGCCAGGACCACGTCGGTCGCTAGGCAATAATTCTGTGGCTCGGCGCAATACTGCGTCGCCTCGGCAATCTGGCCATTGGCGATCATGTCCGCGAGCGGATCGAGAATGGCATCGGGCATCAGCCGCTGTTTGCGGATCGTCAGCGAATGCTCGATGACGAACCCCACGGCCACTATCGACATCAAAATGATGATCGCGCCGATGTAGCCGCCGGCCCGGATCGAATCGATAAAGGTGCGATGATTGGCCGTTTTATTGTCCGTGGCCGCCGACTCGGCAGCGGCATCCGCAGCGGTTACCGGCTCCAGATCCTCGGGCGTGGGGTTCGTCTCTTGGGCCCACAGCGCGGTGGCGGCCTGCGGGCTTTGCAGCCAACTCCCCAGGCACCACAGCAGCGCCGCCGCCGCTGCCAGCCGCAAAATGCCCAGATGAGAGAAGTGCCTGCCGGTTCGTGCGGCCGTGAGCCGTCGCATGGGTGCCTCGTCGAAGTTCGATTGCTACCGCCCCAGCCAAAAAAACACAGTCCCGCGAGCGAATTTCAGCCCCGCGACTGGCTACCGCTCTGTCGCCAGCTTGTTAGCGTAAAATGTCCCCGCATATTGCGAAGCCAACTCCCGACGAACCGCCGCGCCGGCGCGCTCAGCTTTGAGCTTATCCAGCCCTTGCGCCGCCTGATAGAGACCGGCCGCCGCCAGCTCGCGGTCGCTGGTGGCGTATTCGGCCGGAAGCGAAAGCAGATGCAGCAGGCCGTCGCGGACGACCCGCTCGTCGGCCGAGGCCACGCCGGCCAGGCCAAGCCAGTACAAGGCCGCCGGTCGGCAAGCGGCCGGCAACGCGTCGATCTGCTGGCCCAAGGGCAGCGTCGCGGCCGTCGGCTTGCCCGACAACACATCCTGCTGCAATGCGATGATGCTCCGCCAGGCGGCGATTTGCGGGTCGTCGCTTTGCAGCGGAGCGAGCACGCGAGCGACTTCGCCCGAATCGCCGGCAGCCAGCGCCAGGGTCGCGTAATAGACATAGACCCCTTCCAGCCGCGGCTGGGCCATGCCCTTGATCGTCTCTTGCACCGCGGCAAGAGCCGTGCGGGCCGCTGCGGCATCGAACCACAGCGGTGTCAGATCGCCCGAAAGCCCAGTTCGCAGATCAACATTCAGCCGGCGGTCGCCCGGCAGATCGGCCGGCTGGGCGGCATCGGCACGCAGAATTTCCAAGCAGCGGAAGTAGGGCTCGACGGCCGCTTCGCGCTGGCCCATCGCGAGCCGCGACCACATCACGGCCTGGCAGACCATATAGGCGGTATCGCTTTTGCGGTCGGCGAACCGCGAATACATCTGCTCGGCCGGTTCGGCCAAGGTCTCGTAGTCGCCAATTTTGAGCCGCTGGCGAATGCGGTAGAGCGGCGGCCCCAACTCGCCCAGCAACTGGTCGAACCGGGGCTGATCGAGGGCGATGGCACCGCGCTCGATTTGGTCCCACGTCAGGCGGTCGCTGCCCCCTGCGCGCGGAGCATCCAGACGGAGACCATCCTCATCGAAGGCGACGACGGTTCGGTCCAGAATGAAATCGAGATTGCGCAGGATCAGACGGTCTGCGGCGGCAAGAGAACCTTGCGGAAGCAGCGCCGCGATCAACGCCAAAAATAGTAACCGCCGAGCAAGATCGAGCAACGCCGCCTCTCCCCGCAGACCGGCTGGGCCCCTGCCAGCCTACGAGAAATGGTAAACGACGCCGGGCGGCGGTCAAGCGCCGCCCGCAGCGAATTCGAGCCGAAAACTAGCGCCGCCGGCCGAGCCAGCGGCGGTTGTTCGACGCGGTGTACCGGTTCACGTTGCGAGCAGCCGGTGCCGCGGCAACGACCGGAGCCGGGCCTCGGTTGGCGACAACGGCCGGCGGAGCGGTCTGCACCGCGTATTTCGACGGGCCGACCGGAACCGCGCAGTTGCCGCCGGGGCAACCCGAATACGAGGCCGCATAGCAATTGCCGCCCGAGCAGCCGCCGCGCCGGCCGCGAGCTTCCGCCCGATCCGCGACGACAAGCGTACCCAACACGGCCAACAAAATCGCAATAGTTCTGACCATTTTCCAATCACTCCTTAGCACAGGTCACTTCGAGACATCAATTCACGCGCTTGGATGGATCGCACGCGTGGCTGGGTGAATTTACCGGTCAGGAAAGATGCGTCAAGTAGGTCGAATTTTCTTGTTGGGAAAAGTGGATAAGTTCTCCTTGCCCTAATAGCCGAATGGAAAGGGGGGAGCCATTTCCTTCCCATACGCCGAACAGCCCCAGCGCGGACTACTCCCTAAAAATGCAGCCTGCTGTCGCGATTTTCAGCTATTTGACGGCCTTCATTTCACGACGTAGGGTTTCTATTGGACTAACCCTGCGATCGGTGTTGTTCGGCCGTGGTTGGCCGGCGCCAACTGCATCCTTCTCGCATTTTACATAAGGACAAACGAAACGCGTTGTCGAGCGGTGGAGCAGCCTCGTCGGTGTGCCCGAAGCTCGACTGGATAATCCTATGTGCAATTTATCGCCCATTGGGAAACCGACAATGCTCCGGCCGCGGCGCCTTCGACAAGGCCCGCGATTCGCTGGGCTGCGCCGAGGAGCGGCGGTCGTCGAGTTGGCTGTACTAATGCCATTGCTCATATTCTTGTTCGTGATTGCGGTCGATTTCGCCCGTATCTACTACGTCTCGCTGACGCTCACGAATAGTGCTCGGGCTGGCGCCTTGTACGCGAGCGATCCGGCGACCGCGGACGAGTCGCCGTTTGCGAGCTGCCAGGACGCCGCGCTGGCCGATGCGACCAATCTCAGCCCGCCGCCCACCGTGACCCAGACGACCAAGACCGATGCCTCCGGACGCATGTTTGTCGAGGTGACGGCGGAACACACATTCGCCACGATCAGCCGCTTTCCTGGCGTTCCGAGCGACCTGAAGCTCACCCGCACGGTGAAGATGTTCCAGTCGGCGATAACGCCCAGCACGAATTAGCCCGCTCGAACAAACAGGATGAGAAGGAGACGCCATGTTCTGCTTAAAAGAGCGACGCCGCAGCGGCGCCACAACGGTTGAATTCGCTATCGCGTGTCCGATCGCATTCTTCCTGCTGTTTGCGACGATGGTGGGAGCGATGGGTGTATGCCGTTACCAGCAGGTAGCGACCCTCGCTCGAGAAGGCGCTCGCTGGGCTTGTGTGCATGGTGGCCAGTATTCCCAGGAGACGGGCCAGCCCGCGGCAACGCCCGAAGATGTTTTCGAGCAGGCCATGCTGCCGGCGACCGTGGCCCTCGACCCGGAGCGTTTGTCCTACACCGTGACCTGGGATGAAAGCAACATGCCGCTCTCGGTGCATGAAGACTATGAGACGCCGATCGGCAACACCGTCACCGTAACCGTGACCTATCAGTGGTTTCCCGAGATGTACCTGGTCGGCCCGCTCTCGCTGACCAGCACTTCCACGGCTCAGATGATGTATTAACTCGACCTTAGGAGTTGCAGCCATGATATTCACTAAGCGTTCCAACGCGAGACAGCCGCTGCATCGATCCGCGCGGCGGGGTTCTATCGTGGTGCTCGTCGCCGTTTGCTTGGCGGCAGTCTTGGCCTTCGTGGCCATTGTTCTGGACGGAGGCGGCCTGCAGGAGCGTCGACGCCATGCTCAAGCCGCCGCGGACGCCGCAGCACTTGCCGCAGCGGAGGACCTGTTCCGAAATTATCCGAAGAACAAGGGGACCGATCCCTCGGGAACGGCTGCCGACCGGGCTCTGGCGATTGCCAGCGCTAATGGATTTTCAGGCGACGGCGCGTTGTCGGTCGTGAACGTCAGGGTCTCGCCACAAGCCTACCTGGGCGGGCCCCATGCGGGCACGGCCTTGCCCCGAGGCTATACCGAAGTTTCCGTCCAGTACAACCAGCCGCGATTCTTCAGCGCGATCCTGGGCAGCGGCTCCATTCCGGTGCCGGCCCGGGCGGTCGCCCGCGGAAGCTGGGAGCCGTCGTACGTGGGCATCCATGTGCTCGATTTGCACCGGTCGGGATCGCTGAACGCAACGGGCGAGTCGTTCGCTACCGTGACGGGCGCTTCGGTGATCGTCAACTCGGACGCTCCCGACGCCGCCATCACCAACGGCGGGACGATTACCGCCTCGCCGATTAACATCACCGGAAACTCTTCTTCAGTCGGCAGCAAAGGGGGCTTCGTCGGCGAGCTGAACTATGGCACGCCTCCAGAGCCTGATCCGCTGCGGCATATTCCCGAACCCACCGCCAACGGCCAAACCGTACAGAGTAACGGCCCGCTGCACTTGAGCAACGGACACCGTACACTGGCGCCAGGAACCTACCGGGGCGGAATCAGTGTCTCGGGCAAAGGAAGCCTGACGCTCCTGCCCGGCGTCTATTACATGGATGGAGGCGGCTTTGCGTTCAGCGGTCAGGGAGACCTGGCCGCCCAGGGCGTCATGATTTTCAACGCCCCCAGCGGACCGAGCCACAAAGTGGACATCAGCGGCACCGGCTCCATCGCGATGAGTCCGCCAACCGATGGCATTTATAAGGGACTAACGCTGTTTCAGGATCGTGAATCGGCAAATGAATTGTCAGTTTCAGGTGGCGGCTATATGGATATCGCCGGAACCTTCTATGCCGCCAACGCCACCCTGAAGGTAGCGGGCGGCGGCGACAGCAAGGTCGGCTCGCAGTACATCAGCCGGTTCCTGGAAATTGTGGGCAACGGCGGTCTGCGGATCGATTATGACCCGAACCAAGCTATTCCGCGGCGAATCTTGCAGCTTATCGAATAGATTGCCACGGCCGATGGCCTTCGGGCCGGACCCCCAGCTGGTCGCCTACGCGCAGATGGTAGCCGCGTAGGAACTGATCGACGGGCATGACTTTCTTGCCCGCCCGTGGTGCGGAAGTCGGGCCGGCGAGGTTCCCATCGCTTGTGCAACACGCCCGAAAGCGTGCGGCCGGTGCGCTTGGCAACCTCCGTTGGGAGAAGGAAAAGGGGACATTCTAGAATGCCACGAAGATAAGCCGAAGTATTGGTGAGCCCAGAGGTTAGAGGCCCTGCTAGCGGATTGGGCTGGGTGAAAGTCCTCGGCCTCGAGGAAGATGGGGTTGTTGACGCAACCCATTTCCTCAGGAGGCCAAGGATGGCCGGTAATATCCTCGCCGCGGTGCGGCAAATCAAGGCGAATGTGGCCCAGCATCTGGAGGCGGGTGCAACTCGCGGTTTGCGCGGAAGGGCGGTTTGTGTTAACAAAGGGGGGG
>JBBDYF010000273.1:0-12754 GCA_040901775.1 Pirellulaceae bacterium | reverse complement strand
GCCCCCAGCTCCCAGCCCCGAGCCCCGAACCCCCAGCCCCGAGCCCCGAACCCCCAGTCCCCAGCCCCGAATCTGCCCCCAGCCCCGAATCTGCCCCCAGCCCCGAACCTCCCCTCCGCAGCCCGATTGCCGAACGGGCGGCGACGGTCGATGTTCCCAAGCTGGCCGCCGAGTTGAATATCGGCACGCTCCTGCTCGACGATATTCTGACGTCGCTGACGCGCCCCGGTCTCGACCCCCGCGACAGCCTCTCCACGCCGCTGTTTCGTCGCGGCATCATGAAGCTTGAAAATCTGACCGCCGGCATGGAGCTTTCCGGCACCGTGCTGAACGTGGTCGATTTCGGCGTCTTCGTCGATATCGGTCTCTCCGACAGCGGCCTGGTTCACATCAGCAGGCTGGCGGATCGCTTTATTCGCGATCCTCACGAAGTGGTGGGCGTGGGCGACGTGCTGAAGGTCTGGGTGGTCGAGGTCGATAAGAATCGCCGCCGCGTTTCGCTCACGGCGATTGCCCCCGGCAGCGAGCGGCAGCATCAGCCGCCGCAGCCCCGGCAGCCGCAGCGCCCGCCGCGGCCCGATCGCCCGCCGCGCAGCCAGGAAGGCCAGCCGCGCCGTCCCCAAGGTCAGGGCGCGGCGCAACATGCCGGCTCGGGGGGTCCGCCGCAGGGGCAGCGCCCGCCGCGGCAACATGGGGGTGGAGGCGGCGGAGGTGGCCGGCGCGATCAAGGTCGCGGCGGCGGTCGATCCGGCCCCGCGCACCCCACGACGGTCGAGCGAGCCCCGACCAAGCCCAAGAAGGTCAAACCGATCACCAAGGCCCAGGAAGAGGGCAAAGAGCCGATGCGCTCGTTCGGCGACTTGCAGCAACTGTTCGACAAGAAGAAGCAAAAGCCCAAGCCGCCGGAAGAGAGCGGCGGCCCGCAGGACGGGACGGCAACTTAGCGGCCGGCATGGCGACCATGACGAAGGGCGCTTTCCCGTCCATCAAACCGGGGCCTGTGGTTGACGGTTTGCGCCTTGGTTCGCTAAACTCCCCCGGTTCTCGCGGCTTCGTATGATCGCATCCCCTTTGGGGGCCTCCCGCCTGCGATGATTCAGGATTTCTTTCGCCCGAATGGCGGCTTCGCCCTGCCGAATGCGGGCGTTTTTTCTCTTCCACAAGTCCTAGAAGGAACGCGATTCCGATGGCAACTCGCTCGGCAACTTGGATGCACAACGTCCGCCGTTTGATCGTCCCGGTCGTCATCTTGGCCGGCTTTGGGATCTTGCTGTTTCAGGCCATCGGCTGGGGGCAGGAGCCGGCAGGAGCAGCCGGCTCAGTTCCAGATGCCGATGGGCTGGGAACCATGGAATACGTGTACTGGGGCCTGTGCCTGTTCGCTTCGATCGCCGCCCTGGTGCAGGCGTACGTGTTCTACGGCCAGATGATGGCGTCGGACCCGGGCAACGCCCGGATGCAAGAGATCGCCGGCTACGTGAGAACCGGTGCGGCGACCTACCTGCGGCAGCAATATATCGTCGTGGGAATTTGTTTTGTCATCATCAGCGTGCTGCTGGCGATCGCCTCCTTTGTGCTGAATGTGCAGGATCAGTTCGTTCCCTTTGCATTCATCACGGGGGGATTCTTTAGCGGCCTGGCAGGCTTCTTCGGCATGAAGACGGCGACTCATGCCAGCAGCAGAACGGCCGCCGCCGCTCAGAAATCGCTCAATCAAGGCTTGCAAGTGGCGTTTCGCAGCGGCGCGGTGATGGGGCTGACGGTGGTCGGCCTGGGCCTGCTCGACATCTGCCTCTGGTACGCCGTTCTGCGCTGGGTCATTCCGATCTTCGGTATGCACTACGACCTATCGCAGATCACGGTAGTGATGCTCTGCTTCGGCATGGGTGCCAGCACGCAGGCGCTGTTTGCACGCGTCGGCGGTGGCATTTTCACCAAGGCGGCCGATGTCGGCGCCGACCTGGTAGGTAAGGTCGAGGCCGGCATTCCCGAGGACGACCCGCGGAACCCCGCCACGATCGCCGACAATGTGGGCGACAACGTGGGAGACGTGGCCGGCATGGGGGCCGACCTGTACGAATCGTTCTGCGGCTCGATTCTCGCCACGGCGGCCTTGGGCGTGGCCGCCTTTCCGGGCGATTTCGGCAAGCAGCAGGCCGCCCTGATGCTGCCGTTGACACTCGCTGGCGTCGGCACCCTTCTGTCGATCGCGGGCATGTATCTGATCCGCACCGAGGAAAACGCGACGCAAAGAAACCTGCTGGCGGCGCTCGCTCGCGGGATCAACGCCTCGACGATATTGGTCATGGTGGCCAGCTTCGGCCTGACCTATCTGATTCTGCCTCAAGAGAACTTTTGGATCGCGGGCAGCGTGGTCGTCGGTCTGGCGGCCGGCTGGCTGATCGGCAAATGGACCGAGTATTCCACCAGCGACGAGTACAAGCCGACCAAAGAGTTGGCGGCGCAGTCGCTGACCGGGCCGGCGACGGTCATCATCGGCGGAGTGGCCGAAGGGATGATCAGCACCTGGTTTCCGGTGCTTGTCGTCTGCGGCGGCACACTGGCCGCCTTTGCCTTCGCCGCCGGCACCGATTTTGGCGATGCCAGCAAATTCGCCTTGGGGCTGTACGGCGTGGGCATTGCGGCGGTGGGAATGTTGTCGACCCTCGGCATCACCCTGGCAACCGACGCCTATGGGCCGATCGCCGACAATGCCGGCGGCAATGCCGAAATGGCGCACCTCGACCCTGAAGTGCGCGAGCGCACCGACGCGCTCGACAGCCTGGGCAACACGACCGCCGCCACCGGCAAGGGCTTTGCCATTGGTTCGGCCGCACTCACCGCACTCGCATTGTTGGCCGCCTACGTGGAGGAGGTGCGCGTCGGCTTTGAACGCTGGGGGCACGACGTGGCGGCTCGCGTCGCCGAAGAAGGCTATTACAAGGCTTCGACCGGCTTCATCGTCTATTACAACGGTCAGGGAAATGAAACCGCGGCGGAACTCAAGCAGAACTCGTCGCTCTATCTGGCGATGCCCCGCGAGCGGTACGACGAACGCATCCGCCAGAAATGGGAGGCGATCGACTTCCAACAAGGCCCGGCCCCGATTCCGGCCGAGATGCTGATGACGACCGTCCGCGGCTTGGATGCGTCGAACGATGTGAATGGCTTGCCCCGGCGAATTTTCTTTGGCGACTCGGGGGCGGCGATTCCTAGCATCAAGACCGCCACGCTGCTCGACTTTGCCAACTACTACGACGCCTCGCTGATGAATCCCAAAGTATTGGTGGGCATGTTCATTGGCGCGATGGCGGTGTTCCTGTTTTGCGCTTTGACGATGAAGGCAGTCGGCCGGGCAGCCAAAGGGATGGTCGAAGAGGTTCGCCGGCAATTCAAAGAGAAGCCGGGGATCATGCAAGGGACCGAGCTGCCCGACTATGCCACGCCCGTGCTCATCAGCACGCGGGCCGCCCAAAGAGAAATGATCCTGCCGGCCTTTCTGGGGCTGGTCACGCCGGTGGCCGCCGGCCTGATCTTGGGAGTCGGGGGCGTGCTGGGCCTGTTGGTCGGAACGCTCACCACCGGCTTTTGCGTGGCCATTTTCATGGCCAACGCCGGCGGCGCCTGGGACAACGCCAAGAAGCATATCGAGCGCGGCAACTTCGGCGGCAAAAAGACCGACGCCCACAAGGCGGCCATCGTGGGCGACACCGTGGGCGACCCTTTCAAGGACACCAGCGGGCCCAGCCTCAACATTTTGATCAAGCTCATGAGCATGGTCGCCGTGGTCACGGCTGGTCTGATCGTTCGCTACAGCCTGCTTGCACTGGGAATCTTTTAGGCGGCTATCCGCCGCCGGAATTGCCGCCGCCGGGCTTGCGGCGGTTGAAATGGCCTCGGCCGCACGACACAATGCATGATCGCTTTGCAGGCTGCTCGCAGGCGGCCCGATCTTGCGACCGCGCCCATGTTTCGTCGCCCGTAAGTTTGCGAGATATTCCCTATGGTTCGCGCACTGTCGGTTTTCGTTGGTCTGTTGGTGGCGGTTGTCGCCGCGCACGCTTGCTCGGCCCAGTCGCTTGAGCTGCAGAAGGGGGACTGCGTGGTGCTGGTCGGCAACGCCCTGGCCGAGCGGATGCAGCATGTCGGCCATTTTGAGACGCTGTTGCACGGCCGTTTTCCGCAGTTGGAACTGGTCGTGCGAAATCTGGGCTGGTCGGCCGACGAGATTGCCCTGCGGCCCCGTTCAAAGGACTTTCGCGACCACGGCCACACCCTGGCCGATCACCGGCCCAGCGTCATCCTGGCGTTCTGGGGCTACAACGAGTCGTTCGCCGGGCCGGCCGGCATCAGCCGGTTCGAGGCCGACCTGGAAGGCTTTTTGAAAGCGCCGCAAAACATCGACAACTACGCCACCGGCCGGAGCAACTGGGACCGCACGACCGACAAGGCGACCCAGCAGAAGCCGATCGAGTCGCTCCGCCAGATCGTCTTGGTGTCGCCAATCGCCTTCGAGAATCTCGAGCGCGAGACCCATCCCGACGGCCAGCAGCAGAACGAGAATCTCAAGCTTTACACCGAGGCGATGCGCCGCGTCGCCGCCCGGAACAAGGTTCACTTCGTCGATCTGTTCACCCCCACACTGGCGGCCATGCAGACCGCACAGGAGAAGCTGACGATCAACGGCGCGCACTTGAACGAGCGGGGAGACGCGCTGGTGGCGAAAATCCTCGACGAAGGGCTGTTCGGCCAGCCGGCATCGAATTCACCCGGCCCGAACGCCGAGCAACTGCGGGCCGCGGTCAACGAGAAAAACCAGCAGTTCTTTTACGACTACCGGGCGGTCAACGGCTTTTACATTTACGGCGGCCGCAAAGAGCCGTTCGGCGTGTCGAATTTTCCCGGCGAGTTTGCCAAGCTGCGGAAGATGATCGCCGTCCGCGATCGCCGCGTGTGGGACATTGCTCAAGGCAAGCCAGTGCCTGACGAAATCGACGATTCGGCGACCGGCGAGAATCCTAACGTTCCCACCAATTTCGAGCGGCCGATCCACATCACCCCGCCCGACGAAGCCCAAAAGATGTTCACCCTGCCCAAAGGGTACGAGGTAAACCTGTTCGCTTCGGAGCAGGAATTTCCCGACCTGCAAGATCCGGTCGCCTTCGCCTTCGACGCCAGGGGCCGCCTTTGGGTCACTACGATCCCCTCGTATCCGCACTATTTGCCGGGCACGCCCCCCAACGACAAGATCCTGATCTTTGAAGACACCAACGGCGACGGCCGGGCCGACAAGCAAACCGTATTCGCCGACAAGCTGTATATCCCGGCGGGAATTGAGTTCTGGGACGGCGGCGCGATCATCCCTCAACAGCCCAACGTGATGTTCCTCAAGGATACCGACGGCGACGACAAGGCCGACGTCCGCAAGCTGATCTTGCACGGCTTCGACTCGGCCGACTCGCACCATGCGATCAGTGCGTTTACGTTCGATCCCGGCGGAGCGCTCTACTTTCAGGAAGGGACGTTTCACCATTCTCAAGTCGAAACCCCCTACGGACCCCAGCGGCTGGTCAACGCCGGCGTCTTCCGCTTCGAGCCCCGAACCGACAAGCTCGACGTGTTCGTCTCCTACAATTTCGCCAATCCGTGGGGACACATCTTCGATCGCTGGGGGCAAAACTTCGTTGCCGATGCGTCGGGAGGGGCAAACTATGTCGGGGCCGCCTTCTCGGGCGACATCGACTATCCGCACAAACGGGGCGAGCTGAAACAGTTTCTCACCAAGCAGTGGCGGCCCACCTGCGGCTGCGAGCTGGTCAGCAGCCGCAACTTTCCCGACGAAGCCCAGGGCAATTACCTGCTCAACAACTGCATCGGTTTTCAGGGGACGTTGCAATACAAGCTGAAGGACGACGGCGCGGGCTTTCATGCCGATCCGGTCGAACCGCTGATCCAGTCGAGCGACCCGAACTATCGGCCGGTCGATTTGGAGTTCGGCCCCGACGGCGCGCTGTATCTGTGCGACTGGTTCAACCCGCTGGTGGGGCACATGCAGCACTCGATCCGCGATCCAAACCGCGACCATACGCACGGCCGCATCTGGCGGGTGTCGTACACCAAAAAGCCGCTGGTCAAGCCGGCCAAAATCGCCGGCGAGCCGATTCCCGCGCTGCTCGACCTGCTACGAACCGAGCCGGAAGAGCGGACCCACGCCCGGGTGCGCAGCGAATTGTGGGCCCGGCCGACCAACGACGTGATCGGCGCGGCGGCCACTTGGCTGGCCGCCCAGCAAAAGAGCGATCCCGAGCTCGAACATCACAAGCTCGAAGTCCTCTGGCTGCACCAGGCGCACGACGCGATTAACGAGCCGCTCTTGAAAGAAGTGCTCCGCTCGCCCGACTATCGGGCCCGCGCGGCGGGGACGCGCGTGCTGTCGTACTGGCGCGATCGGGTAGCCGAGCCGATCGAGCTGTTGCGAGCCCAGGTCGCCGACGAGCACCCGCGCGTGCGGCTGGAAGCGGTTCGTGCCCTCAGCTTCTTTCACACTCAGGACGCGATCGACGCGGCGGTCGAGGTGCTCGTCTATCAGACCGAAAAGGACGACTACATCGACTACGCCCTCAAGGAAACGATCGCCACGCTGGAGCGGCGGGTGAAAAAGTAGGTGCAACCACCACGGAACCCGCAGTGTTTACTGACTGAGAAAATGCTCTTGACATCTACTGGACGACCAGTAGAATCGCTTTCGTGATTACTGGTCGGCCAGTACTGCGGGAGGATTCAAGTGGCAAGCGTGGTTCCCACCGAGCGCGAATTGCAGGCCCTCAAGGTGCTTTGGCACTTGGGCCGGGCGACCGTCCGCGAGATCACCGCCGCCATCAACGAGCGGGGGGACGAGCTCGCCTATACCACGGTGCTCAGCCTGTTGCAGGTGATGGAGCAAAAGGGGCTGGTCGGGCACACCGCCAGCGGCAAGGTCTATTCGTACTTTGCCAAGGCCCAGCGCGACCCGACCTTTCGCAAGCTGGCCCACGGCTTTCTCGAACGGGTCTTCGACGGCGCCATGGACGAGTACCTGGTCCACGCCCTGGCTGGGCAACGCCTCTCGGCCGACGACTTGCAGCGGCTGGAATCGCTAATCGCCGCGGCCCGCCTCAAGCAGGGGAAGGAGGGGGCGAAATGAACGTCTTCCTGTCTGCGGCAACCCTCTGGTTGATCGACTTTCTAGTGCTGGCGACGGCCCTATTGAGCGCCGTGCTGGCGCTGCGGATGGTGCTCCGCGAGCCGGCGCAGCGCGTCGCGCTTGCCTGGGCTGCTTGGCTCGGAATGGGCCTCTTGGGCGTGCTGGTTGCCCTGCCGGCGTGGCCCCGTCA
Source organism: Pirellulaceae bacterium (assembly GCA_040901775.1). Lineage (GTDB taxonomy): Bacteria > Planctomycetota > Planctomycetia > Pirellulales > Pirellulaceae > CAYLLN01. Next base: position 5,381 of record JBBDYF010000273.1, on the reverse strand, counting down.
GCCGCTGGGCGACTTTGTAAATTTTCAGCGCGAATTGCAACACAGTGTCCCAGCCGAGCGGCAAGTGGCGGAACTTAGCTGGGAAGCGGACGATGCCGCGGGGATAGTTTCGCATGAAGCAACAATTCTCGATTTGCCGCTCTCGATGCACGACACGCTGCCAGCAACGGCCAACCTTCCCGCCGCAAGTCCGCTTGCCTTCGACGAGTGGGTGGCCGCTGTCTGGCTGCTCGGTGCGGGGCTCGCCGGAGGCTGGATGCTGCTCGGACGAGTTCAAGCGCGGTGGCTTCTGCGAGGCGCGGCGCACGTTCCGGCCTGGGTGCAGGCAGAACTGGCGAGCATCGTCGGGCAGCGTGCGTCGCCGGGGCTCTGGGCTAGCGGGCGGGTTTCGACCGCCGTCGCCCTTGGCGCTTTGCGACCGCAGGTTGTGCTTCCCGCGGAAAGCATCCTGGAGCAGAATCGCACCGCCATCCGGGCCGCCCTGGCTCACGAATGGGCGCACATCCGGCACGGCGACTTGTGGCTGCTGGCCCTCGAACGGCTGCTGCTGCCGCTGCTGTTCATGCATCCGCTCTTCTGGTGGCTGCGGCGCGGCGTGCGGCTCGATCAAGAGCTATTGGCCGATGCCGCGGCGGCCGGCGACCAACCAGTGCAATATGCGGAAGCCTTGTTGACTTGGGCCAAGTCGGCCAAAAACGAGCGGCACGGACTGGCCGCTCTGAGCATGTGGGAACATCCGAGTCCTTTATCACGGAGAGTAAACATGATTCTCAATCCGAAACGGCGCCCTTCCCAGGCAATCGGCCGATGGTGGACCGCAGCGCTCGCCGCTCTGCTGGTTCCGGCGGTGATTGGCCTGTCGCTGTTCACGCTCCGGCCGCTGACGGCGCAGGAGGAAGAAGCAGCAGAGGCAGAGCCTGCCGCCGTGCCAACGGAGCCGGCCCCGGCGGCGCCAAGCTACCAGGAAGATCCCGGCCCGGCACCGTGGCCAGCGATGGTGCCGGTCACCAAAATTCAGCTCGAAATGCTGATCTTGAGTGTGAACCGCGAGAAGCTGGCCGAGGCAATGACTTCGCTGGAGGACTTCCTGCAGGATTCGCCTCGCATCAACCTGCAGCGCGAGGCGGGCCTGGTGGTCTCCGACGACATTCGCCCCGACGACGTTCTCGAGCTGATCAAGTGGCTAAAGCAGCACGACGCGGTCAAAATCCTATCCCGGCCCAGCGCCATCACGCTGGACGGCCGGGAGGCTCACTTCAGTATCGGCGGGGAAGCGCCGATCTTGCGGGTCGAAGAGACAATCAACGGCAAGCACGAGCGGCGGATCGAATATCAACGATTTGGCACGACGCTGACGGTGCGGCCAAAGATTAGCGACAAAAACCGCAACCTGATCGCGCTCGACTTCACGGCCGAGCAAGCCAACTTGTTGTCGCCTGGCGAAAAGGCTGAGGAAGGGGGCGCGGCGCGTGACGTGCCCGGCCTGGTGAGCCACAAGTTCACGTTGCATGCCGACGAAGTCGCGCTTGGCGGCTCGCTGCTGGTGGCCGAATCGCCCGCCGACAAGCGGGACGCGGGCAAGACCGCGAAAGAGCAGTTCGTTGCCATTGTCACCTTGCACGAAGTGGTCCACGCGCAGGCCCCGGTCTATTCCGATCCGGCGGCGGGCCAGCGTGGCGAAGCGAAGCGGAAAGCGACCCAGGCCGCGCTCGACGCCGCGACGAAAGACGACGCGCACACTCCACACCTCAGGGTGATGAAGACCGATGTCCCGCTTAGCTTCGAATACCTTGTGGGAGAACGGGATCCGGTGCAAGTTGCCACGTTGCTGGAAGACAAAGCGCGTAGCAGCAAGTGGCACGCATTCAAGACGATTCCGATTCGCGATCCGAAGCCGGCGAGGGTTGTCATTCTGGTGGCACAGTCCGACGCGCGGCAGCTTGCCGATTTCGTGGGCGACGCTATCGGCAAGCAAAAAACGGCGCCTCTTGCGAAAGATGCCGAGAATGTGCCTCATTTGGTGCCGGATCATCCTCTGGTTTCCCCGCCGACTCTCGAGTCCAAGCCACCTGCTCCGTTGTACCCAGCCAAGCCAAAGCTCGCCCTGCGCGTCTATCCACTGAAGTATCTCAAGGCGGCCGAGGTGCAAAAGCAACTGGAGGCGATCCTCTCGAAATCTCCCTATCAGCCCGTGAAGATCATGCACGATCCGCGGGCCAACGCGCTGATCGTCGAAGACGACGGCAGGTCCGGCGGACGGTATGCCGACGAAATCGCCAAACTGATCGAGTCGCTCGACCAGCCGGCAAAAGCAGACGAACCGAAACCCATGCCCGCACCCGCACGCGAGAACCCCAGCCCGAGCACCGAGTTGCGGCTGCTCGAGCTCGATCGGGAAGAGGCCGACGCGTCGCTGCAAATAGCCGAAGCCGAGCTCCAGGCCATGCAGGAGATTCGCGCGAAAAACCCCGGCGCCGCTTCGCCAGCCGAACTGCGGAAATTCGAGTTTCAAGTCCAGCGGGCCAAGATCCAGCTCGAAAGGATCAACGTGCGGCTGGAGGGGCTGAAGTCGCAGCCTGCCCAGTCGCCGCCAAGCCGCTGATCGCCGGTTCGTGGCTGCCCGCTGGTCCCTGCTGGCCGATCGCGGCCGACGAGCGAATGCCGATCCATTGCAGGATCGGCGTGGTGGCGATCGTCGTCACCAGGGCCATGATCACCATCATGGCGAACAACCCGGGCGAGATGATCCCCAGGTCGAGGCCGACATTCAGAACGATCAGTTCCATCAGGCCGCGGGTGTTCATCAGAATGCCCAGGCCGGCCGAATTGCGCCACGACTCTCCTGCAAAGCGGGCGGCGAGCGTGGTGCCGCCGAATTTGCCGACCGTCGCCACCGCGACAATCAAGCCGCAAAGCAGCCAGTCGCTGGTGCCCGAGACCAGCCCCAGTTCGGTTCGCAGGCCGGTGAAGGCAAAAAACGCGGGGAGCAGCAGCACGCCGACGACGTTCTCGATGTGTTTGCCCAGTTGTACGGCGAGTGGGCTGTCGTGCGGGATGACCGCGCCGAGCATGAAGGCCCCAAAGATGGCGTGAATGCCGATCCACTCGGTCGCCAGGGCCGAGAGCAAGAGGGCGACCATCACCGTGCCGACCTGGCCGGCTTGAATCGTCGGCTCTCGCGACGCGGCGAGCCAGCGGCCAATGACCGGCCGCACCACCAAGCACATCGCCAGAAGATAGATGATCGTCCCAGCGACAATCGAGACTGCCTGCCCGACCTGGGCCTGGGCCACACCGACCACCACCGCCAGCAAGCACCAGGCGACGGCATCGCCCGCGGCAGCGCACACCAGGGCGAGTTGCCCCAGGCGAGTGCGAGTCAGTTGCCGATCGCTCAGGATGCGAGCCAACACCGGAAAGGCGGTAATCGACATCGCCACGCCCAGAAACAGGGCAAACGTCAGCAGCGAGACTCCCTGGCCAAGACTGGGATGAATTCCGACGGCGAGTCCCACGCCGAGCACGAACGGCAAAACCATGCCCGCCAGCGAAATCGCCAGCGCCGCCGCGCCGCTTTGGCGCAAGGCCGTCATATCGAGCTCTAGCCCGATGGCGAACATATAGAGCACGACGCCCAGATGCGCGATCACGCTCAACTGGGGTTCGATCGACGGCGGCAATAGATAGGCGTATCCCGCCGGCCAAGCCCAGCCCAACAGCGACGGCCCCAGCGCAATGCCCGCCAGCACCTCGCCGATCACCGGCGGCTGACCGACGTAGCGGAACAGCCGACCGAGAATCTGTCCGCTGGCGACGACCGCCGCCAGCGCCAGCAGCATGTGCCAAAGCAGATCGCTGGAAGGTTGCGCGGCGGCGAGCATCGGATTAACTCGCCGCGGCGGGTGCCTCGCCGAACGAACCTTGCTCGGCTTTCATCTCGTCCATCAAGACAAACACCTCGTCCAACTCGTCGCGGAACAGGTCGCCGATCAACAGGTCGGTGACCGCTCCCTTTTTGTGCGGATACCGTTTGACGAACCGGCCAAAGCTGAAGCCGTCGTAGTAGGCGCAAACCAGGCGGCGCATCCGCTCCATTCCGCGGACGAATTCGGCCTCCCACTTGCCGAGCTGCGCGCCGGACGTATCGCCGCCAGCCAGCCCTTCGACCACAGCATCGGCGGCCAGCGAGCCCGACTTCAGGGCCAGTAGCACACCTGCCGAATAGAGCGGGTCGAGAAAACCGAAGGCGTCGCCGACCAGCACCCAGCCGTCGCCGGCCGCCTGTTTGCTCCGGTAGGAATACTCTTTTTGAGCGTGAAACTGCGAGACGCGGCGGCCGGTAGAAATGCGGCGCTGCACGTCGGGACAGCGCTCGACCTCTTCGTTATAAATCGTCTCGTAGTCGATCGTGCCGCGATTCTTGAACAGGTACTCGTGCGAGCCAACGATCCCGACGCTGACGATGTTGTCGTGCAGCGGGATGTACCAGAACCAGCCGTGCTTCCCTTGCGTCTGGATCACCATCGTGGCCCCTTCGTTGCGGCCGGTATCGCGATAGGCCCCTTCCCAGTAGGTCCACACCGCTGCCTTGCGCAGCACCGGATCCCACTCGCGGAGGTTCAGCCGGCTCATGATCATCGAGCTTTGGCCGCTGGCATCAACCACCACGTCGGCCCGCACTTCGCCGAGCGTGCCATCCTCGTCCATCACCTTCACGCCGACGGCCCGATCCCCTTCCCACAGGATCTCCAGCACGCGCACCCCTTCGAACACCTGCACGCCGTGCTCGCGGGCGTTCTCGAGCATCAGGTGGTCGAACTCGCTCCGCCGCACCTGCCACGTCTGGCTGCATTCGTGCGGCTTGTTGTCGTGAAAGTAGAACGGCTCGGACAGCTTGCCGTGCTGGTTGACGAACTGCACGCTGTGCTTGTTGGTGAAGTGGCTCCGCTTCATTTTGGGCAGCATGTTCAGCCGCTGGAGCACCCAGTAGGTTTCGGGAATCAGCGACTCGCCGATATGGAACCGGGGGAAGTGGTCGCGCTCGAACAGTTGGACCTGATGACCCGCCTGGGCGATCAGCGTGGCCGCGGTCGAACCCGAGGGACCGCCGCCAATCACAAGCACGGGAGTGTAGCTGGCAAAACGCATGGGGAAGTACCTTTCGTGGGACAGGATTCGCCCGACTGGCACTTCAAGGTTAAGGGAGAAGCAAATACTTGTCAAGACAAGTATTGTTTGGACAATCGTTTGACGACTGGGAAACGGCGGATTCCCGCGGACATTCGGTTCGCTGCGCAGTCTCCTTCTGCCGCAAATACGGGCTCCTCTTGTATGTTTCCTCAGAGTGGAATTTCCAGTTCAATTGACCTCGCTTCGTGCCG
>JBBDYF010000272.1:5093-12778 GCA_040901775.1 Pirellulaceae bacterium | reverse complement strand
TACGCCTCCTGCATTGGAACCGATTTCCCACCTACTTTCGAGACGCTCACACGCAATCTTGGCCCCAGGACAAGACAAATTGGGAAAGGGGCGTAGGAGTGGTATAATTCGACAGGGAGTTGCCGTTACCAGGTTTGAGAGCGAGAAGTCGGCCATGAATGCTTTGACATTGCCACCGCGGAAGCAGCGGATCGCGCCCGGAATGCCGCGTGAGTTGATGTGGCGCTGCAGCCTCGAGCAATACCACGCGATGGTCGAGCAGGGAATTCTGACCGACGAAGACGAGGTGGAACTTCTGGCCGGCTGGATGGTGGTCAAAATGCCGACAAACCCGCCTCACGCGAGTGCCACGGACCTTCTTGTCGATGCCCTTCGCCCGCTGCTGCCGGTCGAATGGATCATCCGGAGTCAGCAGCCGCTGACGCTGCCGCCGGACGAAAGCGAACCCGAGCCCGACGTCGCCATGGTGCGCGGTCGCCGGCAAGACTTCTTCCAGCGGCATCCCACGCCGGCTGCGGTTGGGTTGGTCGTCGAGGTTGCCGATGCAACCCTGGCTCGCGACCGCGGCCTCAAGCGCGAGGTCTATGCACGCTCGGCCATTCCCGAATATTGGCTTGTCAATCTGGTCGAAAAGGTCGTCGAGGTTTACTCCGACCCAATGGCCGACGACCAGCAGCCGAACTATCGCACGACGCGCGTTTATCGGCCCGGCGAAGCAATCCCCCTGCGTTTGGACGGTCGCGAGCTGGGCCAAATCGCCGTGGCGTCGATCCTGCCGGTGCCGTAGCCAACGCTATTCCCGCGTCAACTGGTGAAACCGCTCGGTCAGCTTCTTCGTGATGGCACCCGGCTTTCCGTCGCCGATCACTCGGCTGTCGAGCTTGACCACGGGAATAATCTCGGCTGCGCTGCCGGTCAGAAAGCATTCCTCGGCAATGAAAATGTCGTGCCGGGCCAGCGCGATCTGCTGAACCGAAAGCTGCATTGCCTGGGCCATTTCAATCACCGCCTCGCGGGTGATTCCTTCCAGAATGCCGGCGTCGATCGGCGGGGTTTGCAACACTCCCTTGCGGACGATGAAGATGTTGTCCCCCGTACACTCGGCAACTTCCCCTTTGGCGTTGAGCATCAAAGCTTCGACGCAGCCCGCTTGCAGCCCCTCGATCTTGGCCATGATGTTGTTCAGATAGTTGAGCGACTTGATCCGCGGGCTGAGGGCGGCCGAGTGGTTGCGGATGGTGCTGGCGGTGATGATCGACAGCCCCTGCTCGTACATCTCCTGGGGGTAGAGCTGAATGTGATCGGCGATAACGATCACCTGCGGGTTGCTGCAGCGGTTGGGATCGAGCCCCAAGGCCCCCGCGCCGCGGGTCACGATCAGGCGGATGTAGCCGTCGCGGATGCCATTGGCGGCCAGCGTGTCGTTGACCGCTTTGGCCATTTCTTCCCGTGTCAGGGGAATCTCGAGCCAGATGGCCCGGGCCGATTCCCACAGCCGTTCGAGATGCTGGGCGAGGCGAAAGACCTTGCCTCCATAGCTGCGCAGCCCCTCGAACACGCCGTCGCCATACAACAGCCCGTGGTCATAGACGCTGATCTTGGCGTCTTCTTTGTCGTACAGCTTGCCGGAGATATAGATTTTGAGAGGCATGGCGGGGGTTGGGGTCAGTTTCAAAGTGGAATCCGCGGCTGACGCATTTTGCGCGGCGGGGGGACGGACGGAAGTAGCGGTCGGCATGATAAAGACTGCGTGAAAGTTTGCCTGGACCAGCCGCCGCGCCTGCCGCATTGAATTCTACCCCGTCGCTGGCGACAGGTCAGCGGGCGGCACTTCAGGGCCGAAGGAATTGGCGTCAAACGACTTACGGCGACAGCGGACACCAGCGGGGTTTGCTTCAAGTCTCCGCAAAGACGAATCGGCCGATGAAAAGGTTCGCGGGTTGGACGAGGCGCTAATGATCGGTGCAGTACCGGATAAACTATTTTAAGCCGACTGCCTAATCAGGGCCTTGCTCCCATCCCCAGGGCGACGACGGTCAGCAGCCCGACGAGAATCCCAATTACGAGAACGATCGCGCCCAAAATGCAAAGCGCCCGCAGACGGGTTAAACGCTCAAATCTAAAATAGGCGAAGACGTTCCCCTTCATCATGTACCAGGTTAACAGGGAGAAAATCAACAGCCGGCCGACGTGCTTTACGAGCAGCTCCTCCGAGCGTTCCGTCACTGGCCTGTCGAGAACAAAGTAGGCCACGGCAATGGAGGCAAGCACGAATATGCCACCGATCGCGAACTGGAAGTAGTAGAACGTTGCCAGCCACCAGGCCCATTGCTTTCCTTGCCAAAGGCCAATGGCGGTTGCGAAGCTGAGGACTGTCAACAACGGCGCAGCAATCACCACCGTCCAGGCAATGATCGAGTCCGCATCGCTCTCGTCGAACTGTGTGGCGAGGAACACGCCCAAAGCGCCAATGAGCAATCCGCCAATGGCGTGCAGCACTGCGAGGATAGAAATGCCGATCGGTCTCCGCTGTTGTCGCCCGACAATCGGGTCAAAGGCGAGGGGCGACGGCGGTTGGTAGGGGTTGCTGCTCACGGTGAAATGCGAGGCACGCTGGCGGGGAATGCGGAGTGCTTAGCACCGAATTATGCCGCGTTGCCGGGGCAGTTCGCAATTCGGCACAAAAAAATGATTCGCTCTACGGTTTAACCCGTTGACAGCTACGGCTAAAACCGTAGAATGACCGGCGTGGGCTGGATTTCAAACGCGAGAGGGATCTGATTGCATTGCCATGCCGCGACCCAAAGAAGAACAACCGACCGCCGGCGAACTGGAGGTGCTCAAGGTCCTGTGGGACCAGGGGCCGGCCACCGTTCGCGAGGTGATGGACGTGTTGAACGCCGCCCGCCCGCGGGCTTACACCTCGGTGATGAGTCTGCTCAACGTCATGACGGACAAGGGGCTGCTGGCGCGGGTGCCGCAAGGGCGGGCGTTCGTTTATCGGCCGCGGGTCGATCGCGAGCGGACACTGCGGCGGATGGTGGGCGACCTCGTGGGGCGGGCGTTCCAAGGCTCGGCCAGCGATCTGGTGGCCCACTTGCTCGATCAGACGCGGCCCAGCGACCTAGAGCTCGACGAAATTCGCCGGGCGATCCAGCAATATCAGGACCAGCAAGGGGCTTCGTAAGCGCGATTGAACCGGGAAAGGAAGGCGAACCATGTCGCCCGCCGAACTGCTCGATCACTGGCTGTGGCGGAATCTGACGCTGACTTTGTTGCACTTCGTCTGGCAGGGGCTGGCCATTGCCCTGCTGCTGGCACTGGTGGTCGAGGTGCTGCGCGTTCGCCGGGCGAGCAGCCGCTACGCCTGTTCGCTCGCCGCCCTGGTGGCCATGGCGCTTTGCCCCGCAGCAACGCTTGGGTGGTTGTGCCAGATCGAGCCGAGCTTGTCGATGGACATCGAGGCTCAGCCAGTTGTTGCTTTGGCGTCCGATCACTGGGCGCAGGACTGGCTGTCCGCGGCGCAGGCTTGCCTGCTGCCGGCCTGGCTCGTGGGAGTGGCGCTGTTTGGCTTTCGGCTGCTCTTGGGACTGGCCGGCCTGCGGCAATTGCGGCGCGACTTGCTGCCGCTGCCAATGGAACTGGCCGAGCGCGTGGCCCGGCTCGGTCGCCGTTTGCGTTTCGATCCGCAACCGCTGGTGCATTTGAGCGGCCGGGTGAGCGAGGCGCTCGCCGTGGGCCTGGTGCGGCCGATCGTGCTGATTCCGATCGCCTGGGCGACCGAGATGCCGCTCGACCTGCTCGAAGGAGTGATCGCCCACGAGCTGGCTCATCTGCGGCGGCGCGATTTGTGGGTCAACCTGCTGCAAAGGGTGCTCGAAACGCTGCTGTTTTATCATCCGGCCGTCTGGTGGCTGTCGCGCCGCCTGCGGGCCGAGCGGGAACTTTGTTGCGACGAATGGGCCGTGGCGGCGACGGGCCGGCGGCTGGAATACGTGCAAGCTTTGGAAATCGTGGCTCGCCGGCGGGTGGCTCGCGTGCAGCCCGCGCTGGGAGCCGGCATTCGCGGAGAAAAGAACATGCGACTGTTACAACGGGTGCGAAACGTGCTGGGCCAGTCGGCGGGCAAAGACCGCTCGCGGCTCTGGCCGGCGGGACTAGCGGCGATGGCCCTGGTCCTGGGAGTGTGGACGGTGGGGGCCGGCGTTTTCGACGCGACCGGCAACGTGGCGGTGGCCGACGACGAGCGGGAGGATCGAGAGGAGCCGCGCGAGCGAGAGGAGCGGGAAGAAAGAGACGAGCCGCGCGAGCGGGACCGGGAGGATGATCGGGACGATCGAGATCGGGGGTACCGCGAGTTGGTTCGTGAACGTCTCTATAGCGAGGGAGACCGCGAGCTTCACGGTCGCAAATTGGACGACGACACCGAGCAGGAAGGCCGCCGCGTGGGGAACCGCGAGCGGGACGACGACGTGCGCGAGCGAAGCAATCCTCTCGACCGCGCGCCCGAACGCGTCCGAGATCGCGAAGATCGGGATGATCCTCGTCCAACAGATTTTGAACGTATGAGGGGAAAAGCTCGTGAAGGCGCAAAAAAGGGAAAGGGAAAAGGTCGGCGCGGTGGCTATAGTGGAGACATGGACGGCGGCCCTGGTGGAGGCATGTCCGGCATGTCCGGCATGTCCGGCATGTACGGCGGGGGAGGCATGTCTCGTCGGCCGCCACCCACAATCCGCCCCGAAATGAACCCTCTAGGTTTGCGCCCCACGGATCGCCCGCCGCAAGAGGGGCGGATCGACGAGCTGACCGAGCTGGTCCAGCGGCTTACGATGCGGGTCGAGCGGCTGCAACACGAGGTGGCCGAATTGCGGGGCCGCAAGCCGGGCAATCAGGAAAGCGAGATGAGGATGCCGGAAGTCTACAATCACCCCCGTCCCGAACAGATCGAAGGGCTGATGCTGCGTGCGAGGGAGATGGCTGAGCGGAAAGGCGCTGCGGTAGAAAAGCAGCGAGATGCGGCCGCGAACGCCAGAGAGCAAGCCGGACAACGCGCGCGGAAAATGCGCGAGGAGATAGAGAAGGTCGGCGCCCGGCGTGAAGCCGCCGAGCGAAAGGAAGGGGATCGTAGTAAGGAAGGCGATCGTAAGGAAGGCGATCGTAAGGAAGGCGATCGTAAGGACGAAAATCCCCTGGAGCGCGACGACCAACGAGATTAACCTTGCCTGTCGCTTGGCTCACGCTGCCACAATCTTTTTTATGCATCCTTGCTTTAGGATGCATCGCCGGCCAGAGGCTTTTCTCTTTGGCAGTCAGTCGGCTGCCGGCCGAGTCAGTGAATAAAGATCAAGGTCCGATCGCATAGGGGGTATTATACTTCTCAGGGCGTACGACAACGCATCATCGACGCTAAGGTTGGTTGACATGCTTCTATTGGCTAGTTAGCTTGATGCCTTCAGCCTGCAATAAGGGTCTTACAATTCAAGGTGTTTTGACATGGCTAAGAAGTCGAGCGGTCCTAACAAGTCGGTGGCGATTCGTACCTACAAGGCCGAGAATGGTGACGCCGGCCCCAAAGCCATTTCGGAAGGCCTGGCCAAGCAAGGCCTCAAGGTGACCGCCGGCTTCGTCAGCACGGTCCTCTCGAACGACAAGCGAAGAGCGGGCAAGCCAAGCCGCAAGGCCAAGCGCGGCGGCCGCCGCGCGGCGACTGGCGGCAACAACTCGCTCGCCAGCCTGTTGCAGGCCAAAAAGCTCGTCGATCAGATGGGCAGCGTCGATGCCGCCCGCGCTGCGCTCGACACGCTCGCCAAGTTGCTCGACTAGTCCTTAAACGAACGTACCCGAATGGATGCGGCGGGGCCAATGCCGGTTGGCCGGCTGTTCAGGAGCAGGCAACCATGTTGAGCTTTTTAGGACGACTAACCGCGGCAATCGTGGCAGTTCTCCTGCCATTGCAGTTCGTCCGGGCCGCCGAAACTTGGCAGGCCGGCGTCGCGCGGGCCAACATTACCCCGGAAGGCTACATGTGGATGGCGGGCTACGCGGCTCGCACCCGCCCCGCCGATTCCAAAATGACCGACCTGTGGGCCAAGGCGCTGGTGCTGGAAGATGGCGCAGGCAAGCGGGCCGTCTTGATTACGCTCGACCTGGTCGGCATCGATCGCGACCTGTCGAACGCGATCCGCGACGAGCTGAAGCAGAAGCATGGCTTGGCGCGGGAGCAGATCGCTTTGAACTGCTCGCACACCCATTCGGGGCCGGTCGTCGCCCGCAACCTCCGGCCGATGCATTTTTACGCCCTCGAAAAACCGCAGCAGCAGCTGGTTCGCCAATATGCCGACAAGCTGCACGCCACCTTGGTCGAACTGACCGGCCAGGCGATTGCCGCCCTGGCCCCGGCCGAGCTTTCGTGGGCCAGCGGCATCACCGACTTCGCCGTCAACCGCCGCAACAACAAAGAGCCGGCGGTTCCCATGCTCCGCGAAGCGGGAACGCTCGTCGGCCCCAGCGATCACGACGTGCCGGTGCTGGCGGTCAAAGCGGCCGACGGTAGCCTGCTGGCGGTGGCGTTTGGCTACGCCTGCCACGCCACCGTGCTCGACGGCTACGAATGGTCGGGCGATTATCCGGGCTATGCCCAGATCGAGCTCGAAAAGGCTCATCCCGGCACGGTCGCCCTGTTTTGGGCCGGCTGCGGGGCCGATCAAAACCCGATCCCCCGCCGCAAGCGCGAGCTGGCCGAAACCTACGGCAAGCAACTAGGCCAGGCGGTGACCGCGGTGCTGGCCGGGCCGCTGACGCCGATCGCCCCGCGGCTTGCCACGAGCTACGCCGAGGTCGACCTGCCGTTTGCCGACGTGCCGACCAAGGAAGAACTGGTGGCGCAAACCGAGGACACGAACAAGTACATCGTCATGCGGGCCAAGATGCTGCTGGAAGACCTGGCCGCGGGCCAGCCGGTGCTGCAAAGCTATCCGTACCCGGTTCAATCGTGGCGTCTCGGCTCCGACGTGCAGTGGTGCTTTCTCGGCGGCGAAGTTGTCGTCGATTACGCCATCCGCCTGAAGGCCGAATATGGCGGCATCAAAACGTGGGTCGCCGGCTACACGAACGACGTTTGTGCTTACATCCCGTCGCGCCGCGTGCTGCTCGAAGGAGGGTACGAAGGGGGCGGGGCGATGGTCTATTACGGCTTGCCCAGTGCGTGGACCGAGGAGGTTGAAAGCAGGATCGACGCCGAAGTGCAGCGGCAAATGCCGGCAGCCGAGTAGCCGTCCAGTCGTTAACCAGGAATCGTTTCGCCGCGAGTCAAATCGTCCGAGGTTTGACGCGCCCGAATCAACTGAGCCTTTCCCCCTTGAATCAAAACTTCGGGAGGCATTGGCTTGCTGTTGTAGTTCGAGGCCATCACAAAGCCGTAAGCGCCGGCCCGTTCGATGATCAGGTAATCTCCCACGCCGGCCACGGGCAAGCTGCGCTTGCAGACGAAGCCCCCTTCCTCTTGCGTGAAGATGTCGCCCGACTCGCACAGCGGCCCGCCGACGACGACGTCGTGCATGGCCTGGGAGGGCGAGGCTCCTGCCGAGCCGCCGCGCGACCACTGGTCGCGGCTATGCAATGCCGGATCCCCCGACCACTGGTCGCGGCTATGCAATGCCGGATCCCCCGACCACTGGTCGCGGCTA
>JBBDYF010000272.1:0-4993 GCA_040901775.1 Pirellulaceae bacterium | reverse complement strand
TGCAATGCCGGATCCCCCGACCACTGGTCGCGGCTTTGGGAGTGGCAGATCGACATCGGGTGATACGCCCCGTAGAGGATCGGCCGGGCGAGGTTGTTGAAGCCGGCGTCGAGCAGATAGAATGTATTGCTCCCCATCTGCTTGACGGTGCGAATCTCGCTGAGCAAATAGCCGCTTTCGGCGACGAGGTACCGCCCCGGCTCGATTTCGAGCGTGATCGGGTGATCGAACTGCTGCTCGAGGCGGCGGCGTGTCGCATCCCAAAGTTGGTAATACTGGTCGATATCGACGAACGTCTGCCCGCTGCGATAGGGGATCGGCAAGCCGCCGCCGGCGCTGATCGTGGTGATCGTCCGGCCGACCAAGGTGGCCGCAGTTTCGAGCGCTCCGCAAACCTGGGCCAGATGTTCCAGGTCGGTCCCGCTGCCGATGTGCATGTGCAGGCCGCTGACCGAAAGGCCGTGGGCGTCGGCCCGGCGGAGGCAATCGTCGAGTTGCTCGTGCCAGATGCCGTGCTTCGACTGCTCGCCCCCCGTGTTCGTCTTCTGGCTGTGCCCGTGGCCAAAGCCGGGATTGATGCGCAAGGTGATGTTGCGTCCGGGAGCCCGCGCGCCGAGCTGGTCGATCATCTCAGGCGAGCCGCAATTGACGGGAATGTCGAGTTTGACAACCAGGTCGAGCGCTTCGCGGTCGAAGATGTCGGCCGTATAGACGATCTCGACGTGCCCGCCCGCCCCTTGGCCTCCGCTCCCCGGCCGATACCCCGCTTTCATGGCCCGGTGAATCTCGCCCGCGCTCACGGCATCGACCACGACTCCCTGCCGGCGGACAAGATCGAGAATGGCGATGTTCGAGCAGGCCTTTTGGGCGTAGCGGATCACGTCGAACGGCTTCAGGTCGGCAACGCGCAGGGCGATTTTGGCCGCGTCGTAAATGTACGCCGGCGTGCCGAACTGGGCGGCCAACTGGCAGACGCTCACGCCGGCAATCTCGGTGCGCAGGGCGTTCAGTGGTTCAGCGGTGGGCATGGCTTGACGAAGCGGTGAAAGTGGCAATGGGTTCGTTCAGAGTTAGCATAATGCACCCCGCCGGCCGCGGAAGGGGCTCTTCGATGCCGTGGATTGACGAGCCAGCGTCCCTCGCGGCCTCGAATCTGACCAGCTAGGATGGTGGCTGGCGCTTGCCCATGAATCGACAGCCTTGAACCGTTCGGCTCTGCCGCCCCCATGAAGGTATTCATCACGGTCGATGTCGAGTCCTACACCGGGGACTACGAGCGCGAGGTGTGGGGGAATGGGCTGGGGCTGGAATACCTCCTCCGGCAGTGTTCCCAGCACGGCACGCCTGCTACCTACTTTGTCGAAGCCTTGGGAGCGACCCGCTGGGGAGGTGAACCGCTCGCCCGCATCTGCCGCAGCATTCTGGCCGCCGGTCAGCGGGTCGAGTTGCACCTGCATCCTTCCGTCGCCCAGCTCGACGGCTTTCAAGACCAGGACGACGTGTTCTGGAACCAGGACCAAGCCACCCAATTGCGATTGCTGCTAGAAGGCGTTCGGCAGTTGAAGCTGGCGGGCGTGCCCGAGGTGACCGCCTTTCGCGCGGGGGACCTGGCCGCCAATGAAGTCACCCTCGCGGCCATGAAGCAGGCCGGCTTGTCGATCGGCGCCCACCGGAATCTCTTCGTCGGTTCGTCGATCCGCACCAAGATCAACGGCTCGTTCCCCGCGGCCAACGACCTGTCGCGGGCCGACGGCATCGTCGATATTCCGGTCACCTGCCTGCGCAGCCCGCTCCCCTTTCTCGACGGGCCGTATCGCCACTTGGAGGTCTGCGCCGTGAGCAGCCAGGAGATGTGCTGGGCCCTCGATCGCTTGCAAAGTTCGGGCTACGCTTGCGCCGGCATCCTGACGCATCCACCCGAATTTTTTCGCTGGAACGACGGGCGTGCGACGCCGATCGTGAAGAATTGCCGGCGGTTCGAATCGCTGCTCGGATTCCTCCAGCAGCGAGCCGACATGGAGGTTTGCGTGGTCGATTCGCGGGTGCTCGAAATGTCCCTGCCTCACTCGTCGCCCGCGGTGCCGGCCTGGCCTCTGTGGATGTCGCTGCTGCGGTTTGGCGAACAAGCGGCATTTCGGCTGCGGCACGGGGCCCGATGACCCTTTCTAACGCCATGAGCATGTCCGTCGATTTTCTTCCGCCCGCCGGGCTGCCCGCCGATGTGCTGCGGTTCTGGCGGCAGCAAATTCGCGCGCAAGACGAAGGGAACGTGCTGACGCGGAGCCCCGAATGGTTCGAGATGATGACCGGCAACGATGCGGCTCGTGGCGGCGTCGCGGTGCTGCGGGCCGGCGATGGCGCGCCGCGCGCGATCGCACCGCTTTTATTCCGCGATTGGCCGCTGCGCTTCTCCGTTGGTTCGCGCTCGCTGGCCGAGCGCGGGCTGCGGGCGGCAAAGATTTGCGGCGGCGACTTTATCGATCGCACACTCGACTCGGCGGAAGTTCTGTTTCTGCTCGACGCGCTAACGGCCAAGTATTCGCACCTCGACGCCTTCTGGTTCGACCATCTGTTGTCCGCCGAACGGCTGGCCACGCTCGCCGCCGCGGCAGAACGGCGGTTCTTCGTGCATCCGCTGTTTCAGGACATTCCGCATTACAAGCTGCGAATTCCCGCGACCGAAGCAGAATTCAAGCTGCTTCGTTCGCCCGACAGCGTGAAGAAGATCCAAGGACGGGAGCGGGCCCTGGCTCGGGCCGCCGGCGAGGTGCGGCTCGTCGAGCTGCGGAGCGAAGCTGAGTGGCAACCCTACGAGCAACGGATGGTGGAACTGATGAACGAAACCTGGCAGGCCCGCCTGCTGGGACACGGCTTCAGCATGGACGAGCTGCGACCGGTCGGCGCGCGGGGTTGGCTGCGGGTCTTTCTGCTGCTGGCGGGCGAACAGATGGCGGCCGTCGCCATTTGCTACGAGGGGATGGAGACGCTCGTCTATGAGAAGATCGGCTATGCGCAGGCGCACTCCAAACACTCGCCCGGCACGCTGCTGCTTTATCGAATTCTCGAAAAGGCGCGGGCCGACGGCCTGCGGTTCATCGACTTTGGCGAGGGCGAGGCGGAGTATAAGCGCCAGCTTGCCAACCTGACGTTGCGCGTCGCCGGTTGCCTCGTGGTCCGAAAGTCGATTTCCCTGCGAACTTTGTTCCTGCTGAATTCCGGCTGGCGCAAAGCCATTGCCGCGGCCGGCGCGATCGCCAAACGAACCGGCTGGACCAAGCGGCTCAAGTCGGGCGCCAAAAAATCGTGACGAACGTGCTGCCATGAGCTTTCTGCAAAAAATCGGCCGGGTCTTGAGCGAGGCGGCTGCCCAGCGGCGCGCTCGCGGCAGCGGCGCGGCGGCCAGATTCTTTCTGCGGCACGTTTACAGCCGCTCGACCATGGTGTTGTTCGAAAGTCGCGAAAAGCAGCTTCGCCTGAGCCTGCCGGCGAGCCTGGACGTGGTGAGCGTCAGCGCCGCCGAGCGCGCGGCGTACTCCCAAGCGATCGACGAGGCCGGCGCGGGTTCCGATGTCTCGAACTTCGATCGCGGCGCAACGGCGTGGCTGATTCTGGCGGACAACGTGGGCGTGGCGGTCGGCTGGCGATTTACCGCGTCCCCCCTGTTCCGGCCGCTCGGTTACGATCCGGCGACCACGATTTACCTGGGCGGGTATCACGTGCTCGACGCCTACCGCGGCCGCGGGCTCTATCCTTACCTCGTGCAGCGGATGTTCGCCGACACGCCGGCTGCGAGCTGCGCCATCGCCGAAACGTCGCAGGGCAATGCCTCGTCGCAGCGCGGGTTGACCAAGGCGGGCTTCACCTGTCGCGGTCTGATTCATCGCACCACCGTGGGGGGCTCGCTGCTGGGCTGCCGCCTGGTCGAGCAGCCGGGGCGATTGCGCCTGTCGTAGCCGCTGGGCGGCTTCGCGTCGGTTCGCATGTGCCGCGGTAGATCAAAAACCGCGGCTACCTACCCCGCTTCGTGGCATTCGCCGTCGGGGCGTTCCCCGCAGCGCCGCTCAGGCGTTGGCGAACTTCGAGGCGACCAGCACGCGTTCTTTTAGCGCGGTGCGCAGCGGGTCGTCGTGCCGGCCGCAAAAGCCGAGGTGCAAGTGCCGCCGCCACCCCTCGGCATATTTGAAGATGCACGACATTCGCCCCACCTCGGCGTCGAGCTCGGCCAGCGTATCCAGGTACGAGTTGACTCCCTGGCTCTCGTCGAGCCAGAGCTTCTGGCTGGCGTGCTTGGCCAGCATCTTCTTCTTCAGCTCGATGAGGTCGGTCGTATCGACCACCAGTTCCGGTTCGATCGCGCGCCCCAGCGGATCGCGATGCGAATAGGGCTGGGCGTGATACACGGTGACGCTTCCGGCCACGGCGGGCCGCGGCGGATCGGTTGGAAAGTTCGGCATGCCGCGGACGAAGGCCCCGCTGACCGCCAGCCGGCAGGCGGTGGTGTGGTCCTCCATGTAATCCACGGGCGAATGCGTCAGCAAAATTTCCGGCGCCACCTCGCGGATCACCCCGGCGACCTTGGCCAAGGTCGGCTGGTCGTAAAAGATTTCCAGGTCGTTGCAAATGCTCTCGTGGAACTTAGCCCCGATCGCCTTGGCTGCGGCGATTGCCTCTTCGCGGCGAATGCCGGCGATGGTGGCCGCGTCGTGCTTGCTCGACCCGCAGCAGCCGTTGGCCAGGTTCCAATAATGAATCTCGTAGCCCGCCTGGCGGAGGAGCATCAGCGTGCCCGCCATCAGGAATTCGATATCGTCGGGGTGGGCGGCAATGGCGAGGGCGGTTGGCATGGCAAATGGTTTCTGTAATAAACGTTGAATTTCTTCGCGATCCGCGAAGATTTTCAGGGCCACGAAAAACACCAGGAGGCAAAAAAAAAGAATGTCGGTGCAATCGACGTAGCGGAGCTGGCGAATCCGTTTTCTCGCACTCGCTGGGC
>JBBDYF010000271.1:0-12870 GCA_040901775.1 Pirellulaceae bacterium | reverse complement strand
TCCCCGGCGGCATGAAGGCCTGCGAGCGGTTGACGTAGTTGATCGTCTCGGCCATCGCCTGGGCCATGTTCGTGCCCGGATGAAAGTGCAGCTTCATCAGGGCGACGCCCTGCACATTCCTCGACTCGACGTGATGGATCCCGCTGATGTAGAGAAAGTGGTACTCGTAGTAGTTCGTCAGGTAGCCTTCCATCTGGGCTGGGTCCATGCCGCCATAGGGCTGGCAGACATAAATCACCGGCAGGTTGAGGGCCGGAAAAATATCGACCTCCATCCCCTTGGGGAGGCCGGCCGGATACGTGAACCCCGCCTGCTCGGCAATCGGCTTGCCCACGGCCAAACAGAAACCGAGCGTGATGGCCACGATCGCCACCACCACGGTCAGCGGATGGCGGAGGGCGGAGATGATTAGGTTCATGCGAGTTTCATGGGCTTCGGCCCAGTCCAATTGCGTTCCGCCGACGTTCCGACAATGATGGTAACTCCTACGACCAGAACGTCTGCCGCAAGAACGTCTGCCGCAGAGGCTCGATTCTACTCGCTCCGCATCGACAATCAATATCGCCTTTCGATATTATGGCCAGCGACATCCTGCGGCACTTGTTCACCGGCTTCGTGCGGCTGCACATTTTGTATCACGCGGACAAGGAAGCGATCTGCGGGGTCGAGATCATGGAGGAGTTACGGCACCACGGGTATAAAATCGGCCCAGGCACGCTGTATCCTGTGCTGCACGAGTTGGAGGCGGCTGGTTACTTACGGGCAGCAGACGAGGTCGTAAAGGGGAAACGCCGCAAAAATCTGCGCACAACCCCGCGTGGAAGAAAGCTGCTGGCCGAAGCCCGCGAAAAGGTAATTGAACTCAGTTCGGAAATCGTCGAAGACAACGACGCACTGGCCGAGCGCAAAAAGAACGAGCGCGACCTGTCTTCGGAATAACCGGTGCGAGACCGGCCTTTTCGCATCTCATTCGATGTGAAGTTCCGATGCTTTCGTTTTGGGTCGCCTTATTGTTAATAATCGTCGTCGGGGTGATTGCCGGCGCGATCGCTTCGGTGGCGGGCTTTGGGGTGGGGAGCCTGCTTACCCCGCTCTTGGCGCTGCAGCTCGATTTGAAGCTGGCCGTCGCCGTCGTCTCGATTCCGCACTTGATCGCCACCGGTCTACGGTACGGAATGCTTTACAAGCACACCGACAAACGGGTGCTGTTGAATTTCGGCTTGACGAGCGCCGCGGGTGGGCTGACCGGCGCATATTTAGGCACCTTTCTGGACAGCCCGGCGCTGACGGCCGTGTTGGGCACTTTGTTAGTGTTCGCAGGCGTGTCGGGATTGATTGGACTCACGGAGCGAATGCGCTTTCGCGGCTGGGGCGCTCAGGTGGTCGGTGCCGTGTCGGGGATGTTCGGCGGGCTGGTCGGCAACCAGGGGGGCATTCGCTCGGCGGCATTGCTCGGCTTCGAGCTGCCCAAACAGGCGTTCGTGGCGACGGCGACAGCCGTGGGACTATTGGTCGATGGCGCTCGGATGCCCGTCTATCTGTTCACGCAGTACCAGGAGATCGCCGTCGCCTGGCCCTACGTCGTGGCGGCGACAGTAGGCACGGTCGTTGGGACGCTGGTCGGACAGCCCGTGCTGCGGCGGATTCCGGACGCGACGTTTCGCCACGTCGTTTCGGCGATCGTTCTGGCTCTCGGAATCGCCACACTGATCGGGGCCGCCCGAGCGCTTGGGAGCTAACGACTAGCACGACTTGGCAAGCTGTAACGCGCAGCCGACTCTGCCTGTGCAGGTTGTAGCGG
This sequence comes from Pirellulaceae bacterium, assembly GCA_040901775.1. Classification (GTDB taxonomy): domain Bacteria; phylum Planctomycetota; class Planctomycetia; order Pirellulales; family Pirellulaceae; genus CAYLLN01. Next base: position 11,069 of record JBBDYF010000271.1, on the reverse strand, counting down.
TCGTCGCACCGCGCCGCGGGCGGGCATCCACGGCAGCACCGATAGAATCGATGTTTCCGTCAATCGCGGTCGTGGATGTTACCGATGGCAATATCGGAACCCGATAGTGACACGTCTTTCCACTGCCATCCTGCCATGCTTCGATTCCAACTGCTCTCGTCAGGGTTTGCCGCGACATGCCTGCTGCTTGCTGGCTGCGCCGGTAGCGGTAGTCGAACCGCGCCCCCCCTGGCTTCCCGCGCGGTCGTTCCGGCCGCGGTGGAGCGGCTGGCGGCAACCCGCTCGCTACCCCCCGAACCGGCGGCCGGTCCCGTCCGGCCCGCCTCATTCCAGCCGGCGGTTGTCGAGGAAGTCGCGCAGCCCTTGCCCCCCGTCGATCCGCTCGCGGGGGGTGCTTCCGCGGGCGAACGGCCGGCGCTGGCCATCGACTTTGCCACGGCCCTGGCCCTGACGCACGGCCAGAATCCGCGGGTCGCCTTTGCCCAGGCACAAATTCAGCAGTCGCTGGCCCAATACGAGGCGAGCCGCGTCCTCTGGCTGCCGAGCCTGCGGGCCGGCATGAACTACAACAAGCATGAAGGGCGCATTCAAGACGTGCGCGGCGAGAACATCGAGACGAGCCGCGGCGCAGCCTATGGCGGCTTGGGTGCCGGCGCGGTCGGCGCGGGCTCGCCCGCGGTGCCCGGCGTGTATGCCCAGTTTCATCTGACCGATGCGATTCACCAGCCGCAAATTGCCGGCCACGCGCTCGACGCCCGCGAAGCCCTAGGGGACGCGGCGATCAACGACCAGCTCTTGGAAACGGCTTTGGCGTATCTGGCGTTGCTCGACGCAATGCAGCGGCGGGCGATCGCCGGCGAAACCGAGCAAAACGGTCGACAGTTGGCGGCCATCACTTCCGACTTTGCCCGCACCGGCGCGGGCAACGCCGCCGACGCCGATCGGGCTGCAACGTCCGTCGCCCTGCTCCAAAACGAAGTGGCCCGGGCCGACGAAGCGGTTGCAGTCGCCGCGGCCCGCCTGGCTCAGCAGGTGTCGGCCGATCCGAACGTCGAGCTTGTGCCGCAAGAGCCGGCGGTCGTGCCGATCGAGTTGGTTTCGCCGGATGAACCCGTCGGCGAGCTGATCGCCCTGGGCCTGGCAAACCGGCCGGAGCTGGCCGCCAGCCGATCGCTCGTCTGCGAGGCGGTGAATCGCTTGCGGCGCGAGCAGAATGCCCCCTGGCTGCCGAGCGTGGTGCTGGGCGTGAGCTATGGCGAGTTTGGCGCCGGACTGGGGGGACAAATCGAGAACGGCGGCGACCGCTTCGATTTCGACGGCGTCGCGTATTGGGAACTGCGCAACCTCGGCTTTGGCGAGCAGGCGGCGCGCGACAGCGCCAGCGCCCAGATCGCCCAGGCACGAATGCGCGAGGTCGAGCAACTCGACCTGGTGGCCCGCGAAGTGGTCGAAGCGCAGGCCCAGGTTGTCGCCCGCCGCCGGCAGATGGCCGTCGCCCAAGGGGCGATCGAAACGGCCGGCAGCTCGTATGGCCGCAACCTCGAGCGGATTCGCAACGCGCAGGGGCTGCCGATCGAAGTGCTCCAGTCGATCCAGGCCCTCGACCAGGCCCGCCGCGAATACCTGCGAACCGTCGTCGATTACAACCAGGCCCAGTTTCGCTTGCACCGAGCGCTCGGCTGGCCGGTATCGCCTACCCCTTGATCTTCTTCACCGCTTCTTGGGCTGCCGCGCGAACGGCCGAACTGGAATCGCGCGTGGCGGCCTCCAGCGCCGGCAGCGCGCTCGCCGCCGCCTGGCCCAAGTCGCCCAGCGTCATGGCGGCATCGGCCCGGACGAACCCGTGCCGGTCCTGCAACGCTTCGGTCAAAGCCGGCACCGCCACCTTGACGTACTGCTCGTTCTGGGGATCGATCTTCAGCAAGGCCCAAGTCCCGGTCAGCTTGACCAGGCCATCCTCGGATTCGAGCAGCTTGGCCAGGGCTGGAACCGCGGGCTTCGCCGGAGCGCCGATTTGTCCCAGCGCGTAGCCAGCGGTCAGCATCACTTCTCGATCGGGGTCGGCCAGGGCCTCGGTCGCCGGCGCTACGGCCGCTTCCGCCTTCGGACCAATGGCGGCCAAGACGAACAGCGCCTCTGTGCGAACTTTCGGGTCTTCACTTTTCAACAGCGCCACGAGCGCGGGAACGGCTCCGGCCGCTTCGGGGCCAATCCGTTTGAGCACTTGCATCGCCCGCTCGCGCCGCTTGGGATCGTTCAGCATCGCGGTCGCTTGCGGAACGACTTTGTTTCCGAGCGCGGCAAATGCGTCCAGCAGCCGATCCAACTTTTCTTCGTCGATTACGGCGCTCAGGCCGTCGAGTTCCTTGCTCACCATTTCGGGCCGGTTGAGATCGACCAAGCCCCGAGCCGCCGCGACCCGCTGCCCCTCGTTGGGATCGAGCAGCCCGGCGACCAATGCCTTGATGGCGAGCGCCGCTTTTTCAGTGTTCTGGGGATCCACCTTGGCGGCGGCCCAGGTGCTGAGCAACTGCAGAAAGGGGTCTTCCGACTTGGTTGCCGCGGCCAAGGCCGCGGCAGCCGAGGGATCGCCAAAGCGACCCAAGGCATAGGCCGCCGCGTAGCGAACCGACACCTCTTTGTCTTCCAGGGCTTTGATGGCGGCTGGTGCGGCCGCTTTGGCAGCGGGTCCGATTTCGGCCAGAGCCACCAGCGCTTGCAGGCGAATTTCGGGCCGCTCGTCGGCCAGCACTTTTTGCAGCGAGGGGACGGCCCCCTTGGCCTGCGGCCCGATTTCGGCCAGCACCAAAGAGGCCCAGTAACGGGCCTCTTTGTGCTCGAGCGCCGCAGCCAAGGCGGGCACCACCTCGGCCCCGCCATCGGCCAACGCGTGCAAAGCCGGCATCACCACCGAGGGATCGGCGTCTTCCAGCGTCTTCACTACCAGCGGGATGACCTTGGCACGGTCGGCCTTCAGGACTCGCAGCGCGGCGACCGAGGCCCGCCGCACCTGCGCGTCGGGATCGGTCAGCCGAGCGATCACGGCGGCCAGCGAAGCCGGGTCTTCGGCTTGCAAACGTCCCAGCGCATAAATCGATTGCGCCCGCACCATGGCATCGGAATCGGAGGCATGTTTGCGAAGTCCTTCCGCCGCCTGGGAACCGGCCGCTGCCGCGCTGCCCACCAGGCCCAAAGCCCGCGCCGCGCGCCACCTCAGTTCCGGGTCTTTCGATTCCAGGGCCGCCAGCAGTTGCGGCGCGGTCGCGGCCGCCCGCGGACCCAGTTCGGCCAGGGCATCGGCTGCCGCGTATTGCTCTTCGGCGGTTCTCGACGACAGCCCGGCGGTCAGTTTGCCGATGTCGAGATCCTGCGCCGCAAGACCCTGGGCCGATAAACCGGGAGCCGATAGGCAAAGCCCCGTTCCCAACAGCATGCCCGCGAGGATGGCAATTCTCATGTTCGTCACCGATGTCAAAGGTTGTGGGTCCAGCGGTTGCGACGCGCTGTTAAGCATTATAGGATGACCGAGAGCCGAGGAAACACTAGCGCGGAACTCACATGATCGGCATGCGGTTTGCTCCCTAAGGTTGCTCTAAATTCGTTGGCACGTAGGATGCCTAGCTTTGACTTGAGAGGAGCGCAAGTGATGTGTCGTCATCTGGCCGCGGTGCTGTTGGTTCTGATCTCGTCCTCCATGGCCCACGCGCAATACTACGGCGGTGGCTGGGGCGGTGGGTATCACTCGTCCACCGTGCAAGAAGGGGCCGCGCGGGGGTTTGCCGACGTGGTGCGGGCCCAGGGCATGAACAATCTGCTCAATAGCGAGGCGGCCAAAAACCTGGAGGCCGCGCGCCGAGAGGATATCGAGAACCGAGTCCGGGCGACCCAGGCGTACTTCGACATCCGGCGCATCAATCAGGAATATCGCGAGTCGCAAAGGCCGCAACCTTTGTCGATGGAGCAATACGTCCGCCTGGCGCGCGAAAAAGCGCCCGATCGTCTGAGCGTCAGCCAACTCGATCCGCTCAGCGGCCGCCTCTCTTGGCCCTTGGCACTGCGCGACGCAGCCTATGCCGAGGACCGGGCCTTGCTCGAACAACTGTTCAAAGAACGGGCCAGCGGTCTGGGAGTCAACTATCTCGAGATCGATGCGGCCGCGGAGCGCCTGCAAGCCAAACTGGCGGCCGATCTGGAACGGTTCAAGCCGGACGATTACATCCGGGCAAATAGCTTTCTCGACAGTTTGAGCTACGAACTGCGGCTGGCCCAGCGGTAGGCAGCCCCCCAGTAAGTAAGTGGCCGCTGTCACATTTGAGGATCCCCACGCATGTCCGCCTCGCGCCGCGAGTTCCTGCAGTCGTCGCTGGCCGCTTCGGTCGCTGCCGGGGCGGCTCTGTCGTCCCCAACTGTCCATGCCCAGGGAAAGGCCAGGAAGTATCGCACCGCCCTGATTGGCAGCGGGTGGTGGGGAATGAACATCCTGGGCGAAGCGGTCGCGTCCGATCGCTGTCAGGTGGTGGCGATGTGCGACGTGGACCCGAACCAGCTTCGATCCGCCGCCGAAAAACTGGGGCCCAAGACCAGCGACCAGCCGAAGCAGTACGCCGACTTCCGCGAGCTGCTCGACAAAGAGAAGCCCGAGCTGTGCATCGTCGCCACGCCCGATCATTGGCATCCGCTGATCACGATCGCTGCGGTTCAGTCTGGCGCGCATGTGTACGTCGAAAAGCCGATCGGCCACACGATTCGTGAAGGGCGGGCAATGGTCAAGGCGGCCCGCGATACGGGACAGGTGGTTCAGGTGGGGACGCATCGCCGCGTCTCGCCCCACAACGTGTCGGGGATGGAGTTTTTGAAGTCGGGCAAGGCGGGCAAAATCGGCATGGTGCGGGCCTTCGTCCACTACGGCGGCGGACCCGAGAAACCGCGACTGAACGAATCGCCCCCCAAGGGAATGGACTGGGACATGTGGTGCGGCCCCGGCCCTTTGCGAGAGTTCAATCCAGGCATCCACCCCAAGGGCTTTCGCAACTTTCTCGACTATGCCAACGGTACGCTCGGCGATTGGGGCATTCACTGGATGGATCAAATCCTCTGGTGGACCGACGAGAAGTTCCCCCGGCGCGTTTCGTCCGTCGGCGGCCGGCATATCAAAGGCCCGCCCGTCAACGGCCCCGAGGGGCAAACCACCGACGCCCCCGACACGCAGATCGCCCAATTCGAGTTCGAGTCGTTCACCGCCGTTTGGGAGCATCGCCAGTACGCGGCCAACAATGCCGAAAAAGGTGAAAACGTCGGCTGCTACTTCTATGGCACCGGCGGCACGTTCCACCAGGGTTGGCAACAAGGCTGGACGTTCTATCCGGCGAGCGGCAAAGCACCGACCCAGCACGAAGACCCTACGCTGCACGAGCCGGACTCGCAAAACATCAAGGAATTGTTCGCCGACTTTCTGGCCGCGATCGACGAGAAGCGCCGCCCGGTGTGCGACATCGAAATTGCCCACCGCTCGACCAACATGAGCCTGCTCGGCATGCTCTCGCTCAAATTGGGTCGCAGCCTCCAGTGGGACGGCGACAAGGAACTGGTCGTCGGCGACGACGAAGCCAACAAGCTGCTCGCCCGCGAGTATCGCCAGCCCTGGGAGTATCCTGTTTAGACCGTCTTCCCGCAGCGCTATTTCACCACCAGGCCCCGGTTGGTCACCTCCGTCGTTCCCGCGCCGGCAGTCTTTTCCGGATCGATGATCTTGGCCGGAATCTCGACCCGCTCGAAGAAGGTCGGGTTCGGGTTTTGCAACTTATCGACTTCAGATTGGGCCGTTTCCCCATCTTTCAAGCGCAGGCGATTCGGCACGCCGGTACTGGTTCCCGAGGTCCAGATCATCCGGTTGCCCGCCTTGATTTGCAGCGACGAATAGTGCGGCGTCACGGTCACCGTCTGGGTCGTTTCGCGCCGGCCAAAACCGCCGCTGGTGTAGGTGACCGACTGGGTTTCCGACCGCCCCATCGAGGCGGTCATGACAAGCTCGGCTGAATCGTTCAGAACCCAGCCGTTCGCTTTGATCTTGGCTTCCAGCGCCGCCCGCACGCGGGCATCGTCCGCGCCGGTCGATACCTGCAAACGGATCGGCGTTCCCGGCTTGACGATCAGCAGCGAATCGTAAGTAAGCCCCGCGGCCGCTTCTTCGACGCCCGGCCCGGGCAGCGCGGCCGCGCCGACCGCCACGTGCTCGTCGCGCCCCACCTTCACCCGTGAAGCATAAACCAGGTGTCCATCGACAATTTGGCGCAGGCGCTGGCCGGCGTCGCCTTGGATGGCGTTGGAATCGAACTGGTAATTCCAAACCGGCAGTTTCGACTTCAGGCTATACAGCACCAGGCTGCTGTTCCCCCGATCGGCCACCAGCCAATCGTCGCCGATCCAGGCCAGCGACTGGGCTTGCAGCCGGAGGGCCTGCCCTTCCAAGCGATTGGGGGCTGCCTCGGGAGCGGTCAAGTCCCAAACCAGCAGGTCATTTTCCGCGAGCACTGCCAGGCGGCGGCCATCGTCGCTCGCGCCCAGGGCCACCGGCCGGCTGGCGAGGGGCAACCAATTCAGCGTGCCGCCGGTCGCCGCGTCGATCACACGGATTCCTTTGTCTTCCGGCATGAACAGGTATTTGCGCCCGCCGCTCAACACCGCTGGCCGAGCCGAGAAGGCTTCTTGCGTCAGCTTGTACTTGGCCTGCTTCGCGGTCGTGTCCCAGGCGATGTATTCCTCCTCCTGGCGCCGCTCCAGAACGATGTTCCCGTCAATCAATCGGGCCCACGCCTGGCGGCTCTTTTCGGCGTCGCCACCCCGCCAGCGAACGAGAGGCTTGGCTCGCTTGTCGCGCGGCGCGACCTCCCACAGGGTCAGGATCGTTTGGCCGAGGCCGATTTTTGCCAGATGCTTGTTGATTCCCCTGCGAGCCATCTTCTCAAGAATTTCCGGAGGAAGTTTGTGATCGGGAAAGGGATTGCTCGACGCTTCGACCGAGCGTGTCAGCAGACGCCGCGTCGGGGGATGGTAGTCGAGCACCACTTCACCCGCGGGGAGCAACTGCCGGTTCTCGACCTTCTGAAACGTAAGCGAAATCCAGGTCAGGCGAACCGGCGTTTCCTCCTCAAAGCGGTGCCCGCTTTCGACGGCGGCCAACACCCACCCCTCCGGCCCGCCGAGCGGTAGGACGGCGCTGGCCGTGTCGTCGCGCTGATCGAGCGGAAACACCGCCCCCCCTTGCTTCAGTTTCAGATACGCTGGAATCGGATCGGGCACGATCGCCACCCGCTGCTCGGCTTCACCGCCAAAGCCAGCCGCTGCCGAGCCAAAGGGGTTTTCTTCGAATGTTTCGACCGCCAGCAGGTCGGGGCCCTTCATCACCGCCACTCCCCCTTGGGCCTGCAATTGTTTCAGAAATTGCTGGTCCGCGCTGCTCAGCTTGGCCACCGCAATTTTCAGTTCCGTCTGGTCGGTCTTGCGCAGCGTGATCGTCTCGTCGTCGTGGATCGCCAGCAGGGCAGCCTTGATCCGGAACTTGCCCGAAGCGTCGGACCAAGTTCGTCCCCGCGCGATCGCCCCCGCTTCGTAGGCAAAGCGAATGTGCTGCGGCTTGAACGCTTTGCGGCCCGGCTTGCCTCCGTGCTCGTAGTCGGCGAGCACATTTCCCGACTTCTCTACCGCGACAACCGTCGCCGGCGCCCAGTCGCTAAAGATTTGCACCTCGACCGTATCGCCCGGCTTGTAACCATCGGCGGCCAAGGCGAGCGCGCCGGCCAACCCAAACCAAGCGCCGCAAAGCCAAACGGCAATCGAGCGAGGAGACATTGGACGGCTCCCTGTTTTCAAACCAAGAACGACGCAAGGAATAACCGTAGAAATTCTAAATCCGACCACACACCCGAACAAACAAAATCTCTCCGACTCGTTCAGCCTTACGCCTGGTCCGGGGAAGCGTAATAGCGACGGGTGCGCTGCACAAGCAGTACCGCTAGTTAGATGGGTCACCGCGGCCCAGGTTTTTGCACCAACCGGGAGCTGGTAGTACGCCTCGTCCCGGAGTCCGACACGGATAGAAGGTGGTTATCGGGTGAATCCCGAAACGAACGAGGACCAGCGTCAGGCGGCGGCTAACGTCTCCAACATCAGCAGCCGATCCAATTGATTCCAGGCGTTTACAACCCTCGCCCAGCGACCCCGCTGAAAATACTCGCACGAACCATCAAAAATAAAATCAACAAACCTGGCTTGACAGAATCGGGATCTACCGGAATACCGGCGGGCGGATGACGGGGGCGGCCTCGAGGGGGCCGCTCGTCCGTAAGCGAGTCGGCGTGTGGGGACGCTGGCGACTGGCCGTTCGGGTTGGCACCAGATCGGGAACCGGCAGCAGGCCAATCAAGGCGTCGGTCTGCCGCGTGGCCGGAACCTGAAACTGGTTCTCGGTCAAGAGCGTTCGGAGCAGGTGTACCGCCGGTACTGCATGTCGCGACGGGGCCGTCAGCAGCGGCCCGCCGGCACTCGCCAGCAGTGCGCCCGGCTGCGTGGGATCGGCATTGCCCGAGAGCTTTAGCAATCGTCCATCGAGGTGAAAGCCCAGCGACAGTTGGCGAAACGGTAGGCTTCCCTCCGCGATCGCCGCCGGGCGAGCAGGCGGCCTATCCAGTTGCAGGTGCTCGGCCGCGGCGGCCAGCAGCGACTCGCCGATCGCCCCGTTGCGGACCTGCAAGCTGCCGCGCAGTCCGACCAGTTTGCCATCGCGCAGGGCGGCCCGTTCGATTCGCACCCGCCCCAAGCCGCTAAGCACATGCGGAAAATGCTCGGTCACGAGGGCGTCGAGATCGACTTCGTCCAGCGAACCGGCCAGGCTTCCCGACAGGCCCGCGGGAGAATCGGTCACGGCGACCGTGCCAGCGAAGTTGCAGGCCTGTCCCAAACGGTCGAGATCGGCAGCAGCGAGCAACCAGCAAGGCAACCACTCGCCGCCCGTATCGAGTTGCCAAGTCGTGGTCGGAATCGGAAGATCTCGCTGGCGGCCGACGGAAAGGCGAGCAACGGCGGCAGGATCGCTGGCCGCCGGCAGTTGAAACGTCGCGGCTAATTGCGGGTTCACTCCGTCTTTCAACTCGAACCGGCCAACCACATTCACCAACGATTGCCCGCCGCGCTCGCCGACAATCGTCAGCTCGCGCGCGACAAGCTGACACTCGGCCAGCGACCCCGCCGGACCGCATAACAGACGGTCGTGCAGCCGCTGAGCCAAAGGGCGAAGCTGCGCGGCAGCAACTTGCGGCTGCCAGGCCTCGATTCGCCATTCGCCTCCTTCCAGGGCGACCTCAACTGCCTGCGCTGCGAACATGCTCGCCCCGGTCTCGGGATCGGCCAACCGAAACCCTTCGAGGCGCGCCACGCAGTAACCGGGGTAGCTGACCTGGCGAATCTCGACGACCAATCCCAGCCGGCTGGTCAGCTCGCGTTGCCACTCGGCGCGATCCGCCGCGGCAAACCCTTCCGACGAGCGGCGTACGATCCACAAACCAACCAGCAACGTCGGCAGCGCGCAAAACAGGACGAAGCCCGCGCGGCAGACGAGAATCCGTTGTTTGGCTGGCATGACGAACGTCCTTGTTCGACTTAAAGTTTCAAGTTCCAAGTTCCAAGTTCCAAGTCAAAAGTTAGTGACTGCCTAGCATTGATATTGGAACCTGGAACCTGGAACCTGGAATTTATCTCTCCCTGGCCATCTCCAAAAATAGTTGGTAGCGGGCCTGCATTTCGGCCAGGCTGTCGTTGCCGAATTTCTCGACCAGCGCCTTGGCGACTTCAAAGGCGATCACGTTTTCGACGATGATTGCCGCGGCGGGAACCGCGCACACGTCGCTCCGCTCGTACTCGGCCGATTCGGGCTGCTTCGTTTGTAGATTGACCGACTCGAGCGGTTTGCGCAGCGTGCTGATCGGCTTCTTGGCGGCCCGGACAACCAGCGGCTGGCCGTTGGTCATACCCGCTTCGAGGCCCCCGGCGTTGTTCGTCGGCCGCTCGTAACCGAGCGTCGCTGTCTCTTGCTTGGTCGCATCGAAATGGATCGGATCGTGGACTTGCGAGCCGCGTCGCCGCGCCGCTTCAAAGCCCAGACCGATTTCCACCCCCTTGATCGCTTGCACCGCCATCACCGCCTGGGCAATGCGGCCATCGAGTTTCAAGTCCCATTGGGCGTGCGTCCCCAGGCCGAAGGGAATCCCCTCGACGCGCACCTCGACGATGCCCCCCAACGTGTCGCCCGCCTTGCCCGTTTCGTCGATCAGATCCTTGACCTGTTGCTCGCGCGTCGGATCGAGCGCGTAAATCTCGCTGGCGTCGCGCAGTTTGAGCCGCTCGGCAAACGGCAGTTCGGGAACTTCCAGTGCGATGCCGCCCAGTTCGACGACGTAGCCGATCGCCGAGATGCCAAACGCCGCCAGCAGTTGCTTGGCCAGCGCGCCGGCCGCCACACGCACGGCCGTTTCGCGGGCGCTGGCCCGTTCGAGAATGCCGCGGATCGGGCCCAGGTACTTGATCGCGCCGGTCAGATCCCCATGACCGGGCCGCGGTCGTTGCAAGTCTTCCAGCCGTTCGAGTTTGTAATCCTTGTTGATCACCTGCAAGGCGATCGGACTGCCCAGCGTGGTGTTCTGCCAGACGCCGGTTTGAATCTCCACCGTGTCGGTTTCAATCCGCTGCCGGCCGCCCCGGCCATAGCCTCCCTGGCGACGCTGCAGGTCGGCGTCGATCGAAGCAGTCTCTAGCACCACGCCAGCCGGGAAACCGTCCACCACCGCCAGCAAGGTTTTGCCGTGAGATTCGCCGGCTGTCCAATATCGTAAAGTCATGGGGGACAGCAAGTTGCGCTCTGTCAAAGCGCCGAGAAGAAAGCCCCGAAACGTGGACCAGTTGCGTTCTCAATTCTAGTTCCGTAGGGCCAGCGTAGATAGACCAGCTTGCGTGCGAAAGCGAACGCGGGTGCAACTCGCGGTTTGCGCGGAAGGGCGGTTTGTGTTAACAAAGGGGGG
>JBBDYF010000270.1:0-13297 GCA_040901775.1 Pirellulaceae bacterium | reverse complement strand
CGGCCGAGGCGCTGCGGCTGACCCGCTGGGCGGCCAAGGAAGGGGCCGACGCCGCCTTGCTGGTCGCCCCGTACTACAACAAGCCGACGCAGGAAGGTTTTTACCTGCACTACAAGGCGGTGGCCGAACAGGTCGGCATCCCGCTGTGCGTCTATAACATTCCGGGCCGGACGGGCAAGAACATCGAACCCGAAACGATCGCCCGGATGGCCGAGCTGCCCAATATCACGCTGGTCAAAGAGGCGACCGGCTCGCTCGACCAAGCTTCCCAAATTCTCTGCACGACCAACCTTACCGTCCTCAGCGGCGACGATAGCCTGACACTCCCCTTGATGGCAGTGGGGGGCGAGGGGGTCATTTCCGTCGTGGGGAATGTCATACCGCGGGACATGCTGGCCATGACCACCGCGTATTTGAAGGGGGACGTGGCGGGGGCCATGCAACTGCACCACAGGCTGTTCCCCCTCTGCCGCGACATGCTGGGGCTGGCGACCAACCCGATTCCGATCAAGGCCGCGATGAAGCTGCTCGGCCGCGATACGGGCGAGCTCCGTCTGCCGATGACGACGCTCGAAGCCGATTTGGAAATCAAGCTGCGCAAGACGCTGACGAACTACGGGCTGCTGTAGCCCGCGCCGGCAATTCCTATCCAGTCGGTGGAATAAAGCGTTCTGCCCCGGCTTTTCGCAGGCAACTCGCGATTTTCTCGCCCCGGTTGCAATTTCGAGCTAAAGTTCCAGGGTCGGATGGCCGAGGCGCGCGGTGCGCCGCACCCGCCAGCCGGCTTCGCCCTGGATCGACCGGAAGACTGTATGAATTGCCAGGATCTCGCCAGCCGCATTCAGCAATTGCAGCCCGACGCCGCGCCGCGCGATGTCGCGCGGCTCTGCCTGCTGCTCACGAATTCGATGGACGACGTCGAAAAGCTGGACGACAACCGGCTGCTGACCGCCGCCTGGCGCGAAATGGGGTTGCGGCTGCAAGCGGCGACCGACCAGCACGCGGCGATGACCGAAGAGCTGGAATCGCTGGCCCGCAGCGATCCGCGGCGTTTTACGCCCGACCAGATCTGGGTCTTGATCCGCGCCATCAAGGTGCAAAGCCAGATCTTGCAGCTCTACGTGGGCGAAGCGCTGCTCGAAGCGTAGGGCCAGAGCGGCAACTTCCCACTGGCTGAGATTCTGGCGGGGCACGAAGCATTCCAGCGTCCATCGCGCGCATCGCCTGCGCGGGCCCGCGCTATCTCGTCTTTACGGCCCCTCTGGCCGTCCGATAGATTGAAGCTTTGGACGCGCGCGGCACAGGAACTGCTGCACGTGAAGCTGGGATGCCAGCGGGATTCAAACTCGTTCCACGGAGTGGAGCAGATGCTCACGACGACCCAGCAAGACTTCCATCTCACGTTGACCAACGGGGGGAATCCCGCCCCGGAAGTTCCCAACGAGCTGGTTTCGCGATACCTGTCGATCCTGGCCGATCAGCGGCTCAGTTGGACGCACCATTTGCGGCTGCTGAGGCCCTTGGGGGCCGGCGGGCAAGGGGTGGTCTATCTGACCGAGCTGCGCGGCACCGACGATTTCACGCTCCCCGCGGCCCTGAAAATTCTGTCGCCCGAGCGGTTCGACGGCATGAACAGCTACGACGAAGCGATGCTCCGCGCCGGCCGCACGGCGGCCCGCGTTGCCCAGATTCAGCACGACAACCTGCTCAACGTCTATAACTTCGTCGATCGCAATCGCATCCGCATGTTGGTCATGGAATGGATCGACGGGTACGACCTGGCCCAACTGCTGGTGCCCGACATGCTCGAACGGATTCGAGGCCGCGTGAGCGCCCGCCGCTGGGAATATGTCAACCAGGTCATCGTGACGGCGGGGCCCCAGCAGCCCCGGATGAAGGCGGGCGTGGCGGTCGCCATCGTCCGCGATTGCCTGAATGCCCTGGCCGCGCTGCACCGGCACGGCATCGTGCACGGCGACATCAAGCCCTCGAACATCATGCTCAAGCGAACCGGAATCGCCAAGATCGTCGATATCGGCTCGGCCTTCGAGCTCCGCGATCCACCCCGGATTCGAGCTTGCACGCTCGCCTACGCCGCCCCGGAAATGCTCGAAAGCCGCGAGACGACCCCCCGCAGCGACCTCTGCTCGCTGGGCTACGTGCTGATCGAACTGCTCTCGGGCCGGCAGCCTTTCGCGGGCATCAGCGACCTCCGCGAACTGATGGAGGCCAAACGGACCTTGCCGCTGCGGCTGCACGACATCCTGCCCGAAGAGGTGCTGCGGTGCGATCTGCTGGGTAGCTTCATCCGCGGCATGATCGCCCCCGATGCCGTGCGCCGCTTCCCCAGCGCCGAGGCGGCGGAACTGCTCAAGGAAGGAGCGGCCGCCTTCCATCGGCAGCTAGTCATCGGCGACCTGGCCAGCGAGTACGACAACGACATCCGTATCTGGCTGGAAGAACTGAAGGAACTGGACGCCCAAGATGACTTGACCAACGAAGCCGCGTAAGGATGTATCCCGCATTTCTCACGGCAGGAGGAAATTTGCGACAGACGACCCAAATTAGCCTGAGGACTTGGGGGACTATCAGCTGCTCCTCAGCCGCGATAGCGGCGCAACCTGTGAGCCCACACCGTCAGGTGTGGGCAATCGGCGCAGCGAAGGAAATCTCCAGCCGCGCAAGCGGCGACACTTTCGGCGACGCGCGTAGTGCCTCGTTGGCTGGCCGCTCGTGCCGCCGCTACGCGGCTCAATACAAGAAGGAATGCGCGTCGTCCTCCCCCGACTGACGCCGGGGGCTGAAAGGTTCCGCCGCTTGCGCGGCTAGGAGCGATGACGCGTTAGTTCTCGTTTTCCACCGCCCCGGAGCCAACGTGCCCTCCGCCCTTTTTTTCACATCCGACCTGATGTTTTCCAGCCAGTTGCTCGGCGCGGCGGCCACGCTGGGACTGAAGCTGCATTTGATCGCCAACCCAGCCGGTGCCGCCGCGAACGTGCCGGCCGAATGCCGCCTGGCGATCATCGACCTGGGTCTGCCCGGTCTTAACCTGCCGCAACTTGTCGCCGATCTCGTTGCCGCCGCGCCCGGCGCGCTGACCGTCGCTTACGGGCCGCACGTCGATGAGCAGGCGCTGGCGGCGGCCCAGTCCGCGGGCGTGAAAATGGTCCTCAGCCGGGGGCAGTTCCACCGGCAATATGTGGACCTGTTACGCGCGGCCGCGGCCGCTACTTAGGGGAGATTTCTCGTTTTGCCGCGTCTTCCGGTTCAGTCGGCGCGGGATCGCCCACGACCGGGGCAGACGCCACCGGCGCGGTCACCACCGGTTCGCTACGATCCGAGGGGCGAGGCTCATCGACAAAAACTTCGTCCAACTGCTTCTCGTCCACGTCCTGCCGCAGCAGCAGATAAATCGCGGAGGCCACCGTCCAGAAAAAGCTGAAGGTGTAGCCCAAACCGACGGCCCGGATCAACCCGACCACCAGGGCCATTAGCGACGATCCGAAGGCGAGCGATCGCCCCGTGTCCGGCGGCAAATCGAAGCCCGCAAGTCGCCGTTCGACCAGCTCGCGCAGCATGCTGGCGTTCGAACCGCCCGCTCCCCAAGCGAGCGCCCAAAAGCCGAATTCCGTCACCAGGGCGACAATGCCCAGCACGACCGACAGGCACAAAGCGCCGTACAGGGCCGCCACCAGCACATAGAACAGATAGTGCAGCGGCTTGCCATAAACGTAAGAAAACGACCGGCTGAACGCTTCAAACGGATCGCCGTCGCGCTCGGCGCTAATCGCCGGCCACATCAGCGGCCAGCCAAAAATCAACCCTCCCAGCAGCCAGACGGCTGCCAGGCTGGCGATGACGACAAACACCCACAGCAGCCCGGCGACGACGCTGCCAAAGCCGAGATCGATTCGGAGGAGCAGTCCCAGGATTGCTATGGGAATGCCGATCAACACGATGCCCAGCAGCGGATACAGGGGCGTCAAAAAGTACCAGGCAAACCGGCGGCCGGCAAACGTCAGTGTGGGCCGAAATCCTGGCGCCTGCTCGGTGGCCAGTTGCACCACCGCGTGCCGGGTAATGAAGCCGCCGACCAAGGCCCAGATGGCGAGCGACCAGAGCGACCCGAACACGTAATACGCCGTTTCGCGCACCGTGGTTTGCAGGCTAAACAGCGGGCGCACCCCGTCGGCCAGGCGAACGTAGGGCTCCAGCAGGCCGCTCGCCGCGGCGGGCAGGTACTCGCGCACCGCCAGCGGAATCTGGTTGGCCAGCGAAGGAGCTTGCTCCGACGGATATTGCACGACCCAGCGATCGCCGATCTTCTCTTTCGGCAAAAACATCCAGCCGCTAAGCGACCAGCCCACCGGCATCAACAGCGCGGCGGCGGTGGCCAGCGCCAACAGTTGCGGCTGGATCGCGATCCGGAAGGTTCGCAACAGGATCAGCCAGGGGAACAGGTCGCGCCACGAGATCGAGCGGACCTGGCTGCGCTCGTCGGTCATGCGCGCCTTTCTGGCGTGATTGCCTGGCGTGAAAGCGAAGGAGAAGTGGGGTGGTCGAATTATAGGGGGGCCGCTGGGCTTCGCAACGGCGGGGGGTCGGATGATTACGTCATTGCTCCGGTTCGTAGCCGGCGGCCGCTTCTTCGTCGTCCGGATCGCGCTCGACCGGCACCGAGTACTTCTCATTCAGCCAGCGCCCGAGGTCGATCTGGCGGCAACGATCCGAGCAGAAGGGCATCGCGGTGCTGGCCGCCGGGTCAAAACGCTTCTCGCAAATCGGACAACGCAGCAGGTTCATGACTGAGAATGCTTCCGGGGTCATTTCGAGATTTTTTGGTCCAAGTGCCCACTTTTGCCGATCGCCCGCAACAGCCGCAAGCCCACTAGCAAACTCACCACGCAGCCGGCCAGGCCGAGGATCGAAAGGTTTTGCATGCCGAACCAGGTCGGCTTGTCACGGAAAAACAACACGGGGGGCACCTTGTAGCTAAGCATGAGCGAGGAACCCACGAACAGGGCGCTGGCCAGCATTCCCAGCACCAAACGGTTGACACTTGGCCCCAGGCCGCGATGGTCGAGGTGAACGTCGAACTTGCCCGATTGGATTTGCTCCAAAATCTGGACGATCCGCTGCGGAAGCACTTCGGCCAGTTGCTCGAGCTCCATGTACAGCCGGCGCAATTTGCGTGCCTGCCTGAGGGGTGAGAGCCGGCGGAGCATCATCTTGCGGTGGAAGGGCTGCATCACCTCCATCAGGCTGAAGCGGGGGCTAAGCAGCTTCGAGGTTCCTTCGAGCGTAACCAGCGTTTTGATCAGCATGGCAACCTGGGCAGGCAACATAATCCGGTGGCGGCGCATGATCTGGGTCATGTCGGTCAGGGCCCCGCCGACGTCGAACTGGTCGAGCGCCTGGGTCGAATAGTGCCCGACGAAATCGGCCACGTCGTTGGCCAGGCCCGCTTCGTCGAGTTGCGGCGGCGTTTGCCCCAACCGCTTGACGATTCGCACCAACAGGGGGACATCGTGCTGGACGATCGCCATCAGCATGTCTTCGATGTCTTCCCGCATTCGCTCGTCGATCCGGCCGACCATGCCAAAATCTAACAGGCCGATCACGTTGCCGGGCAACAGCACCAGGTTGCCGGGATGCGGATCGGCATGGAAGAAACCGTGCGTGAAGATCATCTGCATGTACAACGTGGCCCCGCGGCGGGCGACTTCTTCGCGGTCGATGCCGGCCGCGACCAACAGGCCCGGCTCGGCGACGGGGATGCCGTCGATCATGTCCATCGTCAGCACGCGGGGCGTCGAAAGGTCGGTATAGGCCTTGGGAATGCAAACCGTGGCGTCGTCCTTGAAGAGCGCGGCGAACTGGTGCAGATTCCGCTCTTCGCGACCAAAATCGAGCTCGCGTCGCAGCGTGCGGCCCATCTCGGCGACGTTGGCCGTCGGGCGGTACGGCTTGAACTCTTCCAGTTGGTCGGCCAGTTGGGCCAAGCCGCCGAGCACCTCCAGGTCTTCGTGTACCTTGCTTTCGATCCCGGCGTGCTGCACCTTGACGACCACCCGCTCGCCGGTCTTCAGGCGGGCGCGGTGGACTTGGCCGATCGAGGCCGACGCGATGGGAACCAGGTCGAACTCGGCGAACAGCCCATCGAGCGGCTCGCCCAGCTCGGTTTCGACCAGCTTGCGAATCGTCTCGGGAGGGTCCGCGGGAACGGACGACTGCAATTGCGTCAGCTCGTCGGCCAGTTCCTTGCCCACGACATCGGGCCGCGTGCTGAGGAGCTGCCCCAGCTTAATGAAGGTCGGCCCCAGTTCCGACAGCGTCAAACGGATTCGCGCTTCGCGCGTCAGGCGGGCCAGGATTTCGCCGTCAGGGGCTTTCAAGTGGTTTTTGACGAACTCGATGTTCGTGCGGGCCAGCCAGTCGGCCAGGCCGTATTTGCTGAGGACCGAGAGGATTTCGGTCCAGCGCTTGACATTGCGATAGAGCGACGGGATCGAGCGGACTTTAATCACAATGGGTCCGGGAATTGCAGTGCTGGGACGAGTTCTCTGGGAAGAGCTGCGGACACCCTTGGATTCTATTTGTCGCTCGTCTGCCTCACAACTCGCGCCCGCGACCGGTATATTGGCTGTGGTCTGCCCGCGACGAGGTTGAGTTAGGGATCACCAGGAGTTTCACCATGCGTATCTGGCGAGGAACGCCCTACCCGCTGGGGGCGACGTTCGACGGAGCCGGCGTCAATTTTGCCCTGTTTTCGGAACATGCGACCAAAGTCGAGTTGTGCCTGTTCGACTCGCCCGACGACACCAAGGAAAGCGCGCGCATCGCGCTGACCGAGCGAACCTACCAGGTGTGGCACGGCTACTTTCCCGATCTCAAGCCGGGGCAGGTTTACGGCTATCGCGTCCACGGCCCGTACGATCCCAAGGCGGGGCACCGGTTCAACCCGCACAAGCTGCTGCTCGATCCGTATGCCCGGGCGATCGCCCGCGACCTGATCTGGGACGACGCCCTGTTCGGCTACCCGTTGGGGGGCGAAGCGAAAGACCTGGCAATGGACGAACGGGATAGCGCCCCGTTCGCGCCGCTGGCCCAGGTCGTCGATTCCGCGTTCACTTGGGGCAACGACGTGCGCCCGCGGACTCCCTGGGAACGGACCATCATTTACGAGGCGCACGTCAAGGGCTTCACCAAGCTGATGCCCGACGTGCCCGAGGAACTGCAAGGCACCTACGCGGGCCTGGCCAGCGAAGCGGCGATCCAGCATTTGACCGACCTGGGCATTACGGCGATCGAGCTGCTGCCCGTGCAGTACCACGTCAACGAACGGTTTCTCGAGGAGCAGGGCCGCGTCAACTACTGGGGCTACAACACGCTCGGCTTTTTCGCCCCCAATCCCCGCTACTGTGCCACGACCGAGCCAGACAAACGGCTGCCGGAGTTCAAGTCGATGGTTCACGCGCTGCACGGCGCGGGCATCGAGGTAATTCTCGACGTGGTCTATAACCACACGGCCGAAGGCAACCAGTTGGGGCCGACGTTGTCGTGGCGAGGCATCGACAACCGCAACTATTACCACCTCAGCCCCGAGCACCCGCGGTTCTACATGGATTTTACCGGTTGCGGCAACACGCCCAACACCAAGCATCCGCGGGTCTTGCAACTGCTCATGGACAGTCTGCGGTACTGGGTGACCGAGATGCACATCGACGGGTTTCGCTTCGACCTGGCCTCGACGCTGGGGCGCGACCATCGCGACGTGAACCACATGAGCGCGTTCTTCAACATCATCCACCAGGATCCGATTCTGTCGCAAGTCAAGCTGATCGCCGAGCCGTGGGACGTCGGTCCCGGCGGCTATCAGGTCGGCAATTTTCCGGTGATTTGGACCGAATGGAACGGCCGCTATCGCGACTGCATCCGCAAGTTTTGGAAGGGGGACGGCGGCCTGGCCAGCGAGTTTGCCACCCGCCTGGCGGGCAGCTCCGACCTGTATCAGGACGACGGCCGCCACCCCAGCGCCAGCATCAATTTCATCACTTGCCACGACGGCTTTCCGCTGAACGACCTGGTGAGCTACGACGACAAGCACAACGAGGCCAACGGCGAGAAAAACCGCGACGGCGCCAACGACAACGAGAGCTGGAACTGCGGCGTAGAAGGGCCGACCGACGATCCCGAGGTGAACGAGCTGCGCGAGCGGCAAAAGCGCAACCTGCTGGTCACGCTGCTGTTGTCGCAGGGCGTTCCCATGCTGCTGGCCGGCGACGAAATCAGCCATTCGCAAATGGGAAACAACAACTGCTATTCGCAGGACAACGAGCTCTCGTGGCTCAACTGGGAAATGATCCCCGCCAAACAAAACATGCTCGAGTTCACGCAGCGGCTCATCAAGATTCGCCGCGAAGAATCGACCTTGCAGCGCCGCCGCTTCTTCCACGGCCAGCCGATCTTTGGCTCGAACGTGAAGGACATCTACTGGCTCGATAACCACTTCCGCGAAATGACCGCCGAGTCGTGGCAGGCGGGCTTCGTAAGGGCGATGGGCGTGATCTTGATGGGCGACGACGGGGGCATGGACGAACGGGGCAAGCCGATCGTCGGCGACAACCTGATGCTCCTGCTCAACGCCTACTGGGAACCGATCGAGTTCAATTTCCCGCGGATGGAAAGCATCGTCGATAATTTCGAGCGGCTGTTCGACACCGCCGATCCGACCTCCGAAATTGCGCTTGTGGATGCGACAAAAAAGTACGTCATGGAGTCGCGTTCGACCGCCCTCTTCCGCTGGAAGCTCGCGGACGCTGGTGGAGCGGAGACAAAGTGACGCGGTTTACCCCGGCGCGGACGGCGCTAAAATTATGGTTCCAGGCCGCGGTTCGTGGTTCTCGGCCTGACCTCAAAACAGCAGGAGCGCAGCCATGAATGCAAGTATCGGTACTCCGTGGATGGGCCTGCTGGCGACACCCCTACTGGCGCTGGCCCTGCTGACCAGTGGCGGAGCCTCGGCCAACGGGCAGGACGAGCAGCGCTTTCGCGACCGAGATGACCGCGATGCGTTGCGCAGCGCGCGCGTGACGCCCCAGTTCAACCCGCGACCGGGACCGATCGACCGGCACCGGCTGGGCGTGACGGTGCGCAACTTGGAAACGGGCGCGCGGATCACCAGCGTCGCGCGGGGCTCCGCGGCCGAGCGCGCCGGACTGGAGGTCGGAGACACGATCGTCACCGTGGCCGGCTATCAGGTCGGCTACGTCGCGGGGCGTCTGTACGAACTGCCAGACGAGATTGCCCGCCGCCTAGATCGGCGGGGCAATGTCTTGCTGCTCGTTCAAAACCGCCGCAACGAGCGCCTGACGAACGTCCCGGTATCTTTGCGGAGCGGTGGCGACAACGACAACAACAACGACGAAGACTATTCCGACCGAGGCGAACGCGTGGAAATTCGGGGCGTCATCAACGCCCCCGGCAATGGCCGGCTCACTTCGGAGTCGATCCAAGTGGTCCGCGTGCTCGACACGTCGCGTCCCGACTGGCGTCGGCAGGTGGTGGCTCGCAGCGTCGAGCACAACCCGGGGCAGCTTCCGCTAAACTTTGACATCACCTTCCAAGCGAAGCGAAATCACAACTATGCCATCGAGGCGATCATCTACGATCGAGGGCGGCAATACGTGACCGATCCAGAGCGCGTGGCCGAGTGGACCGAGCGCACCGTGCGGGTTGAGCTAATGGTGCGGCGCGAAGAGCCGTGGGTGGAAGCGGACGAGTGGTATCGCAGCCACCTCGGCCGCCGGCCGACCCAGCGCGAGGAGGCCGCCTGGCGCAAGCAACTGGAAAACGGCGCAACGCCCGCCGAGATCGAGGGCCAGTTGCTCGGTGGCGACGCGTTCTAGGACGAAAATCGCTTCAACAGCGGGGCGCGTCGCGATCACACCAGACTTCCTGAAGAAACGAGCCACTTTCGGGCTGGCTCGGCGTTATTTTTTCAGGCGCTCGGCAAAGAAGTCGAGCGAGACGTAGCAAGGCTTATTTGACGGCGGAAACCAAAAACGTGGGGTGCAGCGCCTCGAAATGCAGGCGTTCGAGTTGATCGTTGCCGCGGGCCACGTTGATCATCAGCACCTGAGTATCGCCCGCCTTGGCCTGTAATACCTCGCGCACGGCCGCCAGGTTTTCGACGCTGCCGACATTCGCCACCAGGCGGCCGCCGGCGCGCAATTGGTCGAAGGCCAACTCGACGATCCGCCGTACTTGCCGGCCGGTTCCACCAACGAACACCGCATCGGGAGGGGGCAGGCCGGCCCACGCTTCCGGCGCCTTGCCCATGATGGGGGTCAGGTTGGTCACGCCGAATCGCTGGGCATTGCTGGCGATCAGGCCGTAATCTTCGGGGTCCATTTCAATCGCGAAGACGACCCCGCCCGAGGCGATTTGGGCCCCCTCGATCGCCACCGAGCCGCTCCCCGCGCCGACATCCCAGAGCGTGCTGGTGGGGCCCAGGTCGAGCAGCGCCAGGGCCACCGCCCGCACCTCGGACGGCGTGAGCAGCCCCCGTTTGGGCTGCGACTGAAGAAACGCTTCGTCCGGGTTGCCGAACAGCTTGCGGCCGAGCATCGTCGTCGGGCGATCGGGCATGTCCGGCTTGCGGACGAGGATCAACACGTTCAGAGGAGAAAAATCTTGCTGGGCGACTTCGCTCAGCTCTCCCTGCGTCACTCGCTCATCCGGCGCGCCCAGGTTTTCGCAAACGTAGGCGGTGAAATAGTCGATCTTGCGGTCGAGCAGCGCCTGGGCCACCGCCCGTGGCGGAGCGGCTTCGGTGGTGAACAGCCCCACCTTCGACGCGGTGCGGGCCTTCTCGACGACAAACTCGACCGGATGCGTGGCCAGGCTGGTCAGGTAGGCGTCGTCCCAGCTTTCCTTGACGCGGGCAAAAGCAAGTTGCATCGAGCTGACGTGCGGCCGCACCTCGAACCGTTCTTTCCCCAGCCGGTCGCACAGGTAGCGGGCCGTGCCATAAAACAGCGGATCGCCGGTGGCCAGCACGACCACCCGCTTGCCGGCAGCCAACTCGATCCGGCCGACGATGGCGTCGAGATCGCCGCCGATTTCGACCCGTTCGGCCTTTCCCTCGGTAACGGCCGACAGCGACTGCCGGGCACCGATCAGCACCTCGGCCCGCTCGACCACCTGCCGGGCCGAGGTGGTTAGCCCTTCCAGGCCGTCGTCGCCGATGCCGATAATCTGAACCTTGTTTATCTGGGGGTTCATCTGGGGCCGATTCATTTCGAGGTTCATTTTCGAGCTTGCCGGGGTGTCTGTAACCAGCTCCCGCTGTGGCGCTGTGGCGGGCCGTTCAAGGCGCGGCCTCATTCTAGGGAAAGTCGCCGCCTTTCGGAAGCGAGTGGCGTAGCGCCATGCCAGCGGCCTACGCCAAAGGCGTAATCCTCCAGAAGCCTAACGTCGCGCTAGCGTATGTTGGGTTTGCCTTCGGCTACCTGCTCCGCCTTGCGGACGGCGGGCAGAAAAAACTTACAGAAGAGGACGACGATGATCGGCAGGAGGCCTGCGATGCCAATCGCCATCCGCAGCACCAGATGTCGCGGCTGCACTTGGCCGACCACGCTATTATGCCAGCCGATGAAGGCGCTCATGGCGAGTGCCCACGGGAGGGCAAGGGCTAGGAACCATCCGAAGAACTGGTAGCGGTTTATGTCTTTTATGGCCTCCAGGTGTCGCTTGAACTGGTTCTTCATGGTTGGCATGCCCCGCAAATGCACTTTAACTTTCGCCCGTCATTTCAACACGGGTAGTGTACTCGTGCCACCCGCCGCGCCGCCCTCCTCCCGGCGTGGACGCCGGGGCTACGCATTCCTTCCGGCGTGGATGCCGGGGGTTAACCGCCGCGCCCACGCGGCGATGCAGAAGCACCATGGAGGGCGCTGCCCTACCACAGAATCTGCAATCTGTGACCAGACTAGTCACGAAGCGGGCGTTAAATGTTTAGGGCGCGCGTCCCGCGCGCTGTCCACATCCCCGGGAGCTTTGCCATGACCACAACTGTCGCCAACCGCCAAGAATTGGAGTCCCTGCCACCCAGCCAAGGCGAGCGGGGAAGTTGATTGGCGCCGATACCTAATTGGCCGGGAACGAACCGGCGGCGGGACGGGCGGCAACGGGTCCCGGCCGGCCATTCTCATAAACGCTGAACTCGGCCCAAACGGGCAAGTGGTCGGAAACCTGCAGCGCCTGGTCGAGGCTCAGGTTGTATTCTCGCAGATAGTCGAAAACGCCGCCGCGGCCGGTGAACTCGGGCGTTGCGGCTTGGTGAAAGAGGATGTTGTCGTACTGCGCGGTGCCGCGGGTATTGGTCGGCGTGCCGGAGACGAGCCAGACCAGGCCGCCGATCTTGCCGAGTTGCCGCAGATTGCGCTCGTTCGCATTCAGGTCGCCCAGGAGGATGGTGTCGTCCTCGCTCCGCTGGTCGTCGCGGACGGCGAAGAACACGTCGTCGAGCGCGTCCAATTCGTCGTCCACCTCGTCGGGATCGGTATGGATATTGATGAGGGAAAACGTAAATGCCGCCTCGGGCGGCGCGCCGCGGGCCCGAAACCAGCCGACCAGCGGCTCGCGGTGCAGCAGGTCGTCCTGGGTGTCGTCGATCGTGTAGAGTTGATTCCGATCGACTTCGATGCTCGCCATGTCGAACACGAACGCATATTGCTCTTTGCTCGACGAACGGCCCAGGCGCGGCCCGATGGCGTAATCGAAGTGGCGCTCTCCGCCGGCGTTCAGCAGTTGCACGAGCTCCGGCACGACTTCCTGGCTTTGCGCCCGGATCTCTTGAATGGCAATTACGTCGAAGTTGCGGAGCACCGAAACGATGACGTTCATGGCCGCCGGGTTTTGCAGCTTCGCCTCGCCAAAAACCTCGATATTCCAGGTGGCAATGCGGATGGTGTCGCCGGCGCGGGCCGGGATGGGGCCGAGCGTCGTGGTGGCGGTCGATCCCCCGCCAGGCAGCGGCAGGCCCTCGATCAGGCCGCTTTGAACGGCGACCATGCCGATCGCGGCGGCGATGGCGGCAAACAGCAGCGAGGAGAGCTTTTTCATGGCCTCTCTGGAGAACGCTTGAGGGTTCGTCGGCACGGGCAGAAGTGCGCCGGCGGCGGGAAACTAGCGGAAACGGCGCGTCTGGGCCAGAGCAAACCACCGGCTGCTGGCGCTGAGGGTGCAACTCGCGGTTTGCGCGGAAGGGCGGTTTGTGTTAACAAAGGGGGGG
>JBBDYF010000269.1:0-13316 GCA_040901775.1 Pirellulaceae bacterium | reverse complement strand
CCGGCAGCGAGCCGGGGCGGCGCTGCCGGCCGAAATCCTGTCGGCTTTATGCGCGGGGTGACGATGGGGACGAAGGCCCGTTTTTCCGCCAAAACCGTTCTGACTCTGCCCCACGAACCAGGATCGAAATCTCGATGCGCAATCTGCCGCTAGCCATCGTGCTGGTGCTTGTGACCGCCGCAGTGGCCCAGGCTGGCCCGCCGTCGTATCTGCTGCTGCGGCAGCCCGAGTCGCCCGGACCCAATAACAAGCCGGGGCGGCCGGCGGCCCGGTATTACGACGTTCGCACCGACGGCTATGCCTACGGCTATTTTGGCGCGGGTCCGCGGACCCACTGGTCGCGGCATTTCGGCGTCAACCGGACGTATTCGCAGTGGAGCCGGTGGTAGCAAGTAAATTGCGAATCCCGATCCATTGAATAACGGCCGAAGGCTGTGATTTGCGCAGCAAACCACGGCTTCCTTGCGCCGGCCGACTCGCGTTTCTTGCTACAATGGGCCGCATGTTTTTCAGCTTCGATGGCGTGGACGGCGCGGGAAAATCGACGCAGATCGGACTGCTCGTCGAGTGGCTGCGCGGGCAGGGACGCGACGTGGTCACCTGCCGCGATCCGGGCGGAACGCCGCTGGGCGAGCGGCTGCGGTCGCTGCTGCTCGAGCATCACGACGTGGCGATCCACCGCCGCAGCGAGATGCTGCTGTATATGGCGTCGCGGGCGCAACTGGTCGAAGAGG
Organism: Pirellulaceae bacterium; assembly: GCA_040901775.1. Lineage (GTDB taxonomy): Bacteria > Planctomycetota > Planctomycetia > Pirellulales > Pirellulaceae > CAYLLN01. Next base: position 12,582 of record JBBDYF010000269.1, on the reverse strand, counting down.
TGATCCGGCCCGCCCTGGCCGCGGGAAAGGTGGTGGTCAGCGATCGTTTTCTGCTGGCCAACGTCGTCTATCAGGCGCACGCCAGCGGGCTCGATCCAGACGACGTGTGGAGGGTCGGCGCGGTGACGGTGGACGGCATCATGCCGAGCCTGGTCTTCCTGCTCGACATGCCGGCCGAGCGGGCGGCGGCCCGCATCCAGCGCAGCGCCGACCGGATGGAATCGCGCGGCCTCGACTATTTAGAGCGGGTTCGCCAGGGCTTTTTGACCGAGGCGGCCCGCTTTCCGCAGCAGGTGATCGTGGTGAACGCCGATCGGCCGGTCGAGGCAATCCACGAGCAGATTGTCGCCGCCGCGGCGAAGCAAGTCATCAACGGATCAGGTGAGCGGCCAGCGTAAGCTGGCCGATAGGATTCCATTTTTGCGACACCCAACCCATCGGGAGGCTCACGCCTCCCGCTCGCCAGCATGTTCCACGGCCACTCCCAGGTTTTCGCCCGCTTTCGCCAGGCCCTTGCCCGCCGAAGGCTGGCGAGCACGTTCTTGTTCGTGGGACCGCCCGGCATCGGCAAGCGGCTGTTCGCACGCAAATTGGCCCAGGCGATGCTCTGCGAGCGGCGGCCGGAAGAGGCGCTCGATCCGTGCGGCGAGTGCCCCAGTTGCCGCCAGGTGCTCGCGGGAACGCATCCGGATATCGAAACGGTTGCCAAGCCGGCGGATAAGGCTTTCATTCCGGTCGAACTGTTGATTGGCGATAAAGAACACCGGATGCGGGCCGGGCTCTGCTATAACCTGTCGCTCAAGCCGTATTCGGGCCGGCGACGGGTCGCGATCATCGACGACGCCGACTATTTGAACAAGGAAGGGGCCAACTGCCTGCTCAAGACGCTCGAAGAGCCGCCGGCGCGATCCGTGCTGATTCTGATTGGAACCAGCGAGCAGCGGCAGTTGCCGACGATCCGCTCGCGGTGCCAGGTGGTGCGGTTCGCTCCGCTGCCCGCCGACGACGTGGCGGCGATCCTCGTCGAGCAGGGCCTTTGCGCCGACGAGCGGGCCGCCCAGCGAGCCGCCTTGCAGAGCCAGGGGAGCGTCGAGCGGGCCGGGCAGTGGTGCGACGAGCAACTGGTCGAATTTCGCGGCGCGCTCTTGGCAATGCTGAACCAGCGCGAGTTCGACGTCCAGGAAGGGGCCAAGCGGATCGGCTCGTTCATCGAAGAAGCGGGCAAGGAATCGGCGGCGAAACGACGCCGGCTGCGGCTGGTGGTGTCGCTGGCCGAGGAGTTCTACCGGCAGGCGCTGCTCGCACTTGCGTCCGGCGAAAGTGCCGGCGAAGCGCAAATGGCCCGCGACGTGGCCAACCTGTTGCGCTGGCTGCCGGGCGAGGAAGCCGCCGCGGCTTGCCTGGATGTCTGTCTGGACGCCTATGCCCACATCGACGCGAACGCCAACCAGGCGACGCTGGTCGATTGGCTGCTAGACGAGCTGGGCGGAGCGGCCCGGCTGGGACGCGTTGCGGGATAGTGCTTTGTCAGCACTTCAATCCGTTTCGCTTGACCTTCGATAAACCCCTGAAGCCGTGGGCGTGTGAACGGCAACGGAAGCACGCCCACGAGGGGCGTGGGACGTGGCACCCAAACCCAGAATCAAGGCCTGAGAAAGCATTGGGGCTGCGTTTCGTCCACCTTGCGGCGGCGCAGCTCGATTTCTTGCTGGCAGCATTCGCACGGCTTGAGCTCGTACATCGCAATCGCGCAAATATCGCACCAGTAGTCGAGCTCGTACTTGCCGCCCTCCACGATCTCAAACACGCGGATCACCTGCACGGCCGGCGAGCCAGCGTAGCGCCGCACCAACAGTTCCACCTCGGGTTTGCGGAAACGCTCGTCGGCGCGAAAGGCCCGCCCGCGGACATCCTCGACCAGCGGCACCAACTTGCCGTCGGCCGCTTGCAGGGCCAGCGTCCGCTGTTTGGCCTCCGGCACGCTCCGGATGCCGAACTGCTTGTGCAGCGCATCGGCTAGATAAACCACATGCCCCCGCAGCGTCTCGAGCTCGAACTTGGGCGGCTCGGCAGCGGGAAGCCAGGGCACAACAAAGAACGCGGCAACGAGACAAACCCTCGCGCACCAGCGAGCACTCCACATTCCGCAATCTGCAATCCGCATGGTCATCACTCGGCGGCCACTCCGACCAGCACCGCCTCGAGCGCCAGGTCTTTCGTTTCACCCCCCGTCTTCGCCTTGCCGGTGAAACGGACGATCGTCCATTCCTTGTCGGCATCCTCGCGCACGGCCAGCGCCTCGCTCCCTGCGCCAGGACGCTGCAGCGACAGGATCGCCGGGTGGCCGGAGCCCGACGTTTCCTTGCCGCCGGCGATCAGCCCTTTGTAGTCGAGCGCCGCGGGGCTCTTGTCGCCGGCAGCCGGAATGGCAACCAGGAAATCGCGCGTGGGCGAGGTGCCGATGTGCGCCCCGTCCACCGGTTGCCGGCCGTAACGGAGCGTATAAACGCCCGCAGAAATATCCTGGTCGCGGAAGTCGGCCGCCTTGCGCGGGTAGCGAACCACTCCCACCAGGCTGCCCGGCGCGAGCGGATAGATCACATCGCCCCCGGTCTTGGCGTCGGCTGCCACGGGCCACTGTTGGCAGAGCCAGATTTCGCAGACGGTGCGCGATTCTCCCTTGACCAGCTTCAAGCCGGTCGGTGCCAGCAAGGCGGCGATTTCCGGGGCGATTTCGTCCGCCGGAGCGGGCGTCTCGACCTTGACGACGTGGTACTCCTGAGCCGTTGCCGAAGCGGTCAGGGCGCAGGCCACGAGCAGGGAGCAGGCGAAGAATGGTTGATCAAGCATGAACGAGCCTCGAATCTTGGCGGTGGGAAAGTGACAGGCGGGAACGAGCCTGGCGACGGAACTTTCAGTATATTCGCAGCCGCTGCGCGGGACAAACGGCCGCCTGCCGCCTCGGACATCTGCTGCGTATAATTTACCCCTGGCACTCTTTCCGACGATTGACAACTGACAACTAGCACTGACCTCCTCCCTTGAACATCATCACGTATCCGCATCCCACGCTTCGCCGGGCCAGCAAACCGATTCGTCGGGTCGATGCCGAGTTGCGCGGCATCGTCCGTCAGATGTTCGACCAGATGTACGAGGCCAAGGGAATTGGCCTGGCCGCCAACCAGATCGATCTGCCGCTCCGGCTGTTTATTGTCAACCTCGAGGGAAAGCGCGGGGTGGGCGAAGAGTTCGTGTTCATCAACCCGGTGATCTCGCTGCCCCGCGGCGGCGCGGAAGAGGTCGAAGAGGGGTGCCTCAGCCTGCCGGGACTATTCGGGCAAGTGATGCGCCCCAAGCAGGTGCGAATCAACGCTTATTCGATCGGTGGGCAAGAGATCGAAGCCGACATGATCGGCCTGCTGGCGCGCTGCTGCCAGCACGAACTGGATCACCTGGACGGCGTGCTCTTTCCCGACCGGATGAGCACCACGGCGCGGGCCGACATCGAGCACGAACTGGAGATTTTTGAAAGCGAGTTTACCAGCCGTCGCACGACCGGCGCGGTCCCCAGCGACGAAGCGATCGCCCAGCGCTGGACCGAGTGGGAAGAAAGATATGCGTAGCGAGTGCGGAACTCGGAGTGCGGAGTGCGGAGTGCGAGGTTCAAACCTTCCTGGCCTCTCCTCCCCCAGCCCTAGCCCCCAGCCCTAGCCTCTTCCCATGCGTTTACTCGTGCTCGGCACCGGCCCGTTCGCGGTGCCCATGTTCCAGTCGCTGCTCGATTCGCAACACGAGATTCCCGCGCTCGTCACCCGGCCCACGCCCGCCCTGCGCGGACGCGACAAGGCGCCCCCCAACCCGATGCGCGATCTGGCCACAAGCCGCGGCCTGGCGGTGCATGCCCCCGCCAGCATCAACAGCGAGGAAGGCCGCCGGCTGATCGCCTTGCTGGCCCCCGACCTGCTAGTCGCCTGCGACTACGGGCAAATCCTGGCGGCCGACGTGTTGGGCCTGGCCCCGTTGGGCGGAATCAATCTGCATGCCTCGCTGCTGCCGAAATATCGCGGGGCCGCCCCGATCCACTGGGCCCTCTTGAATGGCGAAGTCGAAACGGGGGTCTCGGTCATTCACATGACCCCGCGGCTCGACGGCGGGCCGATCCTGGCCCAGCGCGAAACCGCCATCGGTCCCGAAGAGACCCAGCCCCAGCTCGAAGCCCACCTCGCCCGGCTGGGGATCGAGCCAGTGCACGAGGCGATCGCAATGCTCGACCAGTGGGACCGGGTCTCGCCGCTGGGCGAACCGCAGGATTCGCGACATGCAACCAGCGCCCTGCGGCTACGCAAAGAGCACGGCGCGATCGAGTGGGCCCGCACCGCCGAGCAGATTCGCAACCAGGTTCGCGCCCTCAAGCCGTGGCCGGGAACCTACACCCATTGGCACCGGCCCGGCGAGGAGCCGCTCCGGCTGGTGATCGACCAGGTCAGCGTCTTCGGCCGGGGTAGCAAGGCCGCCGCCCGGGCGGCCGGTTTGGAACCGTTCGTCGGCCCATCCTCCAGTCTGCCGTCCGATTCGGTCGAACATTTACCGGGACAAGTAATGCTGTGCGATGGCAAGCAACTGATCGTCGCCACCGGCGATGGCGGGCTCTCGATCGTGGCAGTGCAACCCGCGGGCAAGAAGGTCATGGGAATTGACCACTTCCTCCGCGGCTATCACCTGCGCGTGGGCGACCGGCTGGGGGCGGCGTAACGGGCGCGTCCCGCGGCCTGCTCCTGAAGGGTTTACGGTGTATTCACAACGAGCAAATCCATCGCGTGACGGATGCTAGCTGCTCCTCGTCCGTGAGATTAGCCGCGTTGTCGATTTCGCCTTGCTGCAACATGTCCCAGATTTCAGTCGCCATATGGGCCTCAATTGCAGCGCCGACAAAGAACGTCGCTGGCTTGGCATCCTGCTTCGCAAATGATGTATGGATTCGTCCTAGCGCCGTGCAAGCTGTTTTCCAGTGCTCGTCCGCGCCGGCGGGATCAATTCCACCTTTCAATTCTCCCAGTGCCAGATACGCGTGGGCGTCTTTGCGTGCCGCTCTTGTGGACTCAATCCCATTTCTCCGGCCGCGAACAAAGCCGTTCCTATGCCGGCGAACGGGTCCAGCAGCACTCCGTCGGTGACTTCGTACCGATCAAGCAGGTGCTCGACGAGGGCGGCGGAAAACGCCTCCTTGTACTTGAACCAACGATAGAAAGCCCGGCCTTTGTTGGCCTGAAAACTGACAAGCGTGCGATTCAGCTTTTCGTCGATTTTGAGTTTCGTGCCAAATTGCGATTCCAGTTCAGCGTCAAATTCGAATATCCTTTCGAGTGCGGCGTCATTGCCGGTCGTACCCAGCGTCGGCGTGGGCAAGTCTAAATCCCCGATTTTCATGGTCATGCCCAGAGGATAAGCGGCCCGGCGAAGTCAGTCAATTCGTGGAGTTAGCCGCGCGACAACATTCGCCTCAGCCACGGCACTCTTGGAAGCCATTGGACACCGGCGCCATGCCTTGAAAATCCATTTTCCAAGTAGTCCGCCGCGTCCACTCGCGACGGCCCACTCTAAACCTTATTCGCCCGCAACTCGGCCAGCGAATAGTGGGTGCCGCGCCAGCGGATGCCGTTATGGTAGTAGTTCAGCAGCATGGTTCGCCACTGAATATAAACGAACAACAGCACCGCCAGCGGAAAGACGAGGGCGCACGAGAGGGGCGCCTTCATCGCGCGGGCCGACATCCAGGCCGTCAGCCAGAGCGTCAGGCAGACCGCCGCATAGACCCACCGCGTCGGGCCAGGGACAATGAACACCGCGACGAACGGCCAGACGTTGAACAAGAGCGACAGGCAGGACGAGAAGGCGGTCAGCGGCACGCTGTAATCGGCCCCGGAAAAAAAGTTCTTTTCCAGGCCGTGAATCAGCTCGCCGAGCGACTGGTACCACTCGACCGCAATCATCCCCTGCCCTTGGACGATGTCTTGCCGGTAGCCGGCCCGCTTCAAGATTTTTCCCAGCTTCAGGTCGTCGTCGGGCCGCATCTGGATCGAATGATGCCCGCCGACCGCGCGATACACTTCAGCGCGCACCAGGTTGAACGCGCCGATGCCGACGTGCGCCCCGCTCTTCGGATTGCGGATCGCCCACATCCGGCAGTACAGCGAAAAATACATCGCGAAGGTGACGATGAACGACGTCACCAGCCACGAAGCCATCCGCGTGTCGGGCGTGGCGGCCAGATGATCGACCCGGCTAGCCAGCGCGTAGCCGATCGCCCGGCGGAGCGCCGTCGGCTCGAAGACGATGTCGGCGTCGGTAAACAGCAGCCACTCGCCCCGCGAACGATCGGCCCCCAGTTGCAGGGCGTGGTTCTTGCCGAGCCAACCCGCCGGCAACTCGGTTAAGTGGACGACGTTGAGCTGCGGAAACTCGGCGGCCAGGCGGTCGAGGATTTCGCCCGTCCGGTCGGTCGAGCGGTCGTTGACGAGCGTGATTTCGAGCCGCGGATAGTCGAGCCGCATCAGCGAACGAACGGCCCACTCGATGTTGCGCTGTTCGTTACGCGCCGGGGCGATCAGCGAAATGCTCGGCCACTGGTCGAGCGCCGGAATCGGCACCTCGGCCAGCCGTTTCGTCAGCCAGCCCCCCAGCGCCAAGAGCGCCGTGCAGAGCGATACCAAAACCAGGCTCGCGATCGCCAGCCAGAAAAGCGCCGGTTCTAGCCACTGCCACAGGTCCATCGCTGTTCTCGTCCTTTTGCAGCCAGCCGGCATGGGCACCGGAGTTAACCGCGTCGTCCCACAATCGAGCTTATGGGTTACTGATCGCTGCGATTTCGACGGCCAGGATGGAAATATCGTCTTGGGGACTTTCGGAGCCCTGCCACTGAGTGAGCTGGGTCATGAGGGAAACGACACTTTTCTGGAGCGATTCGGATCGTGCTTGGCCGATCCCCTCTAGGAGCCGGGCGTTGCCAAACTGCTGGCCCGCAGCGTCCATCGCTTCGGGGACGCCGTCGGAGTAAAGGTACAGGCGGTCTCCCGCCCCCAGGTGGACCGTGCGCTCCTCGTACTCCTGGTCCGTCAAGCCGAGCGGGAATCCGTCGCTCTCCAAAATTGCGGGCTCGGCTCTCGACGGCAGATGCACGGGGCCAGGGTGCCCTGCGGAAACATAGCGGAAGATTCCGGTCGCGGAGTCCAGGATCCCATAGACCATCGTCGTTAACTGCTCCGTCTGGACGTCGAATGGGAAAAGGCGGTTCAGGCGGGTTGCAACCTCGGCGGGCGGCGTGATTTCGGACTGGTTCTCCCCACCTCGATCTTGCATCAGAATCGAGAACGGCAGGGGTGGCGGCGAAAGCAACCGGCTGAGCGTCACCGACAGCAGGGCCGACGCGACGCCGTGTCCGCTGACGTCGAGGATGTACAGTCCAACCTGGCCATTGCCGAGCGGAATGATGTTGAGGCCATCGCCGGCCAACTCGTCGCAGGGACGATAGATCCAGGCGAATTCCACGCCCGGTACGCGTGGCGCCTCGCGAGGCAGGAAGGTCTCCTGAATCTTCGCCGCCGCCTTCAGGTCGCGGGACATCCGATCGTTGACCTGCGCCAGGCGATTGTTGGCCTGCTCCAGCTCAACTTGCAGGCGACGGAGCTTCAAGTGAGTTTCGACGCGGGCATGCAATTCTTCCATGTGAAAGGGCTTGGTGATGTAATCCACGCCGCCGGTGGAAAACGCCTTCACCTTGTCCAGGGGTTCCGTGAGTGCGCTAATGAAGATGACGGGAATCGCCTGGAGCTGGCCGTCGCCTTTGAGGTGCTGGCAGACTTCATAGCCGTTCATCTCCGGCATATTGATGTCCAGCAGGATCAGGTCCGGCGGATCCTTGGCAGCCGCCAAGAGCGCCAATTTGCCGCTGGGAACGGGACGGACTTTATACCCGCGGTCCTTGAGCATGCCAGCCAGCACCTGCAGGTTGGCGGCAGTGTCGTCCACCACCAAGATGCTGGCGGCTTGGCTCGAATCGCGTGGAGGTTTCGCTGGATTCATGAAGGGCTCCCTGTGCCGAATAGATCCAGCAGCTTCTGATATTGGAAGTCTTCCGCCAGGCGGCGCAACCCCCTAGCCACGCGCGGATCGCGGGCTTCCACCGCCTGGATGTTGGCCAGCAACTGGTCCAAATCCGCCGTGAGGACGGCTTCACGCATCGGGTCGATGAGGTCTCGCGGCCAGAGAGCCAGGGACTCGGCGGTCAGCTCAGCAGTTTCCTCCTGGCCTGCGACTGTGGAATCTTCGGCGTAAAGATATTCCACGCCGACGTGGGCGTGAATCTTTTGAAAAAGTTCGGCTTCCCTGAACGGCTTGCCAACAAAATCGTCGGCGCCGATCTCCATCAATTCTTGGCGGTTGTCGTCCATCGCGCTGGCAGTGACCGCGATAATCTTGGGGGCCGCGCCCCCGGCCATGGCCCGAATCCGGCGGATCGCCTCGTGGCCGTCCATCACCGGCATGCGAAAGTCCATCAGGATCAGATGGGGCCGCCACGCGTCAAACTCTTGGACGGCTTCCGCTCCGTTGGTCGCCAGGCGAATCTCAAAACCCACTGGCGCCAGAAGCTGAGCCAGCAGTTGACGGTTATCCTCGATGTCGTCGGCAATCAGCACCCGGCATGTCGCTTGACCGGGCCTGAGCCTGACGACATGGCGGGGGTTGTCTTTCGCTTGGACCGCTTGGGATTCGCCCTCCTGCAAAGGCAACTGAATCACGAACACGCTCCCCTTTCCAACCTGGCTGCTTACCGTAATGTCTCCGCCCATCAGGCGAACAAACTCCCGGCTGATGGCCAGGCCCAACCCGGTGCCGGTTCCCGTTTGCTGCCCGGTCTTGGTCTGCTCAAAATGCCGGAAAAGCCGATCCAGCTCGTCTGCCGAAATGCCCGGGCCGGTATCCTCGACTTCGACTCGGAGCCAAGGTCCCGCGGGACCCGCGCGATCCGCATTCACGCGCAGGCAAATGGCGCCCTGCTGGGTAAACTTGACGGCGTTGCCCAGCACGTTGATGAAGACCTGACGCAGTTTGTTGATATCGGTCACGATGAATTGGGGGACATCGCCGATCGTCTCCACCGAAAACGATAACTTCTTCTCGTCCGTACGGACGCGAAACATCATTTCCAGGTCTTTGAGCAGGACGAGGAGGTCGAAGGTGGAAGGGTTCAGGGTCGTGCGGCCCGCTTCGATCTTGGACATCTCCAGAATATCGTTGATGAGTGCAAGGAGATGCTCGCCGCTGCGGTTGATAGTGCCCAGATACTGGAATTGACGGGGCGTCAGATCCTGGTCGCGGAGCATCAACTGGGAGAATCCCAGGATGGCGTTCATGGGAGTGCGGATTTCGTGCGACATGTTGGCCAAGAAGACGCTCTTGGCACGGTTGGCTTGCTGCAACGATTGCTCGTAGCGCTTGCGTTCGGTGACATCGCGAGCGGCGGCGAAGACGCCCTGCAGCTTCCGGTCGCGATCGTGGAAAGTGCTCGCGTTGTAGGACACTACGGTTTCCTTACCGTCGCGAGCGCGGGCCGTGAGCTCGTAGTCGGTGAGCTTGCGTTCCCCCAGCACCAGCTTGATGCCGGCTTCAGCCCGCTCGGGGTCGGTAAAATAGTCCTTGAACGGCGCGCCGATCAGTTCGTCTCGCGTGCAGCCGGTGAGCGCTTCCATCTGCTTGTTGACGTCGGTAATGATGCCGCGTGGGTCGGTGGTAATCAGGGCGTCGATGTTCGATTCGATCAGCGAGCGGGTGTAAAACTGCTGATCGCGGACGCGCTGATCGAGGAGCATCCGCTCGGCCTCCACCTGTTTGCGGGCAGTATTATCGGTGCCGATCAACAAATAGCCGATGATCGTGCTTTGAGCGTCGCGGAGCGCAGTGACCGAGACGACTGCCGGAAAGCGGCTGCCGTCCTGGCGGATGTACGTCAGCTCGTAGATGTCTTCGATCCCCCGCGCGGCCTTGAAGACGAGCGCTTCAAAGCCCGGCGTGATCGTCGTCCCCAGTTCGGCGCTCAAGGTTTTGGCCCGCGCAATCACTTCCTGCGGATCGGAGATGTCGGCCGGCGTAATTTTATTCATGACGTCGGCGGCGGTGTAACCCAGCATCCGTTCGGCGCCGACGTTGAAGATCTGAATGACACCCTTCTCGTCGGTAGCGATGCTCGAGAAATTAGCGCTGTTGAAGATCGCGCTTTGCAAAGCTCCCGCCTTGAGCAATGCCTCTTCTGCCTGCTGGCGCGCTGTATTATCGGTTCCGATGAGCAGATAGCCGATGATCGTGCTTTGAGCGTCGCGGAGCGCAGTGACCGAGACGACTGCCGGAAAGCGGCTGCCGTCCTGGCGGATGTACGTCAGCTCGTAGATGTCTTCGATCCCCCGCGCGGCCTTGAAGACGAGCGCTTCAAAGCCCGGCGTGATCGTCGTCCCCAGTTCGGCGCTCAAGGTTTTGGCCCGCGCAATCACTTCCTGCGGATCGGAGATGTCGGCCGGCGTAATTTTATTCATGACGTCGGCGGCGGTGTAACCCAGCATCCGTTCGGCGCCGACGTTGAAGATCTGAATGACACCCTTCTCGTCGGTAGCGATGCTCGAGAAATTAGCGCTGTTGAAGATCGCGCTTTGCAAGGCGCCAGCCTTGAGCAGTTCTTCTTCTGCTCTTTTGCGTCCAGTCACGTCTTCCATCGCCAAGACCAGCAGCTCGCCGTGGTGTCCCGCCTGCAGCTTGCGGGCGTTGAGCAGCATCACTCGGCGGCCGATGACCGGGAAAGTGTGGTCGAGCTCAAAATCGTCGAAGACGGAGCTCTTGGGCACGATGTCCTCGAGCAGGGTCCGCAAATCGGGGATGTCCCACTGGCCGTTGCCCAGCTCGTAAATCAGGCGGCCCTCGGTCTCCGCGGGCGAGACGTGGAACGTCTGGTAAAAGGCACGGTTGGCGGACCTGACGCGGAGCGTGGCATCCAGAATCAACAGGGGCTCGCGCACCGTATCGACGATGTTCTGAGCGTAGTTTTGAATGTCCTCAACCAGCGGTGATTGCTCCATCCTGGGCATTCTAGTGCATGCCGAGGAGGCAATCGCTTTAATTCTCTCGACGGATCATTCAGAACATCCTGCGACACGCTCAACCCAGCCTCAGCAGTTGGCGGGCGTTATCGCGAAAGATTTTGGCTTTCACCTCAGCCGGCAGATCGGCCAACTTGTCTTCAAATAGCTCGAACTGCGGCACCACTTGTTCGGGTGCGAGAAAATCGGTGCCAAACATAATCCGGTCCTGCCGGCGGAGGAGAAACTCGCGGCCAAACGCCAGATCGCGGCTGATGGCGCTCGCCCCGCTGCCGGCCGACAGATCGCCATACAGGTTGGGAAACTTCTCCATCAGGGCGTCGATCGCGCCGCCGGGGGCAACCTTCGTTTTGGGATAACCACCCAGGCCGGTCTGCGTCACGTCGCCACTGATCGAGGCCCACCAGCCGGGACCGTGGCCGATGAAGTTGCACGCGGGATGCTCGGCCAGCGCCTTGGCCAGGCCGGGCAATCCCGGCTGGTCGGTGTTGCGCTGGTTGTCGATGTGGAAGAGGAGCGGCAGTTTCACCTCGGCACAGGCGGCGTAGAGCAGCATGTTGCGCGGATCGTCGAAGGCGACGCCCGGCTTGTGCTCGCCAAAGCCCTTGGCGCCGGCGTCGATGTATTTTTTCAGCATGGCGACCAGCCCCTTGTGGAGCCGCGTCGCGGCGGGACCTGCCGCGCCAATGCCGCTATAGCTGGTGCGCGGATCGACGCAGCAGAACGGAATCAGCCGGTCGCGATAGGGCTTCGTTTGCGTCAGCACGAAATCGGTGGTGAGCAAGTAGCTGGACGACTCGGGCGAGACCAACGGCAGGACGATCGCCTGGGCAATTTTGTGGGCGTCCATCCACCGCAACAGCCCCTCGGCGGTGAGCGGCACGGTGTGGTTCCAGGTCTGGCCGAGATGCGTGTGCATATCGACGTAGTCGCCGGCGGGAAAGGCGGCGGCGAGGGCACGCTGCCTAGCAGCGGCAGCGGCGACAACGGCAGCAATTGAAAGCTGAAACGCACGGCGGGATATCGTCGGTGGCCCGTTCATTGCTGCTCCGTACTTCAACATCATTGAGGAGAGAGGATGCGGTGTCTGCGCAAGCAATTGTGAGGACGGTTTGAACAAAAGGCAACAAGGCAAACGAGCCCGAATTCCCTGAGATTCGACTTGAGTCTCCGTTCCGCTCGCGATCCTTCCGCGGACAGGCGATCAGCTAATACGAATGTTTTTTTTCGTCAATGCGGTCCCCTCCTTCGATGCAACTCTTTTACCTACCGAGAGTTATATCGCTAAACGTTATGCTAATCGCGCTCCCGGCTAGAAGAGGTAGAAGACTTAAGCGGTGGTGGCCGTGGGTGACGAATCATGGACGAGGTGGCGATTGACTTTGGTAAGGAACGCCAACGAAATAACTTCCCGAATCTAATGCTCAGGGATTATAACGAA
>JBBDYF010000268.1:12930-13323 GCA_040901775.1 Pirellulaceae bacterium | reverse complement strand
CCGCCAACGGCGCGGCGCTGGTTGGCGCGTTGCAAGGACTCGGTTTTCAGCTTACCGAGGCTCAAGCGGATGAAGTTCGGCGCGGCAAGGACTTTGTGCAATTGAAGAACGGTCCGTTCGATCTGGATCTGATTTTCGCGCCCGATGGCATCGAAGCGTTTGATGCGGCTTGGGCTCGCCACGTTGACATTAATGGCTTTCCCGTGTGCCATCCGGACGACATCATTGCCAGCAAGCAGGCGGCAGGCAGACCAAAGGATAGGGAGTCGTTACCCCGACTAATTGCCTTCCGAGACTACTGGTTGAGTCATCGGCATCGTGCTCCTTAAAAAAGCTGGCTGATGCGGGCGACGATCGGAGAGGTTAGGGCCGCGGAGCGGCAGGGCGGGCGTT
>JBBDYF010000268.1:0-12920 GCA_040901775.1 Pirellulaceae bacterium | reverse complement strand
GGCTCCGTAGCAGCCTCGTCCTGCCCGGCTGTTGACAACCGCGGCCGCTCGGCTAGGATTGGCCTCGCTTCAAGGTGTTCCGGCCGCTTGTCGCTGGCCGGGAAGAATAGGGAAAACGGTGCAATTCCGTTGCGGTCCCGCCGCTGTAACCGGGGACGCTTTGCCGCAATAGCCACTGCGAATCGATTGGCCTGCCCGTGAAACACGGCTGGCCGGTCACGCGGGAAGGCGCGGCACAGGCGAACGATCCGGAAGCCAGAAGACCTGCCTTGAGGTGGATTGACGCTGGCGTTCTTCGTGGCAAAGAAGCTTGCGGCCGTAGCTTTCTCTACGCCTTGCGCTCGCGCATGGTTTGGCGAAAAGTTTTCGGCCCCTCTTTTTGTCCCTCGTTGGCCCAGCGTCGCATTTGGCCGGCGCGTGCCGGCCCGAACCACGAGGAAATGGTCATGTTGCGAAGTCTTTTAGAGCGGCGCGCTGCTGCGCGCCCCGGGCAGGCGAACCGGGTTGAGGATGGCAGTCCTATCGGGAGGCTCACGCCTCCCGCTCGCCAAGGCGGAACGCCTCCCGCTCGCCAAGGCGGAACGCCTCCCGCTCGCCAAGTCGAATCGCGCGGGGCGTTCACCTTGGTTGAACTGCTGGTCGTCATTGCCATCATCGGCTTGCTGGTCGCCCTGCTGCTGCCGGCGGTGCAGGCGGCGCGGGCGGCCGCCCGGCGCATGCAGTGCGCCAACAACCTTCGGCAAAACGGGCTGGCGGTGCAGATGTATCACGACTGCCTGGGGACGCTCCCCCCCGCCAACCTGCCAACGAGTTGGCCGACCCAGGCCACCTGGTTCGGCGTGGTGAACTACAACACCAACACGGCCGACCTGACCAGCGGCTTTCTCGCCCCCTTCATCGAGCGGAACAAGGCGGTCTTTCGCTGCCCCGACCTGACGTCGCAAATCAAGCAGCTTTACGACGGCGCCAACGGCGGCTACGGCTACAACCAGAACCTGGGGAGCACGATCTTCGCGCCCCCCTCGTGGAGCCCCCAAGCGACAACCCGCCGGCTGGCCGATTTCCCCTCGACCAGCAGGACGATTGTGATGACCGACGCGGCCCGGATCCAGTTGCCCTGGTCGGGCGATCCCGTGCTCAAGGCGACCGACACCTGGTACGTAATGGGACCGGACGACGCGGCCAATGCGAGCGGCCAGCCCGATCCGCTGAACAGTGCCGAGCCGGCCACCCATTTTCGCCATACTAACGTGGCTAACGTCGCCTATCTCGACGGCCACGTCGAAGCCAAATCCGAAGCGGGCGACGCTCCCATTCCGCAGGCCAAGAACCCGTCGCATCCCGGCTGGAACCAGGCGGCCCGCGACCTACGCAAGAAACTGCGGATCGGCTACGTGCAAAAGACCAGCGTCGAAGAGTACCGGCCCAGGTAAATGACAATGCAGCGCACCCCCATCCTGATGTTGTGGAGCGGCGGCAAAGACAGCGCCCTGGCGCTGTACGAACTGCTGCGCTCGCCGGCGTGGGAGGTGGTTGGCCTGTTGACGAGCGTGGCCGACGAGTATCGCCGCGTCAGCCACCACGGCGTGCGAGAGGAACTGCTCGACGAGCAGGCCGCGGCCATTGGCCTGCCGCTCGACAAGCTGCGGATCGGCATACACGGCGGACCCTGCACCAACGAAGTGTACGAGCGACTGATCGGCGACAAGCTGGCCGGGTACGTCGCCCGCGGCGTGCGGCACGTGGCGCACGGCGACCTGTTTCTGGCCGACTTGCGGGCCTATCGCGAGCGGAACCTGGCTCGGCTCGACATGACAGGCGTGTTTCCGATCTGGGGGCGCGACACGCGGCTGGTGGTCGAGCAGTTTGAGTCGCTGGGCTTTCGGGCTGTTTTGTGCTGCGTGGATGGAACCACTCTCGACGGCTCGTTCGTGGGCCGCTCGCTCGACCGGCAATTGCTGGTCGACCTGCCGCCGGGGGTCGATCCGAGCGGCGAGAACGGCGAGTACCATTCGTTCGTCTCTGACGGGCCCATTTTTCGGTGGCCCGTCCAAATCGAGCGGGGCGAGGTCGTCTGCCGCGACGGCCGGTACTACATCGACTTGGTTTCGCCGCACGCGCCGGCCACCGTGGCCGACGCCCTTTCGATTCCCCCAGTTTGAGGCGCGGCGGGTGTTCGCCCTGGCGCGGTTCCCCTATCATCAAATCTTTGCAAGTTTTAAGGAGTCTTCACATGTTCAGCCCCCGGGCTTTGACCCTAGCCGCCTTGATCGTTGCCGCCGCGGCGACGCGCCTCGCTCCGCACTGGCCGAACTTCACCGCCATCGGCGCGATCTGCCTGTTCGGCGGGGCTTGCTTCCGCAGTCGCCCGGCGGCTTTTCTCGTCCCCCTGGCAGCCATCGCCCTGAGCGACGTGCTGCTGACGGCGTTCGTCTATGGCCCTGGAATGGGTCCGAACTACTTTTCCTACGTCTGCTTCGCGCTCACCATCCTGCTGGGAATGGCGCTCCGCGAACGGGTCACGCTGCCGAGCACCACGGCGGCGGCGGTGCTGGCTGCCGTCGGCTTCTTCCTGCTGTCGAACTTTCAGGTCTGGCTCGGCGGCGACGGCATCACCTACCCACGCACGCTGCCAGGGCTGGTCGCTTGCTACATCGCGGCGATTCCCTTCGGGCTGAACATGCTGTACGCCAACCTGTTCTATTGCGGGGCCCTGTTCGGCGGCATGGAACTGCTCAAGCGGCAATGGCCGGCACTGGCGCGGTGCACTTCAAGCCGGCCGGCGATTGCCCAGTGAATGCGGGTCGTATTACCTAACGCTCGCGCTGCGGCGTGCCGATTTTCCAGGCGGTAATGCCGGCGTCGCTCGCCAGGATGAGGACCGGCGATTGGTCAAAACGTGTCGCGGCCAAGCCGGTCAGCGGGACGCCCGAAAAGAACGAATCGTGAAATTCCCCTTCCTCGCTGATGACGTGGACCGAACCGTCGGGCCCGGCCAGCCACCACTCTCCTTGGCGACCGGGCAGGATGTGGCTCGAAGAGATGAACTCGATCGGCTTTTGATGCACGCCCGCGGGGAGCGGATAATTCCACGCTTCTTTCAGGTCGTCGGTGATGCCAATCGCGAACAGTTCGCCCTGCGCATTGTTCGAAATGCCTAGCAGGGACGCCTGTTTCGCCCCGGCAAATCGCGCCGCTGCCAAGCGCACGATCGGCCAGTTACCGATCTGAACCGGCGGCTCGTCGAGGCCAAACCGATTGACCCGCAACACCGTTCCCCGCTCGCCCGCCAGAAAAATGGCCCACGAGCCGACGTCGTTCGGCTGCGAGACGGCCACCGACACCACGTCGGCAAACTCCCGGTTCCGCCAGGCGATTTCGCCGTCGGTCTTGACGGCCATTAACCCCAGGCTCCCCACGTTGCCCGCCAGCATTTCCGCCGCGCCGTCGGCATCGTTCACGTCGGCCCAGGCCAGGTCGGTCAGTTGCAGCGGAGTTTGATCGGCAGCCGGGAACGAGCGGACGAGCTGCCAGTTCTCGTCGAACAGAAAGAACTCGGGAGCGAGCGGCGCCCCCCCGGCAAAGACGCGCTTGCCGCTTTTGTCTTGCGTCGTGCGAAGGTACGTAACGGCGGCCTGCTCGGGCAATTCCAACGCGTGACGAGCCAGCACCTTGCCCTCTGGGTCGAGCTCGACGACCGTTCGCCACCCTTCGATCGCGTACAACCGCGGCGAGCCCTGCTCCTGCTCGACCACCAGCAGGTTGCCCGGCAACTTCACCTCGGTCGTGGTCCACAGCTCGGTCAGTTGCAGCGTTGTCGGCTCGCTGCGGCGGCGGATCACCGCTTCGGGCAACTCGATCACTTGTCCCGGCTCGGGCCCCCCCTGGGCAATCAGCTCGTCGTATTGTTTTCGGTCGCGCTCGTATTGGGCCAGAATCTCGGCCGCCAAATCATCCCCCTTTTTCAGGCGCTCGGCGATGTGTACCAGTTGCTCGCCAAGCTGCGGGCTCCCTCCGGTCTGAAAGACCTGGATGCGTCCCTGCTCGTCGAGCACGACGATCGTTGGCTGCATGTCGATCTGGAAAACGTTTTTGCCGAACGCTTCCAAGTCGCGGACGATCGGCAGATCGACCCGCCAATCGGCCAGCAGCTTTCGCAACTCGGCGTTGCTGGCCGACGTGGGATCGGTGGCGACGGCATAAAACTTGACGGCGTCGTCGTCCATGAGGGTTTTGCGCGCCAGCGCAACCTGTTCGAGCGTCGCCTGGCAGGCTGGGTGGTTCTGATACCAGACGAGCACGGCGACCCGTCCGCCGAGTTGCAGGCTCTCCAACTTGTTGCCGTCCAGGTCGGTAAAGAAGAACGCTTCCGGCTCGCGGCCGAACAGTTCGGTGGGCAGCGGACGCGGCGGCACGACGAGCGACTTCATCCGCTTGGCGTCGGCCGGGATTTCCATCTGAAATTCCGCAGCGGCAGTCGGTTCGCCAATCCGTGCCCCGAATAGCTCGGCCGAAAGTCGCAGCTCGCTCACGCTCGGGTCGGCGGCGGCGGCGGGCAGCAGCGCGGCCACGGGATAGTCCAACCGGCGGAGCAAAAAATCGGCCCGATCGACCCAAAACACGAACGGGCCGCCGGGCGACGGCACTTCCACGCGAAAGCAAGCGTGCCCTTCGGCCTGGCCGTCGTCGAGCCGCCGGCAGGCAATGTCTTTGCCGAACGCGGCGGCCAGCCCGCCCGATTCAAACAGCAGTTCCAACTGGATCGGCTGGCGGCGCAACTGGCTGCTCAGAATGTCGTATAGCAGTGGGTCGCTCGCCAGGTGGCTCAGTTGCAACTCCTGGGGAGCGGGCTGCACGAGGACTTGCCCGTCGAGATTGCCGGTGGCTTGGTCGTCGATCTTGGCGATCAGTTCCTGGCCGTCGCATTTGACCGTCGCCTGAAACGCCACGACCGATAGCTTATTGGGCCGAGAAAACTTCACCGCACTAGGCCACTGGTCGCCGCTCTTCTGGCCGTTCTGCACGAACTCGAGCTTGACCACTCCCTCGTCGGCGTACGAGTCGGCCGCGCGATAGATCTTCAATAGCTCGGCCAGGATGGCGGCCGCGTCCATATCGCTTGCCGCCGGACGCGCGACGGCCGGCTTGTCCGGCGTGGCGGCAGCCGCGGGATCTTCCGCGGCGGGTGTCGTGGTTTTAGGCGGCGACTGAAAGCAGCCGGCACAACACAAGGGCAAGAGGGCAGCCGCGACCATCCGTCTCAGCACAACTCGATCCACAGGTAGCATCCTTTTCACTTTCACTCCGGCATCGGCCAACATTCGGCCCTTGCCATTGTTGCAGTCCCCCGCGAATTGCGGAAGATGAACCGCTTACGAACCACCCTCAGGAACCCGCCATGACGCTCGCGCCCGAGATTCTCGAACAATACACCGCCCTGACCGTAGCCTGCGGACTGGCCGACCTGAGCGGCGCGGGCCTGGTGGAGGTGACCGGCGCCGATCGGGTGCAACTGCTGCATGGCTTCACGACCAACGATGTCAAGAAACTGCCGGCGCTGCGTGGCTGCGAGGCGTTTGTCACCAGCCCGCAAGGCAAGACGGTGGGCCACCTGCTGATTGTGCAGCGCGGCGATTCGCTGCTCTTGGTTTCGACTCCTGGTCAGGCAGCGGGCTTGATCGCCCATTTTGACAAGTACGTCATCTCGGAAGACGTGAAGCTGACGGATCGAACCGAGCAGCTTAATCTGTTTTTGCTCGCCGGGCCTTCGGCGGGCCTGGCGCTGCGGTCGGTCATCGGCAGCGAACCGCCGGCTGACTCACTGGCATTCGCCAACGCCACCATGGGCGACGCGACGCTGCTGATCGGCCGCATCGATAGCCTGGGGGTGCCAGCATTCTTGATCCTTGCGGATCGGGTGGATGCGCCCCGCCTGCAAGCCGCGATGGGCCAGGCGGGGGCGATCCCGTGCGGCAGCGCGGTCCTCGAGCTGGTCCGACTCGAAGCGGGCCTGCCCCTCTTCGGGCAAGACTTTGGCGACGACAACCTGCCCCAAGAGATCGGCCGCGACGCCCAAGCCATCAGCTTCACCAAGGGGTGCTATCTCGGTCAGGAGACGATCGCCCGGATCGACGCGCTGGGGCACGTCAACCGGCTGCTGACGGGGGTGAAGTTCACCGCCGCCGAGCTACCCCCCCTCGGAACCAAGCTGCTGGTCGAGGGCAAGGAAGTGGGCCAACTCACTTCGATCGCCTGGTCGCCTAAGCTAGCAGCCCCGCTAGGCCTGGCCTTGGTTCGCCGCGCCCAAAGTACGCCGGGCAAATGCCTTACGTCGAGTGATGCAGCCGGTGAAGTCGTCCGCCTGCCACTCTCGACCGATCTCGCGGGCGCGGAAAAGTCCGCGTAGCTCGCCAGGTTTTCTCAACCGATACGTCCGGCATAACCGAAACTATCGTTACGTTCGGTACGGCCCTTTCTGCGCCAGTGGCGCGGGCAGGGCGGCAAAGCAAACGCTTTGCCGGCAATCGGCTCGATGGCATTGGGCGGTGACTTTATGCGAATCTCGCGCACGGTCGGCTTGATGGCGGCGGCGGTTTGTGCCTGGCAACTGGCGGAGCACAAGCTGGCGGCCTCGGACTTCAGCGAGCGCATGGCGGCTTACAACGTCGGCCCGGCGACCGGCCGTGTTGCCCCTGCGGCGCATCGAGAGCCCGCCCCGCGTGCTGCCAACCCGCCTGCTGCCCCGCATTCCAATCCTGCGCCGCGCTCGCCGTGGCACGAGATGGCCTATGGCGGGTACGACGCGGGCGGAGCGATGAGCTGCGGACCGATGAGCTGCGGATCGATGGGCTGCGGCGCGGCGGGCTGCGGACCTGGCGGCAATGCCGGCCCGCAGGGCTACGAAACCTGCTGCGGCAAAACCTTGTGGTGGGCAAATTTCGAATTGCTCCTCTGGTGGCGACAAGGTCGCGATCTGCCGCCGCTGGCCACTACCGATACGATCGCGGGATCGTCCACCTCGGCCGGCATTCTGCCCGGCGCGGAGATCCTGTTTGGCGGTCGGCGCGAAACGAGCCAAATGAAAGCGGGAGGTCGCCTCGACATCGGCTTCTGGCTCGACGAAAGCCAGTGCTGGGGCATCGGCAACCGGTTCTACGCCCTGGGTCGCGACAGCGCTCACCTGCGGATCGACACGCTCGACAACCCAATCATCGCCATTCCTTTTTTCAACGGCAGCGCCGACGAGGAAGAAGCCCTCCTCGTTTCGTTTCCGGGCCTGTTCAGCGGCTCGCTCGACATCGACGGCTCGTCCGAAGTGCTCGGCAACGATCTCTACGGCCGCTTTCTGATCTGCCGCGACGACAACTCGCGGCTCGACTTCATCACCGGCTGGAGCTTCTCGCGAATCAACGACGACCTGCTGATCCGCAGCTCGCGAGCCGTGACCGAAACCGGCGGCAACATTCCGCTCGGAACCGAAAGCGACGTGCTCGACCGATTCCAAACCCGCAACGAGTTCCACGGCGGCATTCTCGGCCTGATGCACGAGGCCAATTGCGGCTGCTGGTCGCTGCATACGATGGCTCGCATGTCGCTGGGCAATATGAACGAGCGGGTCATTATCGCCGGCAGCACTAGCATTACCGTGCCGGGCGAGGATCCCGAAGTCCTCGACACCGGCCTCTTCGCCGGTGAAAGCAACATCGGCGAGTTCGAGCGAAACGAGTTTACCGCCATTACCGAAGTCGGCGTCAAGCTCGGCTACAACGTCGGCGAGTTCACGAAGCTGACCGTCGGCTACTCGTTCCTCTACTGGAACGACGTGGTGCGGGCCGGCGACCAGATCGACCGCCAGATCGATGTGGACGGCGGCGAGCAGCCGCGGTTTGCCTTCGACCGGAGCGACTTCTGGGTGCAGGGAGTGAATCTGGGCTTAGTTTGCGAATTTTAAGACGGTGACGGTACTGGTGGGCCACGCGCAGTTGCCTAGGGTATGCTTTAGAATAACTCCGCAACAACTTAATTCGTGTTAGGCGTTCTTTATGTCTTGGCACGGCTTTGAAGCTGGCGAGGTGGTGGCTCGCGACCGGGTGATCGCGGCGTGCGAAGAACGGCTTGCCGCCGGCGTGATCATTCGCGAGGAGCGAAAAGTGGCGATGGTGGAACTGCTGCGACTGGCGCCAGAGCGCATAGTTTGGACACCTCAGCAGCCTCAAGGTTGGGGTGCGTCACCGTTCAATATCAATAATTGGCGCACTCTCGAAGGAGAGGCGATTATTCGGGCTCAAGACGCCTAACAAGGCGCTGCAGTTGACCCGCCAGCCAATGGGCCGCTTTGGCGTTGCTCCTCCGCAGCGGTTATACTTCGCATCATCCGCTTCTCTTGAGGGCGGGCAACTGAGCTCGATTCGTTATGCTGAAGCATAACCTACGTGGCCGGTCCCACCGCTAAGGCCCTTGGCGGTTGAGCGTCAGCGAGTACAGGATCACCACCGCGCCGGTCGAAAGGAACGTCCAGGGGGCCCATTCGGCCGGCTCCGTGTGGCGATCCACCACGACCGCCGGCACCGCGCCAAACAGGGTTGCCGGCGCGTTCTCGGCGGGCGGATGCTCCCCCGCCATCACGAACGAATCGACCGCCAGGCACTGCGCGCCGAGGATGCACGAGGAAATGCCGCACGCCAGAAAGAAGGCTCGCCACATAAAATTCGCCCGGTTGGAGTTGTGATAACGCGCTAGAATCCTTCCAACCAACCCGGCAACAGCAAAGGCGATCGCGCATTGCCAGCCGGGGCGAGTCCATTCCCTCGGTTCATCGAACCATCGCTGCCGGCAACTTCACCGCCGGGGCCAGCCGCGCCCGAGTCGCTAATCGCCTTGCGACCGACCGCATCGCAAGCGCTTCGCCAGGCTGCAAAGTCCGCCGGGTCGAGGCCCGCCCAATCGTTGATAACTTGCGAATTTTCTCTCAGTCGAGAGCGATTAGAAAAACGCAACCCGTTAGTGCAAAGTCACTTGCGCCGAGCAGCCAGCGGTGATCGGCAAGCCGGGCTAGAAGTGGTAGAAGAGTTTGCGCCGCTTCCCGATGTAGGTTCCACGGGCCCCGTGTAACTCGACCTGCAAAGCCGCGACCATGGGTCGCGCACTGCGAACCAGCGCCGACCTCCCGTCCCGCCCGGCGGTCGAGATCTACGAACGATCTACCCAATTGCCAAAAAGCCGGCGCGCACGCTTTGCGCGAACTGGACGAAATTATAGACCGACGCGTCATGCATGTCAATACGTCCACTGTCAAATTTGTAGCCCGGCTGTTGCACACTACCCCTGCTTCTTTCGCCCTTTTCCCTTGGGCTTCGGCGGTGGTGGGTCGGACGGGTTCCAGGCGGGGTCGCGCGAGTTCTCGACCACCAGCGGCGCTTTGTCACCCAGTTCCTTCTGCCACGCGCGCAGCCGGGCGGTCAGCGATTCGATCCGCTCGGCCTGCGCCGCTTCGCCCGCCAGGTTGTTCAATTCGTGCGGATCGGCCTGCAGGTCGAAAAGCTGCGTCACGTTGACTTGCGGGTAGCGGAGCAGCTTGTAGCGTTCGTCTCGGATGCCCCGCTGCACGTCGCGATAAGCGAAGAACAGCGAATCCCGCACGCCCTCCGAATTGCCGTTGATGACGGGCCGCTGGCTCCGGCCATCGAGCCCCTCGGGTATGGCAACCCCGGCCAGATCGCACACCGTGGGGAAAATGTCGTGGACATACGCGAGTGCCCGTGTCTCTCCCGCGCGAATCCCCGGCCCGCTAACAATTAGCGGCACCTGCATCCCCGCGTTGTACAAGTTCTGCTTTCCCATCAGGCCGTGGCTGCCCATCGCCAGCCCCTGATCCGACGAGAAGACGAAGAGCGTGTTCTCGAACATTTCGTGCTCTTTGAGAGCCGCCAGCAAGCGGCCGATGTGGCCGTCCAGCGCGGTAATCACCGCGCAATAATCGTGCCAGTGCCGGCGGACTTCGTCTTCGGTTCGAGGAAAGCCGGCCAACAGTTCGTCGCGCGTGAATTGATCGCCGTTGTCGAACGGGTGCAGCGGCTTGAAGTCCTTGGGAAGCGGCAGCTTGTCGCGCTCGTACCGGGCCATGTATTTTTCGGCCGCCAAGCGTGGATCGTGCGGATTGCCGAACGCCAGATACATAAACAGCGGCTGCTCGCTCTGGCGCCCGGCGAGGAACTCGATCGCCCGATCGACGATTACTTTGCCCGGTTCGCCGCTCGACCGCTCTTGCTGGTCCATCAGGTACTGGTTGTGGTCGAACTGGGCCTGAATGTGGAGCGCCGTATTCCCCCGCTTGCCGTGGTGATAGGTCTCGTACCCGGCCGCTTTCATCGCGGCGGGAAAGGTCGCGTCGGTCGCCGGCGCCTGCGGGCCTTCCCAGCGAAAGTACGTCCGGCCGGAGAGCAACATGTTGCGGCTCGGCAGGCAGACGGCACCCGAATTCCCTCCCAGGCAATAGGCGTTGCGAAAGACGATCCCCGCTTTCGCCAATTGGTCGAGGTGGGGCGTTTGCATGTGCGGATGCCCCAAGGCCCCGATCGTGTCGGCCCGCTGATCGTCGGTAAACAAAAACACGACGTGCGGCCGGGCGCGCTCGTCGGCGGCCTGGGCCGGAGTTTCCACGGGGGCCAGCAAAGCCAGCCAGGCCAAGCCAAGGAGCAGCGTCGGTTTCATGTTGCTGAAAGGGGGCTGAAGGAAGGGCGGAGTGAGTGTTGCGCAGCGCGCGGCGATTCGCCCAGGATAAACGCTGCGCCCCCGCATCTGAACCGCCAGGGTGCGGATTTTTCCGATTCGCGCGATCGCAGCGGCTGGCGAAAGCCAATGCCATGTCGCGAATTTGCGACCTGCCGCGCCGCGTAACCTAGCCTTGCTCAGCCTGTAACTCAGCCACAGCTTGCCCCGGCGGCGCGAACCGCGGAATCATAAATGCTTAGCAAATGATGATGAAACATAAAGAAACTGTTGACGAGTTTGGCGGCGCGCGGTCTAACGGATCGGGCGCGGCAAACGGCGTCCGCGGGAGGTTGCTCATGGTCCATCGCATTGCCTGGTTCGTTTCCCTGATTTCCGCGGGTCTGGCGGGCGCTGGGCCCGTTTTCGGACAGTACCGGGGAATGGCCCCCGGCTGGCCGCAACAGGCGGGCAGCTACCATTCGGCCCATTATCCGGCCGGCAACGGACCGGCGGCTTACTACGTCGCCCGGCCGGTGGCCGGACAGTATGGACCAGCCGGTTATGTTCCGGTGACGGCGGCCTATGCGAACCCGGCCTATTTCGGCTCGTATCGCATGGCTCCCACGCAGTATCCGCGTGCGGCCTACTACGCTCCCCAGGCGACCACGGCCTACTACGCGCCGACGCGCGCGGCCTACGCACTCAGCAATTCTTACGCGGTCAGTCCGGCCGGCGGCAGCACTGCCGGCGCCGAGGCGTACTACGGCTACGGTCAGCCCGCCCCGCTCAATTACGTTCCGCCCCGGTTCAGCTACCGCACGACCTACGCCCAGGTGCCGGTGTACGCCTACCGGCCGGTGACGGTGTACGACCCGATCACCGCCCAACCGGTGACTTGCCTGCAACCGAGCACGACGACCCAGTGCCAACCGCAGCGGAGTCGCTGGTTCTCGTGGTTCAACCACTCGTGGTTCCGCAAGTCGTGCGGCAGCGGCGGCTGCGGCCCGGCCCCGACGCCGACGACCGCCTACTGCACCAGCGGCTATTGCGGCCCGCAGCCCGCCTGCGGGCAACAGCCGTACTATCCCACGCAGCCGCAGGTCATCATTCCAACGGTGCCCGCGCCGGGCGGCATCATCACTCAGCCCCTGCCGGGATACGCAATTCCTCCCGCGGGGCCGACGGTTCCCTCGCCGCCGACGCGATTTCCGGGCACGGCCCCTGGCACCGGCGTACCAGCCAATACCCGGCCGAGCCTCGGCCCGCCGCCGGGCGGCGCGTTTACGCCCATCCCTAGCAACCCGCTCCCCGGCACACCGGCTCCCGGCGGCTCGTTCTCGCCCGGCCCTGGCGGCGCCTTCACGCCCAACCCAGGCACCGGCATTACCCCCGTCCCCGGTGGCGGCTTTGGCAGCAGCTTTCCGACCGACAACAACTATCCCCCGGTGAGCGATCCCTACAGCGGCGCGAACCGAATCTCTCCCAACTTCGGTTCAGTCGCTCCGGCGGCCGTCCGCGCTCCGCAAACGACTCGCAGCATGACCGGCAGCACTCCGCAACCTCCGCCGGCCGCCGGTTCGACGTTGCAGCCGGGGATTACAACCGTTCCCGACCCGGCCGCGAATCAGCCCCTCCGGCCGATCAATCGAGCGCCGCAATTGCTCGATCCGCGCGACAAGACGGCTGCCGCGGGCAGCATCCGCTGGGCGGTGGTCCCTGCCGTCTGGCCGACGAAGGCGAAGCCACACGCGGCGAGCCCCTATCGCGTGTATCAAGAGCGCTCTTACGATGCGCCGCGAGCCGACGTTCGCCACGCGCCCGCCGCGGCCACGCAGCGCGCGAACCCGGCCGACTACGACGACCGGGGCTGGAAATCGGCCCGCAGGTAGTGACTCCGCCCGAGCCGCATTGCAGCCAGCGGTGCCGCGACATTTTGTCGGGCCGCTGTCGCCTGGGTGTCAATTTGCGAGCAATCCCCGCCACGTCTGAGCTCTCGACGCTCCCGCAGCTCGCCTTGCGGCGCGGCAAGGCATTTGCATCCTCGTTGCGAGGATGGCAACGCCCCGGCTCCATTCTTCGGGGATTCCTCTCCTTCACAACTCGAGGTGCAATCATGAAGCGACTTGCAATCACCGTCACTCTGGCAACCCTGTTCGGGTGTGAGCGTCTCGAAAGTAGGTGGGAAATCGGTTCCAATGCAGGAGGCGTAA
>JBBDYF010000267.1:0-70935 GCA_040901775.1 Pirellulaceae bacterium | reverse complement strand
CTCGCCCGCAAGACTACTCCGGGCAATCCCTGTGGGGCGTGTGGGGTGCTTTGGGCACGACCCGCGGCAAAGAAGCGGTGCAGGTTCCTCAGTAATCACTAATTAGCAATCAGTAACACTGTTGTCGATTTAAGCAAACCCGATGCAGCGCAGCCCTAGCGGTGCGCTGCATCGTGTTTTTATCGCCCCTCCAAGGTGGGAGGCGACGTGATCGGTTTCGTTAGGGCCCTTTAAGATTGGAGTGTTGGATGTCTCGTTCGATGGCGCAGGTTTCGGCAGTGCTGCTGGCGGTCTCGGGTTTCGTCGGGTGTACCGGCTCGGGAGGCCCCGCGGTTGAGTATGTCGAGGGGGTGGTGACGCTGGATGGGCAACCCATCGAGGGCGTGACCGTGGGCTTCTCACCCGTGGACCCGGCTGTGAAAACGGCGGCGGTAGGCACCACGGACGCCAGCGGAAAATTCAAGCTGACCGCGATCGAAGGAGGAAAAACCGACGCTGGGGCCGCCGCGGGCCAATATCTGGTGTCGTTTACCAAGACGACGGTCACCCTGCCAGCAGGGACGGTGACCTCTTCCGAAGACCCGAACTACGGGAAGGAAGTGCATACCGACGCAGAGGTCGCGCCCGAAATCAAGCACGAGGTGCCGGCCAAGTACAATAATCCTGCTACCTCGGGCTTCAAAGCGACCGTCAAAGAGGGCGAGAACAAGGGCGACGAGTTCAAGTTCGAGCTGACGAAGTAAGCGCGATCCCGCTCGTTGCAGATCGCCGGCTTGGAAGCAAGACAGTGCTCCAGGCCGGATACCTGCGGTCGTGCCAGAAAATCGAAAAATGTTGGCTTCGCACTTGCTGCGCGCGTCGCCCGGCTCGATAATCCATTCTTGGCAGCGGTCGCTGCCGGTTCGGCAATTGGAAGAGGCATCTCCAGGCGCGCGTGCCCTAGCTGCGCACTCCCCGCGTTCAGGCTGTCCGAACTGGCCCAGCAGGCGACCTGCGCACCTGAAACAAGGAGGCGGGCATGACTCGTCGCACACTGCATCGTCGCGCTTTCACGCTGGTGGAACTGCTGGTCGTGCTCGCGATCATCGGTGTCCTCGTGGCTCTGTTGATCCCGGCGGTGCAGTTTGCCCGCGAGCGTGCGCGGCAGGCGACCTGCTCGAGCAACATGCGGCAGATCGGGCTGGCATTCACCCAGCATGCCGTTCAGTTCGAGAAGTTTCCGAACGGGGGGGGCTACGACATCAATGACGATAACAATCTGCCGTGGGATTTGCCCCCAAAAGAACTTTTTACAACACCTCCCCCGCCACCTCCCAGACGTCCGGGGCTCGCGGGGTGGGGCTGGGCTTTTCAAATCCTGCCGTATCTTGAACTGAACCATTTGAAACAGCCCGCATATGCCGACACAGCGGGAGCGTCCGCCGCAGCGGCGGGGCTGGTTCCGAGTTACTTCTGTCCTAGTCGCCGGCCCCCCGAGGCTTTGGACGGCGTCGGCTGCGGACTTCCCAATGGCCCGCGGGGCGCGATCGACTATGCCGGCAACGGGGGCTACGACCTGCTCCCCGTGAACTATTTCCCCAGCCCGTTGTCGTGGCGGCAACTCAGCAGCGAGCCCGATCACTGGCGGGCCGGCGCCCTCGTCGCCAGCCCCGATCGGAACGTCCCTGGGCCAGGGAACCTTCCCGACGGCGCTTCGAACACGCTGCTGGCGGGCGAGCGGAGATTGACCCAGTCGAGCGCGCTGCCGCCAGACGAAGACAACGGCTACGTCGCCGGCTGGACGTGGGACACCGTTCGCTGGGCGTATCAGGTGCCGCTGGAGGATGACCTGATTTCCACCGCGCCGGACATCCAAACCCGCTTCGGCTCCTCGCACGGCGCCGGAACCTACTTCGTCATGTGCGACGGGTCGGTGAAGATGATTTCCTACAACGTCGATTTGGCGATCTTTCGCGGCCTCTCGGGCCGCGAAGACAAGTCCGCCCCCGATCCAGACAGCTACTAACCCAGCCTGGCGAGTTTTTCGCCCGCCGAACCGCTAAAATTGCAGCGCCTGCCGCTTCTCGTGGATGAACTGCACGTGATGGACCACATGCTCGATGCTCCGGCCCAATAGCTGCTGGAGCGTCAGCGGCCCCGCCTCGGTGTGGATGCCGCGGCGGGCCAGGTCGGCGTCGGTCAAAGTGCGCAGCACGCGCGTCATGTGGCTGCGGCAGGCCTGGATCAGGTGCAGTTGCTCGCCTAAATCCCGGTCGTGGTAGGCGAGCCGCGAGGCGAACGCCTGCTCGTCTCGGCCGGGCAGCGCCGGCTCGTGCTCGGCGATCACCGCCGCCAGTCGATCGACGTAAACAATCTCGAAATCGGCCAGGTGGCAAACCACTTCGAGCGTGGACCATTTGCCGGGCACCGGGCGGGCCAGCAGTTGCTCGCGGCTCAGGCCGGCGACCGCCTGACGGGCGACCTCGGTACCTGCGGCGTATTGCTCGACGAGCGACGAAAGCGACATTCGATTGCTCCTTGGGAAGATGGGGACCGACGCATTCGCCTGTCGGCACGCGCTCGGCGTGGTACGATGAACCGTCGATTCTACTCGTTTCCCTCTGGGACGCGCGCCGTTATGCTGCTTCGCTGGCTCGTCAACAACTACCTGCGGGATGCCGCGCAAGAGAAGGTCCGCGAGGCGGTTTCCGGCGTGCTGACCCAGCGCTCGCCGCGGACTGTGGCTCGGCCAGCAGCGCCGCAACCTTCCCCGTCCGCGGAAACTTCGGCGGAATCGCCGGTTGAATCGCCGGCAGGTTCCACCGCAGGCGAAGAGGAGTTCCTGCCTTGCGACGTGCTGTTCCTGTTCGCACTCGGAATCGAATCGGGAGGGCTGGCCGACGCGTTGACCGGCGTGGAAACCTCGCGACACAAGCACGGCCTCGAGCGGGCCGGAAAACTCGACGGCCGCGAGGTGGCTATTGTCGAAGGAGGCGTGGGCATTCGGGCAGCCGCCCGGGCCGCCAAGGCCGCCATTGAGTTCTACCGGCCGGAGTGGGTCGTCTCGGCTGGCTTCGCCGGCGCGCTCTGCGAAGACCTGCGCCGCGGGCACATCCTGATGGCCGACCGGGTGGCGGGCATTGGCGGCGAAGAGTTGGCCGTGGGAATCAAGCTCGAACCCGAAACGCTGGCTGCTACCAAGGGATTGCACGTGGGCAAGCTGCTCACGGTCGAGGGAATCGTGCGCAAGGCCCAAGAGCGGCACGAACTGTTTCGCACGCACGGCGCGATGGCCTGCGACATGGAAACCTTGGGCGTCGCCCAGGCCTGTCGCGATTTGGGCGCGAAGCTGGTGTCGGTTCGCATTATCAGCGACGCCGTCGATGACGAGCTGCCGCCGGAGATCGAGGCGCTGTTGGACCAAAAGTCGCTGGCGGGCAAGCTGGGGGCCGCAGCCGGGGCAATGCTCAAGCGATTTAGCGCGGCCAAGGATATGTGGCGGCTGCGCGAGGACGCCCTCAAGGCGTCGGACAGGCTGGCGAAGTTCCTGCGGGGCGTGGTCCGCCAGCTTCCGTAAATGGCCCCTGCTAGCTCGCTATTCGTAGTGCAAGGCTTCGACCACGTCGATCCGCGTCGCCCGGATGGCGGGAATGATGGCCGAGATCAGCACGATCAGAAACGCGCCCCCCAGCGTTAGCGCCAGCAGCCACGGGTACGTGTGGAACTCGATCGGATGGCCGAACGAGTCCATCATGGCGAGGTTCATCATGTAGGCGGTCAGCACCCCCATCGCAATGCCGGGGGGCAGGCCGACCCCGCCGATGATTAGCGCCTGGGTAACGATCGTCCGCCGCACTTGGGCCTTGGTCATGGCGACGATCCGCAACAGGCCCAGCTCGCGGGTCTGCTCCAGCACGTTCATCGTCAGCGTGTTGACCACTCCGAACGCCGCTACGATAAAGCCCAAAATAACGAGCACCCACAGGCTCCATTCGATTCCGCCGACGATCTGGTTGACGGTGCCGGTGATTTGGGCGCGCGAATGCAACAGGACATCGTACCGCTTGGCAATTGCTTCGAGTTGGGGTTTGATCGTCGTTACGAATTGCGGATCGGCCTCCAAGATGAAGCCGTCGTACCCTTCCACCCCCAGCCGCTTCATGGCCCAGTCGCGGTGCATGTGGATCGACATGCCGCCGACCAGGTACTCGTTGGCGATGCCCGCGACTTGGATCGGCTGTACGCCCGAAACCGTTTGCAATTGCACCGAATCGCCGGCCCGCGCGGCGATCCGCTGCGCCAGCACGCTGCCCAAGACGACCTGTCCCTCCTGCAATTGCTGCCGCAGTTGGTACAGATCCCCTTCGATGAGGTCGAATGGCGGCGGCACCGCATCGGGATACTCGCGGGCAATGCAGATTCCCATCAGTTCCGCGGGGGTTCCCTCGGCGTCCCGCGTTTGCAGGTGGGCCTGGATGTAGGCCACGCCTTCGATCGATGCGATATGTTCAACCTGGCGCAGTTCCGCTTCGAGTCCGTCGGGCAGGTCGGGGGCCGTTCCGCTCGCCATGTCGGGCATCATCGCCCGGACGAAATAGTCTCCCGCGATCGCGGTTTGCGACCACTCGCGGACGTCGCGAACGTTGTCCAAAATCGAGTTGGCCATGCCGACCCCGGTCGCCCCGGCGATGAACAGCACCCCCACCGTCAGGGCCGACCGCAAGTTGTGTCGCAGCACCTGTTTGAGCGCCAGCCGCGTTTCGACGGGCCGGAACGGGCGAAAGAGCAGCGAGACCAGCGTGGCGAGCGGCCCCAGCAGGACCGTTCCCAGGGCGACGAATCCCGCCAGCACCAACAACGCGCCGTACATCGGGGCGTCGATCGGGAGCCGCCGGGTCAGGCCGCCATAAATCAACAAGATGCCGACGACCTCGGCCAGCACGCCGCCAGCCAGGAACGGCCAGGACCATTTGCCCATGTCGCGCGACGTGGTGCGGCTCATCCCTTCGAGCGGCGAAACCTTGCCGGCCAGCAGCGAAGGGATCAAAGCGCCCATCAGCGATGTGCCCAGGCCAAAGGCCGCGCCTAACAGGAATGGGCGGATCGTGAGCGAGTCGAAGACGGGGGAAAGTTTCACGTCGAGCGCCCCCGCCAGCACGCGGTTGACCAGCCACGCCGCCAAGACCCCCACGGCGATGCCCAGGATCGTTCCCACGACGCCCAGCAGCAAGCTTTCGACGACGAGCGACCGGGTAATTTGCCCCCGCGTCGCGCCAATCGCCCGCATGATCGCCAGGTGCCGCCGCCGCTCGCCCACGTTCATCAAAAATGTATTCAGGATGATGAACCAGGCCAGCAGCAGCGAAAAGAGGGACGTGAGCTTCAGTCCTTGTTCGCTCGACTTGAGCGTATGCTCCATCAATTGCGTTTGCCCGGCGGGTCGCTCGACCGCCAGCTTGGGCTCGGCCGGAAGCAGCGCGGCAATTTGCTTTTGCACGCGCTCGATCTCGGCATCGCCCGCGGCCGTAACGATTTGAATTTTGTCGATTAAATTCGATTTGCCGCGGGGATAAAAATAGACCTGGGCCCGGCCGATCGGCATGAATGCCAGCGACGCTCGCCGCAGCCCTTCGCCGCCGCGGGGTCGTACCAGGCCGACGACTTGAAACGGCTTGCGCAGTCGCTGCGTAAACACGCCGACCTCGTCCCCCACCTCGATCTCGAGCAGCTTGGCGAACTCCTCGTCGAGCACCAACTCGTCACCCTTATCGAGTTGGCGGCCCGCCACGATCTCGTAATCGCGAACGCCGCGGTCGCGCGCGGGGTCGATCCCCATCACCTGCAAGCGAATTTGCCGCTCGCCCACGTAAAGCTTGCTCGGCTTTTCGACGATCGGAGCGGCGACTAGCACCCCACTGACCGCCGAGACCTGGGCGAGCAGATCCTCGTCGAACCCGACGCCGCCAGCCGCGCTGATTTCGAGCGTGGCCTTGCCGGTGACGGCGGCGAACATCTGTTCGTAGGTGGTGCGCGTCGTCGCCGTCCCAATGTCGATCGACACCGCGGCCGCCACGCCGATCACAATGCTGATCAAGGTCAGGATCGTGCGGCCCGGACGCTGCTGCATCGCGCGGGTGGTGTATTTCCGCAAGCTCAAGCGGGTTTCTCCGTGGCGACGCGCCGCGGGCGGACGGGAACGACGCGGTTCGTTTCTTCTCGTTCGACCTCGCCGTCGGCGACGTAGATCACCCGGTCGGCCAGGGCAGCCACCTGCGGATCGTGAGTCACCAGCACCAGCGTTTGCCCGTGCTGGTCCACCAGATCCCGCAGAATGTTGATGATTCGCTGGCCGTTGGCGCTGTCCAGGTTGCCGGTCGGCTCGTCGGCCAGCAAAATGGCCGGCTCAATGGCCAAGGCCCGGGCGATGGCCACCCGCTGCTGCTCTCCGCCCGATAGCTTGCCCGGCAAATGTTGGCTCCGCTTTCCCAGGCCGACCAGTTCGAGCGTCTTAGCCGCCCGGTCGCGGCTGGCCGCAGCCGAGATTCCGTCGAGTTCGAGCGGCAAGGCGACGTTTTCCTCGGCCGTCAGGATCGGCAGCAGGTTGAACGACTGAAAGACGAAGCCGATGCGGCGGCGGCGGATCAGGGTTCGCTGGTCGTCGGTGAGGGTCGCCAGATCGATTCCTTCGAGCAGCACCTGGCCCGAGGTGGGCACATCGACCCCGCCCAACAGCGTGAGCAGGGTGCTCTTGCCCGATCCCGAGCGGCCCATAATGGCGAGCATTTCGCCTTTGGTCACGCCGACATCGACCCCGCGCAAGGCCTCGACCTGCGCATCCCCTTCGCCGAACGACTTGCGAAGCTGGCGTGTTTCCAGAACGTACATCATGCACTCTCACGGGGACGCTGGCATCCACTGCCTGCAATTCAGAGGCCCGAAAGCGATGAATCGCCGGACCCTCTATTTATCGTGCAATCCAAATGCGTTGCCAAGGCCGGCTGCTTAAGTCCACCTGGTTGCTAGCTGTTTAGTATGGCTGGGGATGATCCATCTCGCGCGGACTGCGTGTTAGGCTGGGGAAAATACGACCTCACGGAAATTGGTCCTCCACCTCTGATCGACCCGGCAATTTTGCGGCTCGATCGACCCTCGACCCTAATCGCCCATGAACGAGCCGCCCCTGTTCGCCGAACTGAGCCACCACCCGGTGATCGTGACGCTGCCGATCCAGTGGGGCGATCAAGACGCTTTCGGCCATGTGAACAATGCCATTTATTTTCGCTGGTTCGAGACGGCCCGCGTCGAGTACCTGCACCTGGGCCAATTGGGGCACCTGATGTCGAGCCATGCCCTGGGGCCGATCCTGGCCTCGATTCGTTGCGACTATCGCAAGCAGCTCAAGCATCCCGACACCGTGCTGGTCTCGGCCAGCGTGGTTGAGATCGGCCGCAGCTCGATGAAAATGCGGCACCTGGTTTATAGCCAATCGCAGCGGGCGATTGCCGCCGAGGGGGAAAGCACGGTCGTGATGTTCGACTATGCCGCCCAGCGCCCCACGCGCGTGCCCGCCGACGTGCGGCAGAAAATGGAGCAGCTCGAAGGCCGCCCGCTCACTTCTTCTCCAGCCGCCGCTGCTGGAAAAAGTGAGTAAGGATTTCGCCGCACGCTGCGGCCAGAATGCCGGGAACTACCTGGCAGCGATGGTTGAGGCGTGTGTCGGACAGCAGGTGAAACAACGTTTGCACCGCGCCCGCCTTGGGATCGGTCGCGCCGTACACGACCACGGGAATCCGGGCCTGCAAAATGGCCCCGCTGCACATGATGCAGGGTTCCAGCGTGACGTACAGAGTACACTCTTCCAGCCGCCAGTTTTCGAGGGCCTCGGCCGCCTGGGTAATGGCAATCATTTCGGCATGGGCGGTGGGATCGTGCAGTTGCTCGCGCTGGTTGTGCGCGGCGGCAATCACCCGCCCCTCGTGAACGATGATCGCCCCGACCGGAACCTCCTCCGCCTCCAAAGCCGCAACGGCCTCGGCCAGGGCCCGCCGCATGTAGTGGTCGTGGGTCATGGAGGAATGCGGGTTCCAAGTTCCAGGTTCAAAGTTCAACGTTGAAAAGTTCCGATTTACTTCAAACGCTTAAGCTGGATGTCCTTGAAGGCGGAGGTCACTTGATAGGTGGAAATGCCCAGGGGCTGGCTCGCGTCGGACTCGATGCGGGTCGAGACCTTGCGGTCTTTCAGCTCGACATCGACCATCTGCTCGTCGTCGATCCAACATTCGACTTTGCCCCCCGCCACGCGGATGCGAATCTTGTACCACTTGTCGTAGTCGAACTTGCGATAGAGAGTGGTCTCGTTCTCCGAGGCATCGAGCCCGTCGATGCTCGACAGCCCCACCACCGTGCCCGCCCAGCCGCCGACGATGAAGCTGGCGAACGAATCGCGGATCGGAAAGGTCAAGCCGCAGAAAAAATCGTCCCCCTTCACTTTCATCGCTTGCAGCGTGATTTCGTAGTTGTCCTTGGGCAGCTTCGTGGCGTCTTTCCAAGTAATGCCCGTGAGCGACTCTCCCTTGTGGATGACGATTTGCCCCTTTTCGACCTGCACCTCTCCCCCGCCGGCAAAGTTGTTCACCTTCCAGCCGGCGAGCGATTTGCCGTCGAACAGGGGCGTGACACCGTTGTTGGCGGCCGGAGCGTCCGCCGGGGCAGGCTTGGCAGGCTCGTCGGCCAGAGTCATCGCGGCGAGCGAAACGAGGCCAAGGCAAGCGAAAAAGGCAAGGCGGGTCATCTCGGTTTCTCCGGGAATTGGGGCGGCAACGGGGGAGCACGACGGCAAGCTCGCAGCTATGATAGACGGTTTCGGCATCGAATTCAGCCGCCCGCATTCCTGCCGGTCGCGACATTTATGGTTTCTTCCTCGTCGCGCCGGTTGCTGTTGTTGGCGGTTGCACTCTACTGGGCGGCCCTGTTCGTGGCGACGCACCTGCCGAGCACCGATCCGGCCGAGTCCGACAGGAAAATCCCGCATCTCGACAAGCTGGTGCATGCCGCCGCCTTTGCCGGCTTGGCGGTGCTGGTTTGCTCGTTCGCCGCCGTCACCTGGCCGCCGTCGCCGCGAATGGCCGCGGCCGTGGTGGGTCTGCTCGCCGCGTATGGCGCCCTCGACGAACTGACGCAAGGTTTGGTCCTTAGCCGCTATCCTTCCGGCTGGGACTGGCTGGCCGACGTTGTCGGCGCGATCCTGGGCGTGCTGGTGTTTGGAGTGGCATCGCGAGTGCTGCGCAGCACCGCCGGCACCGGATAAAGCTCGCCGGCCCCTTCGGGCCCCAGGCGCAGCTGTCGATCGAGCACTCCCTGACGGACTAGTTCGTCGAGCAATCGCGGGTCGAACCGCGGATCAAAGCCGTAGTTGCCGGGGCTCTGGTAGCGGCGAATCTCGCGCCAATCGACATACAACCAAGCAATGTTGCGGCTCGTCAGTTGCGCGTGTCGCTCGGCGGGCGAGCGGTTTTGCATCCAATCGACCAACAGACAATCGTCGAAGCAGGTGTTGTAGTAGGCCCGCATTTGCAGATCGAACGGCTCGGCGTCTCCCACCAACAGCACCGCTTGGCCTGGCTCGATGCGCTCGTTGAGCAATTGGTGGGCAGGTTCGATGCGAAGTGGCGTTCCTTCGGGCCACGGTTCGTCGCGGCGCAATTGCTCCAGCGAAACGAACCAGCGGTTGTCGCCCACCAGCGGCGAACTGTTGACGAGCAGGCAATACAGCAGACCGAGCGCGAGAAATGCGCCGACCGCCCACCGCCACGCTGGCCGGGAGGACCAGCCAGCCGCCAATCCGGCCAGCAACGCGGCGAAGGGCCAAGCAGGAATGAGAAAGCGATCCAGCCGGTGAGAAACGAGCCACCAGACCGCAAAAATCCACGCGAGCAACAGCAAAAACCCTAGTGCGGAGTGCGTAGCACGGATTGCGGAATGGAAAGCGGAGATTCGCGGTAAGACAACCAGTAGTACCACGCCGGCCAGTCCTAGCGGCAAAATGAGCGGGCTCGCCAGATCGTCCCGGCCGCTGATCCGAAGCAGCGAGCCAGCGAGTTGGCCCATCGAATACCGCTCGCCTGCGGCGTTGCGAGGGACTTGATGCGCCCGTTGCCACTGGGCATCTTTTGCCGGCGTTCGCGACTTGCCGCCGAGCACGCTGTAGGCGAGCGGATAGACCGGGTTGCCCGCCAGCACGGCGTTCTTCGAATACCACGCCCCGCCCCCCGCCAGCACGCCCGCCAGGAAAAGTGACAGGGCGATTGTCCTGGCTCGCGGCACACAACACCATACGGCCAGCGGCGCGACGGCAAACGCCAGCCCAGGGTACTTCACTGCCGCCGCTCCTCCCGCCAGAAAGCCCGCCAGCAGAAAGCTGCACTCGCCTCGGCGGGCCAACCAAGTGGCATAAGCGGCCAGCAAGACGTAGCACGCCAAAGCCCCGTCGTTCAGGCCTTGCACCGAGACGTGCGCCACCCAAGGATGGGCTAAGTAGATCGCCGCGGCCGCCGCGCCGGCCAATCCTCCACTCAGTCGCCGGCCCAACGAGTACAGCCCCGCGGCGGTCAACAACGCGAACGAAGCCATTACGACCTTGCCCGACAGGGCGCCGTAGAACCACCCCTGCTCGCCCGGCATGAGCGCCATGCCGAGCAGGGCGTGCATCTCGGCTCCCAGCGGCATGTTGCCGTACACATTGTGCGGCAAGAACGAAACATGCCCCTGCTGGAACCACTCCTTGGGAACCTGAAGGTGATACTCGCGAACGTCGAAGTCCCACGGCGGCAGGCAAGCGCCCAGCACGATGAGGATCGAAAACACGATCGCCGTGCATAGCCGCGACCAGTGGTCGCGCATCGCATCAGGCCGCGAATCGTGGTCGCGATAGAGCTGCCATCCCGCCAAACCGCAGCCGGCAATCACGACGGCCCAGGCGAGCCACCCCTGCTGCAACAGGCCCAGCAACCCGCCCCCCAGCACCAACAGCGAAACACCGTTCAGCCCCACCGCCAGTGCGAAGACGCTCCGCTCCAGCGGCGTCAATGTGGTTCGGCGGTCCCCGCCGAACTCGATGCGGCGATCGGGGTCGATTGCCGCTGCCCGTTCGACCGGGACGGTCGAACCACTTTCGTGCTCCGCGAGCCAATCGACTGCCAAGCGGCCAAGT
Organism: Pirellulaceae bacterium; assembly: GCA_040901775.1. Classification (GTDB taxonomy): domain Bacteria; phylum Planctomycetota; class Planctomycetia; order Pirellulales; family Pirellulaceae; genus CAYLLN01. The sequence continues at coordinate 59,747 of JBBDYF010000267.1, read as the reverse complement.
CCATACGCCGCCAACAAATTTACAATCGCCAGCCCCAGCACCGGCAGTCGGTCGATAAGGCCCAGCGGTGTGCCTGCCGGGCCGAACCACTGGGCAACAAGGCCGAAGGGATCGGCAAGCTGCGCGAGCACCAGCCGCCGCGGCGGCGATTGATTGACGAACCAGCCCAAGTAGAGCGTCGCGAGCAGGGCAAACACGACCGACGCGATCGTGCCGCTGGCTAGAGGGTGCATTGGCGGAGGGAGTCGTTTCGACATGTGCGGGTACGAAGCCGTCCCTTCCGAACCGCGGGGCGTGAGCTATGATTGTCTAGTCGCTGCGCAAGTTTGCCGGTTGCACCGATTGTAATAGGTCGCAGCCGGCTGAACCCCTCCCCTGCCTCACCAGATCCTATGTCTTCCGAGCGCCTCCGCGGCATCTTTACGCCCAATATCGTTCCGCTCGATAGCCACGGCGAGATCAACGAGGCCGAGACCCGCCGCTACGTCGATTGGCTGATCGACCACGGCGTCCACGGCTTGTATCCCAACGGCTCGACCGGCGAATTCCTCCGGTTCACCGCCCCCGAGCGGCGGCGGATCATCGAGATCATCGCCGACCAGACCCGCGGCCGAGTGCCAATCCTGGCCGGGGCCGCCGAGGCCAATGTCAAAGAGACCATCGCCGCCTGCGAGCACTACCACGCGCTCGGCTGCCGGGCGGTCGCCATCGTCTCGCCGTTCTATTACAAGCTGACGCCCGCCGGCGTGTACGCCTACTTCAAACAGATCGCCGACCATTCGCCGATCGACATTACGCTCTACAACATTCCGATGTTCGCCTCGCCCATTGATGTGCCGACGGTGCAGCGGCTGGCCGAAGAGTGCCCGCGAGTTGTCGCCATTAAAGATAGCTCGGGCGACTTGCCCCACATGATGCGAATGATCGCCGCCGTGCGCCCGCTGCGTCCCGACTTTGCCTTCATGACCGGCTGGGATCCCGCCCTGATGCCCATGCTTTTGATCGGCTGCGACGGCGGCACCAACGCCACCAGCGGCGTCGTTCCCGAGATCACCCGCAAGCTCTACGACCTGACGCTCGCCAGCCGGTTGGACGAAGCCCGCGACCTGCAATATCGCCTGCTGACGCTGTTCGACGCGATGATCTATCACAGTGAGTTCCCCGAAGGCTTTCGGGCGGCGCTCAACCTGCGGGGCATCGCGACCGGCCCCGGCCGCCAGCCGCAATCGCCCGTGCAGCAGCAAAGCCTCGTCGGCTTGAAAGACCAGTTGCAGTGCCTGCTCGCGGCCGAAGGCTTTACCGGCGAGCCGCTGGGTGGCTGCGCTGCGATTTCTGGCGGGGTCGAGTCGATGGACCCCGAGCAGGTCGCCCGCATCGTGCAAGGCGTGGTCGGCGAGCTAAAGAAACGCGGCATTGCATAACTGGCGAGCGTCTCGCCTGCCAAATGCATAGCCGCTGGCCTTGGTCGCGCTCCTCCGCCCTGCATAGCCGCTGGCCTTGGTCGCGCGCTGTAACTGGCGAGCGGGGGGCGTCAGCCCCCTGAGACCCGCGGCCCTCCCTGGCGGCATTGACGCGAGTCCATCGTGAATGGGCATCGGCAAGTCTCCTGCGCTTCGATTACACCATTGTACGCCGTCTCGTCCCCTGCAGCGACGGACGAGCTTCACGCCCCGTACTTCCCCAGTCGGCCGGCGTTCGACAGGGCCAGCGTCATCAGGTATTTCGCCTCGAACTGCCCTAGGCCGCCACGAACGGCCGTGTTTTCGCCAAACGTCGTCTGGTCGTCGGGCCGGCAGCAGTCGGAGACGAGCAACGTCGGCACCGGGTGCCAACTGTGGCTCTTCAAATAGCTGGGGGTGCTGTGGTCCCCCGTGACGATCAGCACCGTCGGCCGGAGGGCGGTGATCCGGGGGACGATCGCGTCCAGTTCTTCGATCCGCCGGACCTTGGCGTCGAAGTTGCCGTCCTCGCCCGTGCTGTCGGTGTATTTGAAATGGATGAAAAAAAAGTCGTACTTGCTCCAGTTGGCGGCCAGCACGTCCAGTTGCTCGGCAAGCGTTTGGGCCTGGCCGACAATCTCCATGCCAACCAACTGGGCCAGCCCCTTGTACATCGGATAGACGGCGATCGCCGCCGCTTTGAGGCCATACACATCCTGATAGCTGGGCAGATTCGGCCGCCCGGCGAAGCCGCGGAGCGTCAGGCCGTTCGCTTTTTTCTCACCGCCGAGCAGCTCGGTTGCCGCGGCGATCCATTGGTTGGCCACCTCGGCCATCTGGCGGCTGCCGGCGTCGGTCGCCTCGGCGGCCAGCGGCGCTACGCCGGTCGTTTGCGGATCGGTGTCTTTCACGGCCCCTTCCAGCCCCGATCCTCGAAAGACGACGACGAACCGGTGCTCTTTCACCGGTTCGACGAAGATTTCGTAGCCCGGAATTTTCACCTCGCGCAGCCGAACCGCCAGCGGGGTGCTCTCCGCCGTTGGAATGCGCCCCGCGCGGCGGTCGGCGATCTTTCCGGCCGCGTCGAGCGTACAGAAGTTGCCGCGGGCCGCCACGTCGCCCGGCTGGAGCGCGAAGCCGATGCCGGTCGCCTCGAGCGCGCCTCGGCCAATCAAGTATTGCACCGGATCGTAGCCAAACAGGCCCAGGTGCCCTGGGCCGCTGCCGGGGCTGATTCCGGGGCAAACCGGAATGCTGCCGCCTTGCACGCCGATTTTTGCCAGGGCGTCGAGGTGGGGCGTGCGGGCCGTTTCAAGCTCCGTTTTTCCTCCCGGCTGCATGGGCAAGCCCCCCAGGCCGTCGGCCACGAGAAGGACGATTTTCGAGTCGTTTTGGGCGTGCAGTTCGCGGGTCAGGGCGTGGATGTCCATGAGCGGAAAACCCGTGGCAAGAAGCGGGGGACGAGAAAGCTGCGTCACGCATTGTTGTGATCGATGGGCCCCCTTTCGACAAGGACGGCGCAGCGCGAGCGTGCGCAGGGCATCTATCCCCGACTGTTGCCCGAAAGGGGGCTGAACTATGTTGGCGTTTACCGCTATAGGAGTTGGCGAACAAGCCCGCGGGGCAAGTGGATGCTGGATAAGGAGCAGGCGGCATGAAATTCTGGCAAACGGCTATCTTCTTGGCGGCGCTGGCCACGTTGGGGCTGCCGGGCAACCTGCCGGCCCAAACGCTGCTGCGCTGGAAGCTGCAACCGGGAGAAGCGTTCGGCGTCGATGTCCAGCAGCACACCACCTCGACGGTTGCGTTCAGCGGCAAGACTTCGCAAAGCGAGATCGACCTCGGAATGGAACTGGGCTGGACGGTCAAAGGGGCGGACGACAAGGGGTTCGACATCGAGCAGGTGGTGCGGCGGGTGCAGTTCAAACTGCAAGCCCCGGGCGCGGATGCCGTGGCCTACGACTCGGCGGCCCGGTCGCGGCCGGCCGGCCTGAGTCGCGAAATCGCCCGGGCGGTCGAGCCGCTGCTCGGCGCGCAGGTGTCGCTGCGGATGACCGCGAGGGGCGAAATCGTTTCCGCCAAACCGGCCAACGAAGCGGCCGAAAAACTGTTTGCGAAAGACGCGCCGGGGGACGAGCCCGGCGTCTTCTCGCGCGGCGCGCTGCAAAAGCTGCTCGGCCAGTCACCGATCGTCCTGCCGGAAAAGGAAGTGCAAACGGGCGACACCTGGACCGCCACCGAAGAGCTCGATTCGGCCGTCTGGCAATTCGGCCAGGTCACCACCTACCGCCTGGCGGAACCGGTCGAGCAGGACGGCCGGCCATTGCAGATGATCGAGGCGACCGGCAAGCTCGTCCCGGCGGCCAAAGAGACAGCGGCCGCCAACATCCGCACGCGCGACGGCAAACTCGTCGTGAAAGCGCACGAGCAATCGGGAACGATCCGCTTCGACGCCGCTGCGGGCCGGCTGGTCGAAAGCGAGGCGAAGCAATCGCTGACGACCGAGCGCCCCTACCGCGAGACGACAATCGTCGTCACCCTGGCCAGCACGCAGACGACGACGCTCCTGCCCAACTGAGGAATTGGTCCAAATCAACTTCCCCGATCCGCGGCCACGCGAGCGGGAGGCTGACGCCTCCCGCTCGCCTTAGCTCCCTCTCGCTCACGCGAACTTCTGCACCTCCGGCTCTTTAACTTCCTTTAGCAGCCGCTGGATCACGTCCTCGGTGGTCATCCCCTCGGCCTGGGCCTGAAAATTCGTGCTCAAGCGGTGCCGCAGGACGGGGACGGCGATTTTCTTGATGTCGTCGATGGCGACGCTGAACCGGCCATCCATCGCGGCCAGCGCCTTGCCCCCATTGATCAGGAACTGCCCCGCCCGCGGGCCCGCTCCCCAATCGACGAGGTCTTTGACGAACGGCGGCGCCGTCTCGTCCTTGGGGCGCGTGGCCCGCACCAGACGAGCCACGTACTTGATGATGTACTCGCTGACCGCGACCGACTGCACCAGCTTCTGCAGGTTGACGATGGCCCGGGCCGAAAGGATTTTGCGGACCTCGACCTTCTCGGTGCGCGTCGTTTGCGTGAGAATCTTTTCCTCTTCGTCCGACGACGGATAGCCGACCTTGATGTTGAACATGAACCGGTCGAGCTGGGCTTCCGGCAGCGGATAGGTTCCCTCTTGCTCGATCGGGTTTTGCGTGGCGATGACGAAGAACGGATCGGGCAGTTCGAAGGTCTGCCGGCCGACGGTCACTTCCCGCTCTTGCATCGCTTGCAGCAGGGCGGCTTGCGTTTTGGGGGGCGTGCGGTTGATTTCGTCGGCCAGCAAGATATTGGTAAACACCGGCCCTTCGACGAAGCGGAAGTTGCGCTTGCCCGCCTCATCCTCGTCGAGCACGTTCGTGCCGGTAATGTCGCTGGGCATCAAGTCGGGCGTGAACTGAATTCGCTTGAAGCTCACATCCAGAATTCGGGCCAGCGTGCTGACCATCAGCGTCTTGGCCAGTCCCGGCACCCCTTCGAGCAGACAATGCCCGCGCGTAAAGATGGCGGCAAACAACTGCTCGATCACGTCGTGCTGGCCGACGATCACCTTTTGCAGTTCTTGCTGCATCACCTGGCGATGCTGAGAGAACTCTTGCAGGATGTCGCCGAGCGACTTGGGCTTGGGTGGAGGGGCGGTGGACATGAGGAAGGGCTAGGGCTGGGGGCTGGGGTGAGGGCTGGGGGCTGGGGCTAGAGCTAGGGGAAGGGACTTTGGACCTTGGACCTTTTTGTCCCTTTGGCTTCGGCCTAAGATAATGCATAGGGGTTAGCACGCGGCGAGCCAAGAGGGACCAAGGATGACAGGCAAATTCGGGGGAGGGATCGTGCTGGTGCTGACGGCTCTGGCGCTTGCGCCGGCGGCCCGCGCGGAAGTGACCGCGGCCCAGGTCGATCGGGCCATTCAAGGGGGTAAGCAATTCCTGTTCGACCGCCAGCATCCCACCGAGGGGAGCTGGCCCGAAACCTACAAAACGCGCGGCGAGCCGTGCGGTGTAACCGCCCTTTGCACGCTGGCCCTGCTCAACAGCGGCGTCCCCACGAACGACCCGCACATCGAGAAGGCCCTGAAATTCCTCGAGAGCGTCGACGATCCCCAACAAACTTATTCGGCTTCGCTGCTCGTCATGGTCTTCGTTCAGGCCGACCCGATCCGATACAAGCTTAAGATCGGAAATCTCGCCGCCTGGCTACAAGGCCGCCAGGTAATCGATGGCAACACCAAAGGGGGCTGGAGCTACGCCTCGGCCAACTCGCGGTCGGACAATTCCAATACCCAGTTCGCCATGCTGGCCCTGCATGAGGCCGAGCGGGCGGGGGCCAAGGTCAGCGACCAGACCTGGCAACTCGCTCTCAATTACTGGACCAAGCCGGGGATGCAGCACGGCAACGGTGGTTTCGGCTACGAGCCGGGACATCCCGAGAGCGGCAGCATGACCGCCGCGGGAATCGCTTCGCTGATCATTGCCCGCGATAGGCTGCATCCGGGAGATGCCGCGGTCGTCGAAGGCCGGCTGCAATGCTGCGGGAATCAGGCGCCCAACGATCCGCTGCAAAACGCCCTCCGCTGGATGGCCGAACACTTTTCGGTCCAGCGGAACCCCAACTCGGCCGGCTGGCTGCTCTATTACCTGTACGCCGTCGAACGGGTCGGGCGCATGTCGGGGCAGCGGTTCATCGGCGATCACGACTGGTATCGCGAAGGGTGCGAGCACCTCGTCGAGATGCAAAAGGCTTCGCTCAACAACAGTTGGCAAGGGGTCAACGCCAGCGAAAACGATCCGATCGTCGGCACGGCGTTTGCGATCTTGTTCCTGTCGAAAGGGCGGCGGCCGGTCGTCATGGCCAAGTACAAGCACCAGCCCGACGCCATCGGCGGAGCGACCGATTGGGACCAGCACCGGCGGGCCGTGCAACATTTGACGTTGCGGGTCGAAAGCCAGTGGGAAATGGACCTTTCGTGGCAAACAATCGACGCCAAAGTAGCCACCGCGGCCGACCTGCTGGAAGCACCTGTCCTGTTCATCAGCGGCAGCGACGCCCTGGCGCTCGCCGCCGAGCAGAAGCAGGCGTTAAAGACCTATGTCGAAAGTGGCGGCTTTATCTTTGCCGAAGCGTGCAAAGGCCAGGGCTGCAACGGCGCGCAGTTCGACCGCGATTTTCGCGCCCTCTTGAAAGAGCTGTTTCCCGACAGCGAACTGCGGAAGCTGCCGCCGGATCATGCCGTCTGGTACACCCAGGAAAAGATCGACCCGCGTCACTTGCCCAAAGACCCGGAGTTCTGGCTGTGGGGGCTCGACGCCTGCTGCCGGACGAGCGTCGTCTATTGCCCGCAAAGCCTGTCGTGCTACTGGGAACTGGCCCATCCGTACCGGGATGCCCCCTACGCTGCGGAACTGAAGAACGAAATCGAGACGGTTGCCAAGATTGGCGTGAACGTGGTGACGTATGCGACCAATCGCGAGCTCAAGGCCAAGCTCGATCGCCCGCAAATCGCGGTCAGCAGTCCCGGAGGGAAAACGCCGCGCGGGGCGCTGGTCGTTCCCAAGCTCAGCCATGGCGGCGGCAGCGACGACGCCCCCAGCGCCCTCAACAACCTGCTGACCGTCATGGAGCAGCAGCTCGAAATGCGCGTCGATTACGAGCGCCGGCTGATCGCCCCGACCGACGAGCGGCTGTTCGACTTCCCTATTTTGTTCATGCATGGCCGCCGCTCGTTCGCCTTCACGACCTCCGAACGGAAGGCGCTGAAAAACTATCTCGACCGGGGCGGCTTCGTGCTGGCCGACTCGATCTGTGCCAGCAAGGAGTTCGCCGACTCGTTGCGGGCCGAGCTAAAGTCGATCTATCCCGACGCGGCGTTTGCCCGGATTCCCCCGTCGCACCCGATGTTCACGCCAGAATTTCTCGGCTTCGATATTCAAACGGTGAGCCTACGCGATCCGCAAATCCGGGAAGAAGGAGACCCGCTCAAGGCCAAACTCGTTCAGCAAGCGCCGGTCTTGGAAGGGCTCGAGATCGACGGGCGAATCGCCGTGGTGCTCTCGCCTTTTGACTTGAGCTGCGCCCTGGAGAAAGGGGCCTCGCTGGAATGCAAGGGATATATTCCAGCCGATGCCGCCCGGATCGGCGCCAACGTGCTGCTCTATGCGCTGCAGCAGTAAGCAGTAGAGGAAAACGCAACTCACTGTTCCCACTGCCGCAGTCGCCCGATCAGGGCCAGCACTTCTGGCCGCTTCTTCTCGAACACGCCAAACAGCACCAGGATGGCGATCCCCAGGCCGATGCCAAACGCCCACCAGGGCCAGACGTGCTCGATCGCCCGCGAGGCGTGCCAGACCATCGTAATCAGGGCCAGCAACGTAAAGGACGAGCCGAGGTACAAAAATGCCCGGATGCGGAGCATGATCCCCAGCATAGCTCCCGCCACCGAAAGGCCAGCCAAAATCATTGGCGGCCACAGGCTCTCGCCCACGCCGCGAATGAAAATCTCGCTCGTCGAGCTGAGATAGATGACGATCGTCGCCAGGTAGCGAATCGCGGCCAGGGTTGGCGGCGGCAGGCGACTCCGGTTGAGCTGAGCCGCGGCCAGCACCGAGAGGGCCGGAGGAATCAGCCAGAACTGCGGGTTGCTGGCGACGTCGAACCTCGTGCGATCGAGCAAGGCCCACAGCGCGCCGTTGCCTGCCAGGGCCGCGGCGATCAAGGCGGCCCAGCTTTTGCGCGTGACGCTCAGAACGAGGTACAGCAGTCCCACGACCAACAGCAGCAGCGAGTATTCGGTTCGGGCCGAGACGATCCAAACTCCCAGCACCGGCAAGAGCGGCAATAGAGCGCCGGTGCGCTCCAGCGGCTCGGCCAGCACGCGGATGCGAAAGCGGTGGCACAGCTCGCTCAGGCCAACGCCGGCAAAGGCGATGCCCATGACGATCAACGGCCAGTAGGGACGCAGCGCCGTGTCGAACCAGGTCGGCCGGCAGATGTAAAGATGCGCAAAGAGCAGCGCTCCGGTCGCTTCGGCCGCATAGACATACGCCTGGCGTTGCAGTTGGCTGGACGCTGCGTCCTCTTTCCACTCGGGCAGCAAAGCCAGCGACAACAGGCCCGCAATCAGGCCCACCAGCACCACGGCAATGGCCGCCACCTGCACGCCGTCGATCGGCGCATCGACGCCGGGCTGGAACAGCATCACTTCCAAAGCGAGCACGGCAATGAATGTGGCCATCGCCGCCACGCCCGACGCAAAGCCCGCCCGCCGCGTGGCCATGTGCCACGAGCCGGCGGTCAGCAAGAACCGGGGCAAAACCAGGCCATAGGCGAACGTCGCCGCGGCCAGCACCATCAACAGGCGAAACGCGCGGCTCAGCCCCCAGGTCTGGGCCGCTTCGTCGGGATCGAGCTGCGCCCAGCCGAGATACACGGCCGTCAATCCGGCGAGCAATAGCGCGGTCAATTGCAAGGCATCGCGCCGCCGCTGTTGAGCGAGACAGAGAACTCCCCAGGCGGCGACGGCCGGCGCCCAGGCCGCCACGACGCGCAGCTCGAGCCGGTCTAGATTGAGCACCAGCGGCAACGCTCCCAGGCACACGAGGGCGGCGAGCGCCAGATTGACCGGCGGCAGCCAGCGCTCGGTGCGGGCCAGGCCGCCGATGGGATCGGAAATGTCCAGCCGCGCGCCAAGGACCGAAAGGTTCGCTCCGTAGCTCCACAGTTGCCCGGCAAAGGCTGCCTGCACCGCCAGGGCGAGCAGCAGCACGGCCAACCGCTCGCCGGGCGGCGCAAACAGCGGCTGGCAGAGCTCGATCGCCAGCAGCGAGACGCACAAACCGCCCAGATACAGCATGGGAAGTGCGAACATCGCCCGCCGGTCCCAGAGCGTGCCCGCGATCAGTAGTCCCCACGAAACCACCACAGCGATCGCCACCACATCCCGCGGCTGCATGCTCAAGGGTTCTGACGACCAGGCGGCGTTTGCCAGCCGCCACAGCGCATACAGAGGGAATCCAATCACGATCAGCGTGGCATGGATTCCCGAGCCAGGCCAAAGCCGGTCGAACGAAGCATCCTCGCGCCGCTGGGCACGGATTTCGAGGCCGAGCCAGAATCCGGCGACCACGATCATCGCCAGCAGGGCTTGTTCGGCAATCGCGGGCAGGCTGTCCAGCCCTAGTCCGTACCAGAGACTGCTACGCGAGCCGACCCAGAACAGAATCACCCCCAGTCCCGCCAGTGCGACCGAGCCATAGGCGTACGGCTGGCTGCGGCGGACGATGCCTAGCGTCCCGATCGTGGCCAGCACGCCCAGCGTGGCCCCGAACGACCACCAGGGCTGGCCGGGGTCGCGGCTCGCGCCCCAAATGGCGAGCAGGGTCACAAGAGTGGCGAGGATCGCTGCCAAAACGTGGCTGGGTGCTGCGGTGAATTGAGTCACATAGCGCCGCATCGCAATGGCCGCGGTCGCCAGCATTCCCAGGGCCAGCCAGCCGCACAGCAGCGTGTGGTAGGCATACCAGTGGCGCGCCGTGTCTCGTGCGTCGAGCGAGCAAGCAACCAGCGGAACGAGCGCGGTGGCCAAACATACCGCCAGATCGCCGGCGTGCTTCAGTCGCGGCGCGAATTGCCAGCCGATGCCTGCGCTCGCCAGCGCGAGTGCGGCATAACTGAGCCATGCTCCGATCTGGGCCGTTTCGGGCGGTGGAGTGAGTGGATGGATGGCAATCGCTTGCACCCCCCACGCCGCGAGGCAGAACGTGAGAGCGGCGCTCGCGACCGTCTGCACGTCGAGCAGGATTCGTCCGCCAGGTATCCAGCGCCGCAGGCCCAGCCAGACCAATGCATACGCTCCTGCCGCGATCGAGTTCCATTGCAGCCACTCGATCCAGCGAATGGCCGGGGGCAAGGCCGGCGTCGTGGTCACATACAACAGGAACGCCAGGTTCGCGGCAAGTTGAAAGACGGCCGAGCCCCCCAGGGCGAATCCCGCCTGCCGCTCGCGAACCGCGTAAGCCAGCAAAACGGCGACCAGCGCCAGCAGCGGCCCCGCGTAGGATGCAGTGGGACCGATCTGGTGAAAGATCGAGCCGATCCCCGGCCCACGCAGCGGCACTCCGCTGGCGATTTGCGCGACGGCGAGCGTGGCGAGTGCCAGAACCGTCACGCCGCCGAGCAGCAGCGGCTGGAAGCAGTACCACTGCGCCAGACCCAGTGAGAACGTCAGTGGCGGCGTTCCCCTGGCGGCAGTTTTTCGTTCCCAGCGCAACCACGCCAGCCGCTTGGCGCCAATGGCAAGCTGCCGGCGAAAGACGAATGGCAGAGCCCAGGCGAGGGCATAGCCGCCGGCTGCCCAACGGACGGCGGAGGCGACGGCGTCGGTCTCGTCCCAGAATTGGGCAATCAGAAAGACCGCGGCGAACGAGGCAATTCCCAGGCCAATTAAGGCCGCGGCCGTCACGCGCTCCCAGCAGCAAGCCACGAGGGCCAGCAGCAAAACCAGCAGCAATACGAATCCGCGTCCGACGAGCGATGATAACTCAGTGCCAGGAAATCCAGCCGCGCGATACGAGGCGTCAAAACCAAGTTCCCCGGCCAGGTCGTTCAGCGACCAAAGAAAACACAGCGCTGGCGTGGCGAGGGTCGCGAAGCCGAGCAATACCTGATCGACCGCGGGCCACGGCGCAGTCAGCAGATCGCGTGCGAGCTCGCTGCGGCTAGACAGGCGGCGGGTGGCGCTCCAAAAGATCGCGGCCAGGGCGAGCTGGATCAACTGCAAATCCAGATGCTGGGCTCCCCACCACGGATCGTTGGCGCGATGGGCCTGCCAGGCATCGGCGGCCAACAGTGCCGGGGCCAGGACCAGCATCGCTTGCAATCCCGACACAGCCCACTTCCAGCGCTGTGCCAGGGCGACAGCCCCCCAAGCCGCGGCGGCCGACAGCGCATAAGCCGAATGCCAGGCGAGCTCGCCGTTCCAGACCCAGCAGATTGCTGGTAGCACGGCGAGCAGCGAAACTGCCGCTCCAGCCGACAAAGGCCAAACCAAATGTTCCGCGCGCTCGGAATGCTCCCAGCGGCGAAATTGTGCGCGGCCGGCAGCGATCTGCCGACCGACGGCGGCGAGGGCGATTCCCGCGGTGATCGCCGCGTGCAGCAACGTCGCCACCAAAATGCTCCGCTCGGGGAGCAGGTTTTGCGCGGCGAGCGCGGTGCGAATGGTCGTATTGAAAGTCGTCGCCTGCACCAATCCTGCCCAGAGCAGAAATGAGCCGGTAGCAACGAGGGCAGGCCGCCGGGTCAGGGGGCCGGCAAAGATGAATGCCACGCCATAAAGCACGATCAGCGGTGCCGCCAGGTCGGCGTCTTGCTGCCAGCCGCGGATGGGAACGAAACCGGCGACGGCCGCAATCGCGATGCTCAGGATCGAAAGAACGGCCGCGCCGGCCAGCCAGACGGTCGATTCCTCGCGCTGCTGACGCCGCAGCCATTCGGCCAGCATGCCCGCCAGCGCTGCCAGCCCAGTGAGCAGCAGGCTGGTGCGGGCCATCAAGGTCGCTTCGAGGATTCGAATTGCCAGCGCACTACGATCAGCGAAGTGACCCTGCGCCAGGTGCAGCCCGATCACCGCGGCCAAGGCGGCGCAAGCGATCGCCGGCGCGTGCAGCCAATCCAGCCGTCCGCCAATCGCCAAGCCAAACAGGACCAGGGCATTGACGATGCCCACGGCGCACAGCAGTTCGGGTTCGGGCCAGGCCAGGCCGACCAGCACCAGCAGCAAAAAGCCGCCGCAGAACCCAATGGCGGTGCCGGCGGTTTGCAACGTCGCCAGGTCGCGGGCCGTCGTGCGGCGATGCACCAACAGTCCCAGCGCCAAAATCATGGCGGCGGCCAGGCTCAGAGCGGGGCTCAGCCGGGCAGCGGTAAACCAGCGAGGTTCGGCCCGCATCAGCAACAGCGCCAGCGGCGCCAGCAGGGCAAAGAGTGCGATTCCCAGCACCAGGAAGATCTGATTCGTTCGCCGGCGGGAAAGTTGCGGCGCGGCGCGCCAACGGAGCAGTTGCCCGCCGGTCGCGGCCAAAAAGCAAGCCAGCGGAATGCCGGCGGCCAGATGCAACCCCCAGAAACCGAGCGTGGCCAGGTCGATCCGCTGAATAGCCACCTGCGAAAGCGAGCAGCCGAGCACGCCGATGGCGAGCCGCCATTTGCCTTCGCCGACCAGTTCGCCGCTGGCCGAAAGCGTAACCCAAGCAAAAATTGCCGTCCCCACGACCAGAGCCGCCAGAAACAGCGGGTCGGTCACGGCCCGCTGCGACTCGCCCGAGCCCGACATCACCACCGCCGCGCTAAAGGTGAGCGGCACCAAGAGCAGCGAGATGATCAGAATGACGCGGCTGACCGCGTGCAGGTTCCAGCGGCGCAGCGTATAGATTCCCGCGCCGTGGAACGAAACCGTGAAGACCGTAAACAAGAGCGCCGGAAAATAGGGAATGGATTTGAGCTGGTTTCGCAGGCTGATCACCAGCCCGACGGAACTGAGCACAATCAGCAGGGCCGCCAGGATTTCTCCCCAGCGAATGTTGCTCTCCTCCATGAAGCTCTGCAGCATGTCGGCCAGCGAGCGGGCCGGCCGGGGAGGCTCAACAAAGACGGGGGGAGGTAACTCGGGAGGGCGAGGCTCCTGCCGAGCCGTGGGCTTTCGCGGTAGAGGCATTCCTGGCGGCACTCCGGGACCAGGTTCGGTCCCGGCTATTGGCGCGGGTGTTTCGACGAGTTGCGCATCGACGATGCTGTCGTCGGCGTTGATCGGCAATGTCGCGGGTGGCAGCACGGCCTGCCGCGACAAATCGGCCATGACGGGAACCATCATCTCGTCGTATTGCCGCTGCGAGATGCGGCGCTCCCATAGCAGCCGCCATAATTGCCGGGCCGTGCTCTTTAGCTCTTCGCGCTGCGCCTCTCCTGGCACGATCGCCGGCACCGCGCCGCAAGCCGTGCAGCGGCCCCCCTGCACGCTCGCCGCGGCCCCGCACTGGGCGCACTGTCTCCCGGTAGATACTGGTTGGGGCCGTAGTTCGCCGCTAATCGAGCGGAAAATGGCGGCAGCGAGCAGCCACAGCAAGTGGCCGACGACGGTGACGACGACCAGGAAAAAGGCGAGCCCGCACAAAAAGGCCAGAAGTTCGTCGCCCATTCGGGATGCCTTTGCAGACCTTCCGTCGCGATTCCGGGCCGCTGGCCCGCGCCAGCACCGCGCTGCGGCTCACTGTAACGGAAATCCAGACGCTTTGTCGAGTTTTTACGGCGCAACGGTTGCTTCGTGATCCGGGGACCGGTTCCCCGGCATCCTGCATTCGCGTCGGGGGGTACAATGTTGCCTAACCCAGAGCCCTCCGCTTGAAATCGGACTCTGGAAAGGCGGAATAACAATCCGTTTTTTCCTGACCGGTATGTACCGCCTATCCGGATCGGAAGGAGCAGTTGATGAATCTTCGCCAACCCCAGTTGGTCGCCCTGCTGGCGGCAGCCGCCGTGCTGCCGAGCCTGCAAGCAGCCGCTTATGCCCGCGTCGAAGGCGAGGCCTTCGTCGGCCGGCCGTTTGGCGTGGCGCGAATCACCGTCAGCGGGCCCGAGGTCGCCATCGACCTCAACCGGGTGGTCATTCAAGATCGCGCTGGCCGCGTGCTCTATCCGGCCGTGGGAACGCGGCTCCTCGGCCGGCTGATTGGCCAAGTGCTGGGGGATCCGACCGACCGTCCCGCCGGCGCTGCGACGGTGTACTTTCTGTTTCGCGGGGAAGCGCCGCTCGAGATTACCCTTTACACGCCCGACGCGATCGAGCTTTCGCTGCAACCGGTGCGCGCGAATCCGCGGGCTTTCGATCGGCAGTTGACCGCCTGGTGGCGTCAGTACAGCACGACCGCGCGCGAGGCACGCGCTGCGGGCAACCATCCGCCGCTCGTTCACGACTACCTGACGACGATGCTTTCCCGTCGTCTGGGGCTGGAACCGCCGCTTCTCGACCGCCTGCGGCCAGACGACAATCCGCCGCTCACCACCGAATCGGTCGAACTGCTCTTGAGCATGGAACGTCTCCGTTCGGAGGTGATGATCGACACGATGCTGGGCCGGGGCGACTTTGGCGAACCCGCCGACCTTGCCTTGCCGCCCGCGGCACGCTGGGCGCCGCTGCCGCTCCCCGCCGATCTGCCCCAGCCCGAAATCGAGCCGCTGGCCATGCACGTTCCGCACGAGTGCTTTTACGTCCGCTTCGGACGATTTTCGAACTACCTGTGGCTCAACCGGCTGGTCGAGGAATACGGCGGCGACATCAGCAGCATGGTGTCGCTGCGCAGTTATATCGCCCCGATGAGCAAGCGGGTGCAGCGGCAATTGGGGCTGGAACAAAGCGTGCTGGCCGAACTGCTGGGCGATCGGGTGATCGCCGACGTGGCGATCATTGGCCGCGACACTTTCACCCACGAGGGGGCCGCCATCGGCATGCTCTTTCAGGCCCGCAACGAAGTGCTCGGCAGCGATCTGCAGGGCCAGCGCAAGCGGGCCCTGGCGCGCGAGCAGGAATTCGGCGCGACGGAAGAAATTCTGACGATCGAGGGCCGCGAGGTTTCGCTGCTCTCCACGCCGGACAATCGGGTCCGGTCGTTCTATGCCGTCGATGGCGACTATCACCTGGTCTCCACGTCGCGGTCGATCGTCGAGCGGTTCCTGGAAGTGAGCGATGGCCGGGGCTCGCTCGGCGCGTCGGACGAGTTCCGCATGGCTCGCGACGCGATGCCGCTCGATCGGCAAGACACCATTTTCGTCTATTTTTCCGCGGCTTTTTTTCAGGGACTGCTGAGCCCGGCCTACCAGGTCGAACTCGAACGGCGAATGAAGTCGGTCACCGACATCGAACTGTTGCAACTGGCCCGGTTGGCCGCCCAGGGAGAAGACGTGCGCGGCGATAGCGTGGACGACTTGGTGGAGGCGGGACTGTTGCCGCGAGGCTTTGGTCGCCGCCCCGATGGCAGCGGCCCGCTGCTCGCCGACGACGGATTGCTCGATTCGCGGCGCGGCGCGCGCGGCTACTTTGTGCCGATTCCCGACGTCGCCATTCGCGGCGTCACCCGCGCCGAAGCCGAGCGGGTGCAGTCGCTCACCGCGGCCTACGCCCAAGATTGGCGACGGATGGATCCCTTGATGGTCGGCATCCGGCGCTTCGCGCTCGACGACGATCGCGAGCGGCTGGTGATCGACGGCGAGCTGGCACCGCTCGACGAATCCAAGTACGGCTGGTTGCTCTCGATCCTGGGGCCACCCACTCGTGAACTGGTCACTCCGGCCAAGAACGACATCGTCTCGATGCAAGTTTCGGCCCGCGGCGGCGTGCTGTTGCCGTCGGTCCCGCCGCATCACTTGTTTCTCGGCATTCAAGACATGGCGCCGCTGGCCGATTTGCAGCCGACGGGCTTGCTAAAGACATTCCAGATGATCCGCACCACGCCGGGCTACGTTGGATCGTGGCCGGCGGCGGGATTTCTGGACGCCCTGCCTTTCAACCTGGGCGGCAGCGTGCCGGACGAAAACGGCTTCTCGCGGCTGCCGTTTGGTTTGTGGCGGCGGCAAGGGGCCGGCTTCAGCGTGCTGGCCTTCGATCCGAAGTTGCTGGCCGAAGTGACGCCCCAACTGCGTGTGGCCGAGGCGGAAACCGAGGCCCAGATTCGCCTGCACGTGGGCGACCTGTCGCAAGCGAAGTTCGAGCCTTGGGTCAACGGCCTGTACTACATGCGAGGGCTGGAAGCCTCGGCCGGCAATACGCAACTGCTGCAGACTTTGAACCAACAACTGCACGTACCGGTGGACGAGGCCCGCCAAGTTGCCGAAGACCTGCTCGACGCACAATTGATCTGTCCGCTGGGCGGGAAGTACGAGCTGAAGGAAAATAGGGACGGACTACAATACTGGCGTTCGACCGCCTGGGACAATCACAGCCTGGCGTCGATTCCCGAAGATTTTGAAGCGCCGCTGCTCAAGTGGTTTCGCGGCGTCGATGCGCACCTGATCAAGGATGGCGATCGGATCATCGCCCGAGCCGAACTCGACATTCAGCGGACGCCGGCAGAGCCGAAGATCGAGTTGCCATTCTTCGATCTCTTTGGCGGCGGGCAAAAAGCGCTGAAAGCGAAGCCGCCGCAGCCCGGCGCGGAAGAACTTCCGCCGCCACTGCCCAAGGTCGATCGGCCGCCGACGATCGAATTGCCTCCCCCGCCGCCTGGTAACGATCGGTAAGCCTGCCGCCGGCAGGGGCCCGATGCTGGCGCGTCGGGCCTAGCGCAGCTTGACTCCGCAGGCCTTCTGCGCACGGGCCAGCACCGCCCCCGCTTTGCGCCGGGCGCGCGCGGCGCCATCGACCAGAATCGCTTCGACTCGCTCTGAATCGGCCGCCAGTTCGGCCCGCTTGGTCCGCGCCTCGGCGAAAAACTGCTCGGCGACGTCGGCCAGTGCCGTTTTCACTTGGCCGTATCCGAAGCCGCCCCGGCGATAGAGCAGGGCCATTTCGTCGCGCTCTCGGTCGCTGGCAAACAGCGAATAGAGCTGAAACAAGGGGTCGGTCTCGGGCGGCTTGGGCTCGTGCATGGCCCGTGAGTCGGTGGTGATTCGCATCACCTTTTTGCGCGCCAGCTTGGGCTCTTCGAAGATCTCGATAGTGTTGTTGTAGCTCTTGCTCATCTTTTCGCCGTCGGTTCCGGGCACCTTGGCCGAGCTTTCCAGCACCTTGGCTTGCGGCAGGATGAACGTCTCGCCGAACTGATGGTTGAAGCTGCCCGCCAGGTCGCGGGCGACCTCGATGTGCTGCACCTGATCTTGCCCGACCGGAACCACGTTGGCGTCGTAGGCCAGAATGTCGGCGGCCATCAGCACGGGATAGGTAAACAGGCCGGCATCGGCGGCGAGGCCGCGGTCTTTCTTGTCTTTGTAGGCGTGGCACCGCTCCAAGAGGCCCATGCTCGTGCCGGTCATCAGCAGCCAGCACAGTTCGCTCGCCTCGGGCACGTCGGACTGCACAAAGAGCGTCGCTTTGGCGGGATCGAGGCCCAGCGCCAACAGATCGAGCGCGGCGTCGAGCGTGTTCTGCCGCAAGACGGCCGGATCGCGCACCGTCGTCAGCGCGTGCAAATTGGCGATGAAATAGTACGCTTCATTGCCGTGTTGCAGGTCGATGTACTGGCGGATGGCACCAAAGTAGTTGCCCCAGTGAAAGCGGCCGGTCGGTTGAATGCCGGAAAGAACGCGCATAGGTCAGGAGCCAGAAGTCGGAGTTCAGAGTTCAGAGTTCAGAGGTCAGGAACTAGTACGCAGCGTGCCAACGACGTCGCTGACTCGGCTAGCGCCCGCCTGCGCGAGCGCCGCGGGCAAGGCATCGACGAGCTTCATCGTGACCGTCGGATCATAATAGTTGGCGGTGCCAATTTGAACGGCCGACGCCCCGGCAACCAGAAACTCCATCACGTCGTCGATGGTGGCGATCCCGCCGATGCCAATCAGCGGCGTCTTCACGGCCTGCGAGACTTGATAGACGCACCGCAAGGCAATCGGCTTGATTGCCGGGCCGGAAAGGCCCCCCATGCCATTGCCCAGCAGCGGTCGCCGCTGGCGCCAGTCGATGGCCATGCCGAGCACCGTATTGATCAGCGAGAGCGCATCGGCACCGCCATCGGCCGCGGCCCGGGCGATGTCGGCAATGCGGGTGACGTTGGGAGTCAGCTTGGCCAGCAGCGGGAGTGAACAGGCCTTGCGGACAGCGCTCACCAGTCGCTGACACATGCCGGCGTCTGCGCCAAAATCGACGCCGTGCGCCACATTGGGGCACGAGATGTTCAACTCGACCGCCGCAATGCCGGGCTGGCCGTCGAGCTGGCGAGCCATCTCGACGAACTCTTCGTGATTCGATCCGGCGATGCTGACAATGATCGCCGTGGGAAGTTCCCGGAGGTACGGCAGGTGATGTTCGAGAAAGGCGTCGATCCCGTCGTTGTCCAGGCCGATCGAGTTCAACAAGCCGCTCGCAGTTTCGACCGTCCGCCAGGGCGCGTTGCCGGCGCGGGACGCTTTGGTGACCGTCTTGGGCAGGATGCCGCCGAGGCGCGAGAAATCGACCAGCCCTTGCATCTCGCGGGCATACCCGAAGGTGCCCGAAGCGGTAAGAATTGGGTTCTTCAGCGAGAGGCGTCCCAGTTGGACGGATAGATCGAGGCCCGGATCGGTCGTTCCGGCAGGGTTCATGGTTGGGACAGCCAGCATGAAGCTGAATGTATCCCGGCTCTGCGGAGGCGACAACGGCCGCGCCCAATCGCCGAGCGTAAGTATTGAACCGCCAGCCGTTTAGATCGACGACCCAGGGCTACAAGACGCCGCCGTGCACGCGCATCGGCGCCAGGTGGCTGGGCTGGTCGAGAAACCAGATTCGCCGCCATTCTTCGAGGATGTTGCGGAAGTCTTCCGAGGTGAAGATCAATTCCTGCGTCCGAACCGCGGGATCGCCGCTGTAGATCGGAATGAAGCAGCCCACGCTGGCCGAAAGTGCCATGCCAAGAGCCAGTGCCAAGATAATCCGCCGCATCGATCTTTCCTCCGTGAAAGACTCGCCCGTAGTGTTTCGCAGGTGCCGTGCCCGCCAAAAAAAGCGGACGGTACGGCGTAACTTATTATGTACGTGTAGGTTGCGAAGCGGACCCAGGTCGAGCGGACGCCGAGAAAGGTCGCACGTCGCTAGGCCGAGGCCTGCTGGCTAGGTTGTTCCGCCGGGGGCTCAATCGGTGCCGCCGGTTCGGGCGCGCCGTCGTGGTTCTGCTCGCGGGCTCGTTTCTGGGCTTCCAGTTCCCGAACCTTCTCTTCCATCTCTTTGCCGGGCTTGAAGGTGACGACGAACTTCTCCGGGACATCGACTCGTTCGCCGGTGCGAGGATTGCGGGCCTTGCGAGCCGCTCGCTCCTTCACCTCGAACACGCCGAAGTTTCGCAGCTCGATTCGTCGCTCTTCGACCAGCGCCTCCACAATCGCGTTGAACGTTTTTTGAACGATCTCCTTGGTCTTGAGTTGGGTCAAACCAATCTCTTCGGAAATCGTCTTTACGATCTCTTTCTTAGTCACGTTTGCGCTCTCCTCCAACTTGGTGGCAACCGGCATCGCGGAAATGTTGCTGTCGCACGCCCCGCGATCGTTCCAAGTGTAGATGCCACAAAGAGTAGAGTCAAGCTCAGCGGTGTCGCTCCTAGTCGTAAGTCGTTTAACGAACGTTTCGGTAAGTGCGATGTCGCGGACCATGCCGCCTTCGCCGTGCGAAGCTTAACATCAATCGGACCAATGACTTACAGTCACGAACCGACCGCTGCATCACTGCTCGCGACGTAAAGCGTTGCCACGAAATAACTAAGGTCGATTCTTCCCAGCCTCCGGCAACGCTCCGCTGCCGGCAGTATTCGAGAATCCTCCACCCTAGATCGACCCGATAACCGGCAATCTCCAGAGAATCCACAAACTTTCGCCAGCTTTCGGAATCGGCACAATCCGAACCACCCATACGTCGGGCAAAAGACGACTCAAACTTTCACCACTTTTCGCTGGTCTTCGATCTGTTGAAGCGGGTGTAGCTGGCCCTGCCCGCTGCCGGGACAAGCGACGCAGGTCTGTTTCCAATCTTCCGGCGTCTTCAAGTTCGAATCCCAGAAGGGCCAGGTGCGGCATTGGCTAGGCCTGGCGGAATAGACCGTGCAGCCCCGCTTTTGAGGATCGAAGAACACGCAGTCGCCGCCGGCAAATTCCTTGAGGCTTTTGCGGGCGCCAACCTGGCGGACGTAGGTCGCTTCGAAGGCCTCCGCCGCTTGCCCGACCAACTGGGCCAGGGCGGCGATCTCTTCGTTATTGACCCACACGTGCCCGGGCGCGCCGGTGCAGCAATCGCCGCACTGCGAGCAGGTGAATCGGAGCCCCTCTCGATACCAAGGTTGCTTGTCGGCCATGAACCCATCCGCCCCCGTTTGACGCGCTGCTGTCGTGGGATCCTTTCAATTACGAATGGTGAATTCGATCATCCCTTCGCCGAATTTGCGACCCTGGTAGTCCTGGGTCGCTTTCAGATCCTCGACGGTCAATTCTAGCCGATACTGGCCCGCGGCAATGCCATCGGGCATGTAGATCGGGTAGGCCAGAAAATAGTCGCGGCGATAGTTCCGGCACAACTCGCGATCGAGGGGCAGCTTGCGTTCGGCCACGATGTTGCCGCGCGCGTCAAATATCTGGTAGTGCCCTTGCAGTTCGGTCTCGAACGCAGTGGGGCTTTTCTCCAGGGCCACGAAGTTATTCACTTCCACGTACAAAATCACCTGCTGCTTGGCAGCGAAGTCGTTGCGGGCAAACTCGGTGAACCAGCCAAAACTTTCCACCCGCTCGCACAGCGCCAAGTTGCGCAGGTCCAGTTTGCTGGCCGCGGCCAGCTCACTCGACGCCTCGCGCAGCGAGCGCATCACGCGGGCATTCCGCAGCGGCGCTCGGTGCGTCTCCTCGGTCAGCCAGGTGGACAAGCCGAACATCAAGTGCTTGTATGCCTCTCGCTCCGACGGATTTAGCGATTCGACCGCTCGGGCCGCATCGTCGGTTCGGCGGGCAGCCGCATACAGCAGCCGCAATTCCTGCTCCAGCCGGGCTAAGTCAGCATCTTCTGCCGCTTGGGCCTTGCGCACCTGGATTTCGTCTTCGAGCATGGCAATCAGCACGTCTCGCTGCTGAGTCAGGGCGGCCAGGCGGTCTGCGGGCGATTGCTCGATCGCGGGAAGCGTCGCCGGCCTGGCTGCCGCCGTTGCAGCGACCGAAAGAACCGCGGGCGCAGCCGCCGCGATCAGCGTTTCCTGCGGAGAAACGATCGGCGCCAGACCGGGGGTGCCGTTGTCCGCAAAGGTCGCAGCGGGTGGTGGCGTAGCGGGCGTTTGATCGGCGGCTGCCGGAGCGCCAGCCGGCGGCATTTGCACCGCAATCGGCTCGGGCGCTCGATTCATCCGCAACGGGGAAGGTACGAACGCCAGCGGCGCCAGCCCGGCTGGCCGGGTTGAAATGGGTTTAGGCGGTTCCTGGGCTTTCGACGAGGCTGGCGGGGCAGCGCTGGCGGGCGGATCCTCCACGTCTGCCACCGGCTTTGCCACGGACTCGTTTTCAGACGTCGCTGGCGGCTCGCTCGCACTCTCCGCCGCCACGTCTTCTGAAGCAGGGCTGCGTACCGCCGTTGGATACGGAGTGGTTGGCAGCTCGTCGAGCGGCAGTTCTTCGTCGCTCAGACTCGCCATCCAGCCGCCCGAAGCGCAACCCCCTAGCCAGATTGCCGCGCAGGCCAAGGCGATAACCCGCCAACGGCGCGGCGACCGATGCCAAGAGCATTGCTCACGCATATTCCACCGCGATGTTTTCAACACAATCGAGCTGGATAAAGCCCCGCGCCGGCATCGTCTGCCAGCTACGGGCGGCGAATGTTACGAAAGGGCCCCCGTCCGCACAAGGCAGACTGGGGGGGTGAGGGTCGCTGGGCGCCCGTCCGCAGGATGATATTCTCCAGGCAATCGGCTGGCTCTGCATCCTTCTTCTCGACCTCCCGCTTCCAACGGCAACCATGACGACCGACCAACCGACCAGCGACGAAGCGCACAGGTTCGAAGTGTTTTATACGGGCCGGGTGCAAGGCGTCGGCTTTCGCTGGACGGCTCGGCACATCGCGCAAGGCTTTGCTGTGACGGGGTTTGTGCGCAATTTGGACGACGGCAGGGTGCAGTTGGTCGCCGAAGGGGCCGCCGGCGAGGTCGAGCGCTTTCTGACGGCCATCTCCGAGCGAATGCGGGACAACATCCGGCACAAGACCGTTTCCCAGGAGCAGGCCACCGGTCAATTCAGTTCGTTCGAGATCGCCTAAGTCGTTGCGCCGCAATAGCTGGTTTCGCTAATCGCTGTTCGACTTTTTTTCGGCAGTACGGGTTTCGCTACTCAGTTGCAAGTCGTTCGCACGGCAACACTTACGCCCTGATTAGCGATTAGCCAAACTCGTTTCGCTTATCAGACCGATCAGCGTAACGAACGTCGGGTGCCGACGGTTTTTGGCGCAGAACAGCCGGGCGGGGCAACGTCATCTCTATTTAACGCAAAGGGGCAAAGGGAGCGAAGTCGCAAAGAATCGAACCAAGAAGTTCTCCCAGTTCTCTTTGCGCCCTTGCGCCGCTCTGCGCCTTGGCGTTTGAAGCTCGGGCCGTCGCCGCGAGCACGGTAACCGCCGACGGCGTTGCCGCTTTTTTTAACGATCAACCAAATTGCCAAGGAGCCCGGCGCGCACGCTCCGCGCCCCAGTGTATGTACGAAATTGTACATGTCAACGAGAAATCTGTCAATACGTCCACTTCAACTTTTGCCTTCTTGGGTAGCTTAACAATCGCACCACTAGGCCATTGCGGGAGCGGGCGATTACGATGGCAATGTTGCCTTGGGTGATTGGCCGCGACGCAAAGTTGCTCGCCGCTTGAGTTTGGCTCGAACCAAGGCGTCGCTAGCGGCGTACCGGTCGAGTGGTCGTTCCTCCCGACATCCCGCCAGTGCCCGCGACCGGCGGAACAACCCTTTATCGTTTTATAGCCTGCACTTATGTCGTTTCCCAACGAATGCCTTCTGTTTGGCGACATCTTCAATAGCCTCCGCCTGCAACTGTCGGACGGGATGGTCAACTGGCTGACGCCGCTGTGGATCCTCTGCCTGGGCGGACTTGCCGGCTTGGTGTTGTGCGCGGCACTGTGGGGCTTGCTGCGTCTCGTCTCGGCGATTCCCGGCATCGGCACGATGACTGAGTCGCCGCGGCCACGGTGGATTGCCATCGGAGTCCTGACCGCCGCGATCTTCGCAGCCTCCCTGGTTTTGATTCCCAGTCTGACCGATGTCGGCGGGGCCACGGCAAACCAGGCCGCGGCGAACCAACCCGCCGCGGCAGCGAATGTGCCAGCGGCAGACACCAGCGGTCTGCTCGATACCCTGTGGGCCATGGCGGGCACCTTGCTGGCGTCGTGGCTGTTGGCCACCGCGGTGGTCACGTTGATGAGCCGCGCGGCCCTGGCGGAAACCGGCATCGCCATTCGCGAAGGGGTGCTGTGGCCGCTCTTCATCACCGCCGCGGTCATGTCGGTGCTGGCCGTGTTGGGGCTGTTCGTCGTCCGCGAACCGGTGGAAATGCTCGACAGCCTGGCCCGGCTCCCCGTGCTGGCGACCGAGGGGGCGATCGTTCGGACGTACGAAGTCGCGGGTGCCCCCAACGCGTTCGACGAACCGCCGGAAGTCGAATTGCCCGTCTCGTTCCGCCGCACCGAGATCAGCGAGCTTTCCATCCAGACCGATCAAAAGGTTCGCATCCGCACCGATCCGTTCAGCGAGCAGTCGCAAGTCGCCGTAACCCTTGAGGTTACCCCCGGCGAGCCACAAACCTGGCGGCGAGCCTCGCAAGGGAGCAACCCGTTCCGCGACGACGATGTCACGAAGCTGTATGCGAAGAACCTGGGCAATTCACCCGCCCAAGTAAAGCTGACCGCCAGACGAGCGGTGGCCCATCCGCAGATGAAACTAGTGCCGATTGTCGCCCTCGCGATGGCCGGCGTTTTCTTCGTCTATTTGTTCCAGCGCGCCGCCACTCCCAAGCTGGCGGCGGTCGCCCTTTCGACCGCCAAGTCCGAAATCGCCCAGCCGCTCTACGCGATCATCATGGCGATCGGGATCTTCGCGTTGATCCTGTTCATCTACATTCCTTACTTCACGCTCAGCAGCGACATCAAAATGCTGAAGGACTCGGGGCTGACCCTGATCCTGGTCCTGTCGATCATTCAGGCGGTGTGGGCGGCCAGTTCGTCGGTGGCCGACGAAGTCGAGGGAAAGACCGCCTTAACCGTCCTCTCGAAACCGGTCAGCCGCCGCTCGTTCATCCTGGGCAAGTTCACCGGCATTGGTTGGTCGGTCGGGCTGATGATCGTCATGCTCGGGCTGTTGCTGCTGATCACCGTGGCCTACAAGCCGGTGTACGACAGTCGGGAAGGAAACTACAAGATTCAGAGTGACCCGAACCAGGTGCAAACGCAGACCGAGCCGACCTGGCAAAACTGTTATGCCGAGATGGTGCAAGTGGTGCCGGGCCTGGTGCTGGTGTTTCTGGAAATGCTGGTGATGACCTCCTTGAGCGTCGCCATTTCGACCCGCTTGCCCACCCTGGCCAACTTCATTATCAGCTTCACCGTCTATGTCCTGGGACATTTAACGCCGCTGATGGTGCAGTCGCAGGTGGTCGCCGAGCAATTGCCGCCGGTCGTATTCTTCGGCCGGCTGATTGCCACGGTGTTGCCGGTGCTCGACCACTTCAACATTCAAGCCAGTGTGGCGGCCGGCGTGAACGTGCCGCCCACTTATCTGGCTTGGGCGCTGGTGTACTGCGTCTTGTATAGCTCGGTGGCCATGCTGCTCGCCCTGACGCTGTTTGAAGACCGCGACCTGGCATAAATGCACTGCGATGCCGCGACCCTGGCGTAAATGCACTGCATAGCCGCGACCATTGGTCGCGCACTGCGATGCATCGCGGCATCCTTCTGTCCCGCCCGGCGGTCGGGACCTACAGTCTACCGCTCGAGGAAACTGGCAAAATTCTTGGTTTGCACGATTTGCTCCCCCTGCTCGCCTTCAGACACCACGAACAGAGCGGCTGCGGGATATTTTTCCACTAGCCTCTGGCCCGCTTCAGGCCCCAAGACGGAGACCGCCGTTGCCAAGCCGTCGGCAACGATGCCGCTGGGTGCGATGACGGTGACGCTCGACCGGCCGCCGACGCCCATCCCGGTGCGCGGGTCGATGATGTGCGAATAGCGCCGCCCATCGACCACCAGGTGCTGCCGCGCGTCGCCCGACGTCGAGATGGCCCGATTCGCGAGCCGCACGAAGCGGGTCGGTGGGTCGTCCGGATCGAGCGGTGCCAAGCCGATTCGCCAGCCGGTTTCGCCCGGCGGAGGTTCGCCTGCCGCAATGTCGCCGCTGGCCCGGACCAGGGCCCGCGCGAGGCCCAGCTTGGCGATTGTGGCCAGCGCTTCGTCGGCGGCAAAGCCCTTGGCGATCCCCCCCAGATCGAGCCGCATGTCGGGCCTCAGCAGTTGAGCGGTTTTCTGCTTCGGGTCGAGCCGCAAGTAGGCGTGGCCCACCGCGGCCCGGGCCGCGGCCAGGCGATCTTGCGAGGGCAGCTCTTTCTGCCGTCGGGCGCGCCGCCACAGCTTCGTGAGCGGGCCAATCGTCGCGTCCAGCGCCCCGTCGGATCGCTGGCTTAACTCCTGCGAAGCCACGAGCACCTGCCACAAATCCGGCCCCAATATCACCGGCTGGGCTGTCGGCGGGGGGGTCGATCCAGCGGTTCCCGGCGCGATCGTTGAAGTCGCGCTCAGCCGCGATAGTTCGCTGGCCGGATCGTAATCGCTGAGCGATCGGTCGAGTTGGGCGATGCGGGCAAACGCCTGGTCCAAGGCGGCGCTCGCCTGCTCCTGGGAAGGGGCGTACAGTACCACCTCAAACTCAACCCCCATGTGGCGGCCGGTCCTGTGGAATCGAGCCAGTTCGGCGGCCCCGGCGACCGGGCCGGAAGTTAACACCGCCAGCAGCAGAGCGAGCCCCAGCCGGCGGCCTGGTGCTTCGTCAAGACTCAGAATTCGGGTGCCACGCCCACGGCCGATGTGTCGTTGACCTTCGTTTCGACCCCAACTCCGTGGGCGTGTGAACGGCAGCGCGAGCACGCCCACGCAAGCGTGGGACGTGGCACCCGGGGATTTCTCTTGAGACTGCATGGTGCCTCCACGATCCCAGATCATTTCCAAGTTCGTGCCCGTTGTGACTTTGCGGCCCGCCCCCGGCCCGCTATATTGCAAGCATTCCCTCAGTGTAACACGCCTACTTCCCTGCGACCGGATACCGACCCGACATGGCCGATTCGCCCAAGACCAGCCGCTGGAATTCGCTTCTCGAAACGCTCGGCCTGCCAACCTCGCAGCCCGCTGCCGAGACCGCCCCCGTCGCGGAAACGCCGCCGCCACCCCCAGCAGCGCCGACCCCGGCGCGAGCGGTCGAGCGGGCTAGACCCGCCCCCAAGCCAAAGCCGGCGGCCCCTCCAAAAAGCCACTGGTCGTCGGTGGCCGGCTCGCTGGGCCTGGAAGTGCCCCCCGAACCAACTCCTCCTCCCGAACCCGCTCCACCACCCAAGCCAGCCCCGCCGCCACAGACCAAGCGCCCCGCGCCCCGCGTCGAGGCGGCACCCCCGGCTTTCGGTCCGGCGATGGCGGCCCCGCGCAACAAGCTCGACGATATGTTTGGAGAGAAGTCGCGGGAGGTCGATGTCTTGGGACTTGGCAGCGAGCGTTCGGAGCGGCGACCTGCTCCTCCTCCTCCTCCTCCGCGGCCCCCCCAGCGCGATTTTGAGGACGACGACTCCGTCGTGCTCGACTACGACGTAGAAAGCGATTCCGACCTGCGCCTGGACGAGGAACCACCGGCGCCACCGCCGCGCGAGACGGCCGCAACTCGCAGTCCTCGAGAAGAGGATCGGCCGCGCAGTCCTCGAGAAGAGGATCGGCCGCGCAGTCCTCGAGAAGAGGATCGACCGCGCAGTCCTCGGGAAGAGGATCGACCGCGCAGTCCTCGGGAAGAGGATCGACCCCGGAGCAGCGACCGGGGCGAACTCGAAGGGGGGCGTGGCGGGCGTCGGGGTGGGCGTGGCGGACGTCGGAGCGAAGGGCGTACCGAAGAAGGCCGCGCTGTTGAAGGCCGCGCTGTTGAAGGCCGCGCTGTTGAAGGCCGCGCTGACGAAGGCCGCGTGTCCGAGGATCGCGCCGCCGAAAGCCGGGTTGAAGAAACGCGTGCTGAACCCGCCCGGCGAGAAGAGGGGCGCCGAGAAGTTAGCCGGCGCGACGAAGGCCGACGAGATGGCGTCCGCGAAGATGGCCGCCGGGATGAGGTTCGTGGTGGCGCGCGGCGGGGTGGACGCCCCGAAAGTATCCCGCGGAGAGATTCGTATGCGTCCCCGCCTCCCAAGCGCCCGCAGGGCGAGCTGCCGCCGCGGTTGGACGAACTGGATGACGATATTTTCAGCGAGGTTGAAGATCTGGATCTCGGCGATGCAGGGCCGCCTCCTACCAAGACGCCGGCCTCGCCGGCGACAGGCCCAGACGATGGCGAGGAGGGGCGCAGGCCCCGCCGCCGCCGTCGGCGCGGTCGCGGTGGTCGTCGCCAAGAGGGCCAAGAAGGCCAGGCTGAGCCCCGCAGCCCGCGAACCGAGGTTCGAGGAGCCGAGGGTCGGGGAGATCGCCCCGAGCCGCGCCCGATCCGTCAGCGCGACGATCTCGATCTCGATCTCGACCTGGACGACGAGGACGAGTATCCCGCGGCCCCGCCGGCGCGAGCAGCGGCTCCGCCGGTGCGAGCCTCCGCTTCTCGGCCCCCGGCCCCAAGTCGGTCGGCTGCTCCGCTCGACGATCGCGACTTGGAAGACGAGCCGGACGACCTGGAATCGTCGGGTGGCCATGCCGTTCACCGGCGGATTCCTACCTGGCAGGAAGCGATTGGCGTGCTGGTCGATGCGAACCTGTCGGTTCGCTCGAGCAGTCCCGACCGCGGTCATCGCGGCGGTCGCGGCGGCCGCGGCCGTCGATAGTTCAGGCGGCGCAGCATGACGCCGCTTTATCAAGATCGCCTGATGGGCTTGCGCGCGGCCTTCCCCGCGCCGGTGTCGGACCCGGTCCACGATGGCTACGTCGTGTTTTCGCTATTGCGCACGCTCGACCGGGTCGATGCGCTCAAGTCGCAAGCACCTTTGTTGGGCACGCCCCGCGAACCCGATTATGTCGCGGCAACCGCGGCCCAACTGCCCGAGCAATCCCGCACGCTGGAAGAGGTGATCCCGCAACTGGTTCACTGTCTGGACGGCATGTTGATCGCGGGCCATCCGCGCAGCCAGGTGAACGTCGTCGCCCACCCGTCGATCGCCAGCATCATCGGCGTCGTCCTGCCGTCGATGTACAACCCGAACCTGTGCAGCGACGAGAGCGGCCGAGGATTTTCCGAAGCCGAGGTGCGCGTCGCCTCGATGGTCTCGCGTCTGGTGGGCTACGAGGCGGAGCAAGCGGGGGGCGTCTTCACCTTCGGCGGCACGGGAACGCTGCTCTACGGCGTTAAGATCGGCCTCGAAAAGGCGATTCCCCACACGCTGCGGCGGGGATACAACGGCCAGGCGGTCGTGCTGTGCTCCGAGCACGGTCACTACGCCTGCCTGAACGTCGCCGGCTGGCTGGGGATCGGCCAAGAGAACGTCATCTCGATTCCCACGCATCGCGACAACTCAATCGACGTGGCAGCGCTCGAAGCGGCTGCCCGCCGGGCGATCGCTGGCGGCGCGCGCATCGCGGCGATCATTGCCACGCTGGGCACGACCGACGCCTTCGGCATCGACGATCTGGCGGCCATCCACGCCCTGCGCGAGCGGCTGGTGGTGGATTGCCGGCTCGACTACCGGCCCCACCTGCACGCCGACGCGGTGATCGGCTGGGCCTGGTCGGTCTTTCGCGACTACGACTTTGCCGCCAACCCGCTGGGGTTTCGCGGCCGCACGGTGCGGGCCCTCGCCGCCGCTGCCAGCCGGATTGGCCAGCTTGGACTGGCCGATTCGTTGGGGGTCGATTTTCATAAGACGGGGTTTGCCCCGTACATCTCGTCGCTCTTTTTGCTCCGCAATCGGGAAGACTTCGGCACGCTGGTCCGCGAGCGAAGCCAAATGCCCTACCTCTATCACACGGGGCAATATCATCCGGGAATGTTCACGCTCGAAACGTCGCGCAGCGCCACCGGCGTGATGGCGGCCCTGGCCAATCTGCTGCTGCTGGGCAAAGAAGGGTTTCGCACGCTGGTGGGGCACTCGGTCGAAATGGCCGAACTGCTGCGCGAGCTGATCGCCGCCCGCCCCGAGCTGTCGATCGTCAGCGACGAAAACTTCGGCCCGGTGACGCTGTTTCGCGCCTTTCCGCCGGGGACCGACACGTTCGTCGTCAAACAGCGCGAGCAGTGCGACCCCGCCTATCGCGACCAGCTCCGCCGGCACAACGACCTGAACCGGGCGATCTATCAGCGGGTTTCGGACGCGGCGTTTGCCGGCCGCGGCGTGGCCATCGGCTTCACCGACAATTACCGATCGTCGGACTACGGCGAGCCGATCTCGGCCCTCAAGTCGTACGTGCTCTCGCCGTTCGCCGAGCCGGGGCAAATGCCAACCATCGTGGCCCACGTGCTCGAGGCCCTGCAGGCAGTCGAGGGGGAGTCGCAATAACTTGGAGACATTCGCGACAAGGAGGTTCCGATGCTCAAATACCTGAAGCGCGCGATTCGGCAGCGGCGGTTGCAGCGGGCGGGCGTGCTCGAAGCGACAGACTATCGGTGTGAGAAGCTTGGCGACTGGGCGCTCTGGCCCGCCGGCATTCGCCCCGACAGCGTGATCTATTCGTTCGGCGTGGGCGACAACATCGCCTGGGACTTGACGATGATCGAGCAGTTCGGCGCGCGTGTACATGCCTTCGATCCCACCCCGGCCAGCATCGCCTGGGTCGAGCGCCAGCAATTGCCGGCGGCGTTTGTGTTTCATCCCTGGGGCATTTCCAATTTCGACGGCACGCTCGACTTTTACCCGCCCCGCAAAGCGGGCAGCACCCACTTCACGCAGTCGCCGCGCGGCATTTTCAACCGAGCCCCGCCCGTGCCAGGCCAGGTCTATCGCCTGCAAACGATCATGCAGCGGCTGGGGCACCAGAGGCTGGACGTGCTCAAGCTCGACGTCGAGGGGAGCGAGTTTGAAGCAATTCCCGATATTTTGGCCAGCGGCATCCGCGTGGACCAGTTGCTCGTCGAAATCCACTACCACTTCCGCGGCCGCTCGTTTCGCCAGGGACTCGACCTGATCGAGCAAGTGAAAGCGAGCGGCATGCAGTGCATCTATGTCTCGCCCCGCGGCTTCGAGTTCGCGTTTGTCCGCCGCGGGCTGGAAGAGCCATCGGGAAGCTGACGCATCCCGCTCGCCTACTTCGCGCGCTTCCCTTTCTTCTTCCCCTTTCCCCCTTTGGTTGGCGAATCCTCGACGTTTTGCTCCGGCAAGTGCTTCTTCAAATCGCGGATGACGCCGCCCCGCGCCGGGTCGGCCGCCAGGTTCTTCCATTCGTTCGGGTCCGCCGCGTGGTCGTACAATTCCTCGCCGCCGTCGGCATAGCGAATGTAGCGCCACCGCTCGCTGCGCACGGCGTGGTTGTTGCGCCCGTGCGTGGTCAGCGCCGGCTGATCCCACTCTGCCTTGGGATTTTTAAGGAGCGAGGCAACGCTCACCCCTTCGTTGTGCTTGGGGATTTCTAAACCGGCCAACTCGCAGAGCGTGGGATAGATACTCATAAAATCGACCGTCCGCTCGCACGTCGAGTTCGGCTGGGTGACGCCCGGCGCCACGTAAATCAGCGGGGCCCGCGTCGCTTCTTCCCACAGGGCGAACTTTCGCCAGTGCTGTTTTTCGCCCAGGTGCCAGCCGTGATCTCCCCAAAAGACGATGATCGTGTTGTCTTTGTAGGCGCTCTTATCGACCGCCTCCATCAGCCGGCCGACCATCGCGTCGGCAAACGCGCCCGCGGCCAGGTAGCCCTGCACCGCCTCTTTCCAGCGGCCCGATCGCAGCATCTCGGCATGGTCCCCTTCGGGCCGGGCCATCCGCAAGCCGGCGGGGGGCAGGTCGTCGAGGTCGGTCTCCAGCACCTTGGGCAGCTCGATCTTATCCAGCGGAAACAGATCGTAATACTTTCGCGGCACGTTCCAGGCCATGTGCGGCTTGTGCAGCCCGCAAGCCAGAAAGAACGGCTTGTCGTGCTTCCGCTCTAGCTGCTCGATGCAGTAGCTGACGGTGCGATAATCGTGCATCTCTTCGTCGGCCGCATCGACCGGGGCGAAGCGAATGCCGCCGACGCCGCCACTGGTGCCCGCCGCCGGGGCAAGATCTCCGCCGCGAATATTCGCGTAGTCGTCCCACTCGCCGAACTGGTCGCCGTCGCCGTGATAAATCTTGCCGGCGGCGGCCACATAATACCCCTGGCTGCGGAAATAGGTGTTGAGTGGCGGCACGCTCATCGCCACCTTGGAATCGCGGCGGTTGTTGTTGTTTTGATACACGCCGGTCGTCGAGCTGCGCAGGCCGAGCATCAGGGCCGTTCGCGAAGGATTGCAAACCGGGCAGGCGCAATAGGCGCGCGTGAAATTGACCCCCCGCGCCGCCAGCGCGTCAATGTGCGGCGTTTTCGCCTGCGGATGCCCACCCAAGCAGCCGACCCAGTCGTTCAGATCGTCCACCGCAATGAACAACACGTTCGGCCGCTCCGCCCCGGCGGCAACGCTCGCGCCTGTATAAAGCAGCAGCCAACCGCACCCCACCATCGCCCCCCAAACCGTCGCACGCGCCGTCATGTTGATCTCTCCGCTAGGAATCGCTCGCCGCCAGCCGCCACATGATGCGCCAGGCGAGGCGGTTATTGCTAGAGGGCGGTTTGTATCTAGGCCCGGAGGGCCGACAGGAAGTAGCCCGGCCCGTTAGGGCTGGGGTTAGTGCCCGTCCCCAAGCGATTGTTGAGGGCCATTCATGGCCCTTTGCCCAGTCAGGCCCGCCATTCATGGCGGGTCAGAATCCTGCCGCCCTGAAAGGGCGACCCCCTACAGCCCAGGGCATCGCCCTGGGTCCGCGACGGTCAATCCATCCTAAAACCACGCACCCTGAAGTCCCCCCCGGGCCGCGGAGCGGCCATACGCTGGTTCCCACGCGGAGCATGGGAACGAGTGAATAATCAGCCGTGGTTCGCTGCGCGACCCACAGCCACCCCGCCGTTGCCGGCATGCCGGGCTGCCCGCGCGCAACATTTTAAAAGGTGCCGCTAAAGTTGAAAAACCCGGTCGCTCCGAACGGCGTCACCGTCACCTGGTGATCCTCCCGCCCATCCGGCAACTCAACTGGCCCCACGCCAGCCTTAAAAGCGCCCTTGAGGCCGAAGCCGAACTTTAAAACATTATTTCCGGGCATTTTAAGGACATCGAATTCGGCAGCCAGCTTCACGCCGCCGGCGGCCTGAATCGCACCCTCCGTTGCCACAGCGGTAGCGAGGAAGGGCACGAACTTAAGCACCCCAAGCTTCCCCAGCTTCGTCTTCAGAGTGAGGCCCGAGCCGCCCGTGAGTGTTACCTGGGCTTCGCCCGTGAATTTGCCTTCATTGTTCTGGATAATGCTCGTTGCAACCGCGAGCTCGGCGATTCTCCCCTTCAGCATCACCCACTCCAATTCGACTACATACGACGCTCCTTTGAACTTTCGCTTGACGACGTCGGTGGCTACCTCCCCTCCGACGGAAAGCGTGAATGCGCCCCCCTCCAGCGGCGCTCCGAATTCGACTTGCGCCGACTTCGCCGGCGGGCCGGGCAAGTTGATCTGCCGATGGGCGACAGGTAGCAACAGGGGGCCCAAAAACCCGGGGCTCGGCACGACAACGAACCCCGGCAGCGGCAGGGCTGGTTTTGGAGTCGGCTGCGCCATCCAATCCAAAAACGCCTGCTGGCGACGCATATGCTCGGCCAAACCGGGATTCAGTATATGACCCAAAGAAGGCGGGCGGTTCACGAGGCTGCGCACAGCCCGGTTGGAGGCGATGCGTTCAGTATTTTCGTTCCGGCCGAATTTGACTCTGGCCCTCAGTTTTACGATCTCAAAAAGACTGTCGAGCGTCAGCGGACCGACGACCGCATCCGGCTGTAGCCCCCGTTGCGACTGGTGTTGCCGGACCCGTTCCTCCGTCTTCGGGCCAAAAATGCCATCGCTGGCGAGTTTCGGCATATTCGTGGTAACGCCGTTCAGGGCGAATTGAACGACAGCGACTCCGTTGCCCACACTTCCGCGCTTTAGCAACATCGCATCCTCCGCGTGGTTACAGCATTAGGTAGCCCGGCGTACGCATGAATTTTGGAACGTCGCTGAGCTTTGTAGGCGTTAAGTGTAGCAACTGGTTCACGGGGGCAGGGCAGCTCGGACATCCCATTTCCGAAATTCCGCCCAGTCATGCAGCCGTCCGTTTGCCAGGTACGCGAGACGGAAAACGATCGAAACAACCGTCCCCGCGCAGGCCCTGGCTTCCGGACACCGGCCGAAGCCCCGTAGGTTATGCTTTAGCATAACTCCTCAATAACTTCTAACGTTATGCTAAAGCATAACCTACTCACTGTCACAACATGCAGCGGTGAACAACCAAAGCTATCGTCAAGGGCGCGAGTTGGTTCTATCGAATCGCCGATCGCGATTCGGCACAAGGCGGGCGCTCACGAGAAAGCAACGACTCATTTTTTGTAAAAAACGAGGCACAAGGCGCCAGTGGTCGCGGCGGCGGCCGCCATTCCGACAGCCCAATACATTAACGGTCCAGCCATACCGGGATAGTGGGGCGATGCCGCTGACCAGTACCGATTGCAGCAATGGCTCACCCAAATACCTGTCAATGAGCCAACGATGATCGACGTAAGGAGCAAGAGCCAGGACCGCGTACTGGATGGGCAACCTCGAATTGCCGCCGCGAAAACGCAAGTTACGATCGACGGTGCTGCGATCACAGCAATCCCGATCGCGACCAGTATTCTTCCTGGGAAGAAATTGTGATTGGAGCGGGAAGTCGATGGTGGAACGATTCGCTCTATCGTGACAAACAAAGCGCAAAACATTCCAACCATGGTCATAATCCAAAGCAACTCTTGAATCGTGAATTGGAATGCGGGCTTTAATGCGACGGCTGATTTGGGCTCGGGATTCCATAGCCGCGTGATCGGCCATATTGCCGTTGCTGCGCTAAGGGCGAGAACCACGAAGCCCCCAAATCGAAACCATTGTGGACTGAGGATGGGAGGGCGAATGCATGCGAGACCAAGCTGAACCGCGGAATAAAGAGGCAAGAAGAAGACAAATAGGAACAGCCCGAGGATAATCAAACCAGATTTTCGCATCATCGAGTCCCGTAGCATAACTCCTCAATAACTTATAACGTTATGCTAAAGCATAACCTACCTAAGACCGCTATCTACTCCAGCAAGTCCCCCACCGCCTTGCCCGGCCGGACGAATACCGGGCGGCCGTTCAGGTCGGGGAGGGTTTGCGTTTCGGGGACGCCCAGCGCGTGATAAACGGTGGCGACCAGATCGGCGGGCAACACCGGGTCGGCTGCCGGATAGGCCGCGTTTTTGTCGCTCTTGCCGTACACCAGGCCCCCCTTGGTGCCGCCGCCGGCCAGCACGCTGGTAAAGCAGTTGGGCCAGTGGTCGCGGCCGTCGGCCCCCGCGCCGGCATCGCTGTTGCGCTGGCCGACGCGCGGCGTTCGGCCGAACTCGCCCGTCCAGACGACCAGCGTTTCGTCGAGCATCCCCCGCTCGCTCAAATCGTCGAGCAGGGCCGAGAACGCCTGGTCGGCCACCGGCATCAGTCGCTCTTTCAGGTCGATAAAATTGCGGCTGTGCGTGTCCCAATAGACGCTGACGTTTTTTATGCCGTCGCTGGGCCAAAAGACGGTGACCAGCGGCACTCCCCGTTCGACCAGCCGGCGGGCCTGCAACACCGATTGGCCGTGCGGGTTCAGGCCGTACCGCTCGCGCAGCTTCGCCGGCTCTTGCGACAAATCGAACGCCCCCTTGGCGTCGGCGGCCGATGTCAGCAGGTCGTAGGCCCGCTGCAGGTTTTTTTCGTGCGCGGCGACCGCCGTTGTTTCGCCGCCGAGCGGCCCCTCAAACTGCTTGAGCAGTTCGCGCCGCTGGTCGAGCCGCTGCCGGGTCAGCCCTTCGTGCAAGGCGAGATCGGCCACGCGATAGTCGGCCCGGTTGGGATCGTGGTCGATGGTTAGCGGGTCGTGGACCGGCCCCAGCCAGCCGCCGAATTGACCCTGGCTCTGCTCGACGAAGCGGGGAACGTCGTTTTCGAGCTTCGGGCGAAACGAAATATAGGGCGGCAGCACTCCGCTGCCCCGTTCGAGCCTGGACAGCACCGACCCGATGCTCGGCCACTGGGCCCGGCGGTCGGTGCTGACCGGCGGCGGTTGGCCGGTCAATAGAAAGTGCGTGCTGGGCGTGTGGTCGGCGTTGTTGTGCGTCATCGAGCGCACGATCGCCAGCTTGTCGCATCGCGTGGCCAGTTGCGGAAAGTGTTCGCAAATCGACAAGCCGGGAACGTTGGTGACGATCGGTTTGAATTCGCCGCGGATCTCGGCCGGGGCGTCGGGCTTCATGTCCCAGGTGTCTTGATGGGCCGGGCCGCCCCACATGAATAGCAGGATGCAGCTTTTGGCCCGGCCGAACGAACGCTCTGCCGATTCCGCGGCGGCGCTGCGCCCGGCCAGCAATTGCGGCAGCGACAGGCCCATCAGCCCCAGGCTGCCCGCTTGTAACACTTGGCGGCGCGAGGGCCGGCCCATCGGCGGTTGACGGCAGCCGCTGCGCATCTGTGCCCCAATCGTTGACAGTTCCTGCGGGTGAGTATGGCAGCGATTAAGAAGTAGCACGCCGCGGCGCGGATTACAAGCGCGCTGGCTGTTGAACGAACCGGGGCTACGTGGTCGGCCCAGGCTCGGCGGCCGGCGGCGCCTTGTCCTTTGAAACGGTGGCGGCCCGCTGCAAGGCATTCAGAATTTCTTCGCGATGGACGGGGATATCGACAGGGGCTTCGATGCCCAAGCGGACCTTGTCGCCGCGCACGTCCACCACGGTGATGACGATGTTATCGCCAATCACAATTCGCTCGTCCCGCTTCCTTGATAGCACAAGCATGCCAGCACCCGCCCAGTAGATCGTCTCACGTTACAAATCATAAGCGTGACAAATTCTAAGCGCCGTCCGCCATAAGTTAAGTCTGCGACACGACTTCGCGGGCGTCGCCTATCGCGGGAAGCCGCTTGGCCAAGGCGACTGGCGGGCAGGATTGTGGCTGCAACCTATTGTCCCGTAACGACTTGCGAGCGATTCGGCAGAGTCCGGTTGCCCGCCAAGCATAATTATGTGAATTTTGGATGGCCCGGTGGACACCAAGCCGACATTTGTGTTGACCCAAGGGCTCAGTCGAGAAACGTAAGCTGCGTAGGCCCGCCGGGCGAAGTGCCGCGGGGCGCGGGTTCGGCTGGGAGTTGGGCTGCCAGGGCCGCTTGCAGTTCGGCGGCGGGAATGGTCGGCCCGGAGCAAATCTGATCGAGCAGCTTGGCCTGGTCGGGCTCCAGGCGCACCAGCCAGCCGAGGACGTGCAGCACGCTGAGCAGTTCGCTGGTGTACTCGGACAGCCAGCGGTCGGGCTGGATA
Organism: Pirellulaceae bacterium; assembly: GCA_040901775.1. Classification (GTDB taxonomy): domain Bacteria; phylum Planctomycetota; class Planctomycetia; order Pirellulales; family Pirellulaceae; genus CAYLLN01. The sequence continues at coordinate 22,812 of JBBDYF010000267.1, read as the reverse complement.
TCGCCGAGCTTCGACGGCGGCCGGCGGTCGCCGATGATCGGCCGCTCGCGGTTCGCCTTGCGGTAACTGAACCACTGCGTGAGCACCTGCTTGCCGGAGACTTCAAAGGCCCACATCGCGGGCGTCACGCGCTCGATGTAGCCCTTGCCGACGAGCAGTCGCTGGCGGGTGGCGTCGTACTCGATCGAGTCGGGCATAGCGTCGCCGGCAATCGCGCCTGCGGCGGGAATGCGCGGACCTTCTTTCACCGGCAGCCGCGGCGGCGAGGAAGGCCGGCGTTTTCGCGGATCAATAAACCGCTCGCCGAAGGTGTGCAGCCAGATGATGGTCTCGCCCAGTTCGACCGCGGCGAAAAACCGCTTGGCACTGGCGGTGATTGGAATGCGCAGCCCCGGCTGAACCAGATCGGATTTGAAACGTTTGGTATAGGCCGGATTGGCTGCAACTGCGGCGATGTAGGCCAACAGGTCTTCGGAGCGAACCGGTCTGCGATACTTTTTGGCGAGCAGTTGCAACAGGCCCGGAGCGACGTTTGAGACGGTTGCCGCCGCATTGCCCCAAAGTGGAATCGCGCGCCCGCCGCGTCCTGCGTAGTGGTGAAGGTCTGGAATCAAAGCGGTGAACGTCAACGCTGGGCCAGAGGAGGGCGAGCGATCGGACGGAGCGGTCAGATAGACCTGCGCGTCGGAGGCAACTTCCCACAACTCCGGATTCGCCCGGTTAATGACTCTGTTATCCGGAATGATCCATTGCCGGTCGAATGACCGGAAACCGTAGCGAATCGGCGAATTGCACGGTTCTCGGTCTTGAGCGATGGTTTTCAGCCGCGCCTCGTAACCCGGCAAACCCTTGATGACGACGCGATTGATGTGCCGGTCGCCCTGCAAATGCGGATGAAACAGTTTCTCCTTCTTGTCGGCCGGCGCCTTGATGAGCGTCTGCCACCGCCGCTCGAGCGACTCGGCGTCGGGGGCGATGATCCAGGTCCGCCCCGGCATCACTCCACTGCCGTGGTAGCGGAACAGGTCGGTTAGCGCCGGATAGCCGGCCCAGTCGCCCGTCGCCTCGGGCAGAAAGGCCGCTCGCCAGTCGGTCGGACAGTCGATCCAGCCGCGGCTCTTGAGCGCCACCTTGGCCAAGGCCGCGAACTTCTCGGTTCGATGGCCCGCCGGCAAGGCGCGATAGCGGACTTTGGCCGGCACGTCCTCCGGTTTCCTTTTCGCCGAGCGCGACGCCAGTACGATGCAGACCGGCTGCTGCACCCCCTGGAAAATCCGCGTGTTCACTTCCGGCTGGTGCCCTTCGGGCGAGCAGTCGATCACCCAAATCTCGTCGCACTTGCGGCGCAGGTCGTCGCGCATCTTCTGAAAGCCGGGGCCGTTGAGAAACCCGGCGACGGTAATGAAGCAGACGATTCCCTGACTCTGGTCGGGATTCTGATCGAAGACCTTCCAGGTGGCCCACCGCCAGAAATAGACGTACAGATTGCGCAGGTGCTTGGCATGGGTGCCGACGCCCCACTGCCGCGGCGGCAGCCAGGCACCCAGTAGCGATGGCTGTTTGCCGTCGCCCGCTTCGACCCAACTGCCGCGCCCCTTGGCCTTTTCTTTGTAGGGCGGGTTGCCGATGACGACGGTGATTTTCTCGCGGCGCTTGATCTCGTTGGCCAGGCGGCGCGAATCGGCGATCGGGCCGAGGATTTGCGGGAACCATTCCTGCTCGGCGTAGGGGTTGCCCAGCGTGTCGGTGACGTACATCCGGAGCGGCGTTTTCGGCGGCTCGCCGATCAGATCGACCAGCTCGGCCAAAATGCGCAGTTGGGCTACGGCAAAGGGGCCAAGCTGTAGCTCGAAGGCGACGAGCCGGCCGATGGCGGCCCGAATTGCTTCGGGCACCGCGCCCGGCCCCTCGTCGGCCGCGACGCTTTGGGCGATGTGCCGCAAAGTGCCCAACAGGAAGGTGCCGGTCCCCACCGCCGGATCGGCCAACGTCACCGCCGGAGCGGCCAGGCCCGCGGGCAAGTGGAACCGGCTCTTGAGGGCTTCGTCGGCCAGGCGGACCATCGAGCCGACCACTTCGGGGGGCGTATAGTACGAGCCGGTCAGTTTGCGGAGGGCGTTGTCGTAAACCTCCAGAAAGTTCTCGTAGAAATAGAGCCAGGCGTCGGGATCGTCCTTACTGATCGTGGACCACTGCACCGCGTCGAGCACGCGAGTGAGCGTACCCAGCGAGGTTTTCAGCGTGGCCTGGTTTTCGGCGTCGTCGGTCAACAGACGCAGGGCCGCACCGATCAGCGAATTGGTCCGGCCGAGTTGTTTCGCGACCTGATCCAGGCCCGGCTGGAGGCGAATGTCTTGGGCGCGGGCCATCAACAGGCCGAACGTGACGGCCTGGGCGTAGCCGTCGGCAAAGCGCTCGTCGCTTGCGTCGGGGAAAAGGAGCTTCCGCCAATCGGCGGCCAGGGCGGTCAGGGCGGGGCTGCCGGCGGCGAGTTGCTCGGTAACCTCGTCGCGCAACAGGCGGCAAAGGCGGGCCGCCGTGGTGGCGAGTTGCCGGGCATCGCGCGGGGGAATCGGCTCCCACTGGAAAAAGTCGTCCAGCAGCTTGAGCAAGGAGGGGGGCGCGTCGAGTTCGGCCCCCGACGATTCGATGTCGCCCACCAGGCGGACGATCGGGCTGGCCAATTCGCCACTCCGCCACAGGCTGAACGCATTGCCGTCGGTATAGATCAAGTTCGGCAGCGATTGCAGCTTTTCCCACTGCTCGCGGTCGTGGCGGTCCTTGAACCGCCGGGGGTCGGCCCCTTTGCCGGGCGCTTTGACCTCGATAAAGCCGACGAGCACGCCGCGGGCGCTGACGGCGAAATCGGGGCGCGTCTTCAGGTCGGCCAGCGCCGATTCGCCGACGGCCACGACGGACTGCCGCGGAATTCGGCACAGTTCGGCCAGATCGAGCAGCAGGCCCTCCAGCGGCGCGCGAAGCTGCTCCTCCGGCTCGCCCCGCGCCGCCGGGTTGGCAAGCTTCGCTTTGGCGCTTGCGCCAAAGGCAGAAACCGCGGAGCGAAGGGGCGAAGTCATGCGTTCATCCGTGAGGGTGGCGCGGTGAAGTGCCGGCGCGAAAAACTTCCTGGCAGATGGCTATGAGTGTAGCGAAATCTATCGCACCCTGAGCGTGCCTGCTACCTGGTGGCCGAATTCCGCATCGCCGCGACCGGTGATAAACGGTTGCATTGCCTGCCAGGCGAGTGGATACTGCTCTGGCGCTCAGGTTTGTCTCACGTCGCGTCGCCCCCAGGGTTTACCGCCAGGAGAATCGCGTATGAATCGGTGTGTCTCTGCTCTTGCCGTTGCGATCGCACTCTGCGCGGCGCTGTCGCTGCCGGCCGCCGATAAAACCCAACCGGTGCGGATGGGCTGCGGCTCGATGACGTTCGACACGGTGCCCGGCTGGGGCCTGCGCCCGGACGGAACCAGTGCCCTGGGGCCGACGCACGGCGGCGTCGTGGTTGATCGGGAAGGGAATGTCTTCACCAGCGCGAACAAGGGGGTCGTCGTCTTCTCGCCCGACGGCCAGGTCATCAAAGAGTATGTGGGCGACGCCTATGCGAACATCCACGATCTCAAAATCCGCCAAGAGGGCGATGCGGAATTCATCTACGGCGCCCGCAACAACAACGCCGAGGGAATCAAGTTCCACAGCAAGACCGGCGAGATCGTCCTCAAGCTCCCCTTCCCGAAAGAATCGGGGCTGAACCTCACCAAGTTCAATCCCACGGCGATCGCCGTCGCGCCCAATGGCGACATTTTCCTGGCCGACGGCTACGCCAGCAATTACATCTTCAAGTTCGACCAGACGGGCAAATATCTGCTGCATTTTGGGTCGAAGGGGAACGACCTCAAGCAGTTCAACACCTGCCACGGCATGTGCCTCGACACGCGCTACGAGCCGCCGCGGCTCTTGATTTGCGACCGCAACCACACCCCCAAGGGTCGCCTGCTGCATTACGATCTGCAAGGCAACTTCGTCGAAGAAGTCGTCACCGGGCTGGGCATGCCGACCTCGGCCGCCATTTTGGGCGACTACGTCTCGGTGCCCGACCTGCACGGCCGGCTGGTCATTCTCGACAAGAGCAACACGATCATCGCCGTCCTCGGCCACAACCCCGATCCGGCCAAGCGGGTCAACTTCAACGTTCCCCAAGACCAGTGGATCGAAGGCATCTTCAGCGGCACCCACGGCTCGTACTGGGACAAGGATGGCAACCTCTACGTCCAGGACTGGAACGTCGCCGGTCGAATCATGAAGCTGGTGCGGGTGAAGTAAATGCCGACGAAACCGCAATGCCCGCATAGCCGCGACCAGTGGTCGCGCGGATCATTACCTGCATAGCCGCGACCAGTGGTCGCGCCGCTCATTGCCTGCATAGCCGCGACCAGTGGTCGGGGTGATCGGCTCTCGACCGCTCCTCGCAGCGCACCCTGACCACTGGTCAGGGCTTTGAGTCGTCCTATTGTTTGGGCCTATCCGTGCCGCGAAGATTTGGGTGGTTCTGAAGTTTGGAATCTTTCGCGTCAATTGTGGTCAGGAGGCGGCGGGCCTCTTTTTCGGCGGGGGTTCCGGGCAGATTGCTCAAAATCTGCTCCAGGCAGTAGCGGGCCTTTTCGTTCTCACCAAGCTTCACGTACACTTGGGCGTCGATGAGGATATCTGTTGAATCGCTAAACCTGTGGCTGCGCGAGTGTTGCCAGCCAATAAGAGAATTCGGCCTTACTACGATCAGACCAACCTTTTCGCCGCCATCCACGATCCAAAATGACTTGTTGTCGATTGGGGTGTCAGGGTCCATCGGAGGGCCAGTATGTGCTTGCAACCTCATCGTGGCGTTGGTTCCAGGCACGTTGCTATTGAGTATGCTCTGAGCCGCCGACTCCCCCGAGAGGCCTTGGACGGGACTGAGAGTGCTATCCACGGCGACTGCCGCCGCCGCAACTAGCAGAATCGGCGGTGCCCAAGTTAAAAAGCGAACGTAGCGCCGCGATGCAGTTCCCAATGTGGGCCGCAAAAACGCGGCGCAACTCACGAGCAATGCAACGAGCGCTGCCACCGTCGATGAATGGTCGTAGAACCAGTGGTTTCTGTCGCCTAGAAAAAACATCCAAGCGATCCCCGGCAGAGCAAATCGCAGCCAAATCCAAACAGCGGCGAAGGCCAAACTCGCAAAGATGAAGACTTTCGAGGTCGCCACTTTGGCTCGGCCGTCGGGTCGGGGCAGCGGTGCCACAAGCAGAAAAGTCATCAAACCGGCGCACAAGAGCAAACTTGGCAGACCGATTAGGATTCCAAACTGCGTGAGCGCAAGAATCACCATAAAAGCAATTCTAGGCCACAGCGTCGCGGCCGGACATCGTGGACTGCTGGCCAAGTCGATCAGTCTTCGAGCAACCACAACTATTGAGCGCTACGTTTACCGCGACAGCTTCTTATACCGAAAGCGGTGCGGCTGGTCGGCGGCGATGCCGAGGCGCTGTTTGCGCTGCTCTTCGTAGGTCTGAAAATTCCCTTCGCACCAGTGGACGTAGCTGTCCCCCTCGAACGCCAGGATGTGCGTGGCGACGCGGTCGAGGAACCAGCGATCGTGCGAGATGACCACCACGCAGCCGACGTAGTTGAGAATCGCCTCTTCGAGGGCGCGGAGCGTATCGACATCCAGATCGTTCGTCGGTTCGTCCAAGAGGAGCAGGTTCGACCCGCGGCGCAGCAGCTTGGCCAGGTGTACGCGGTTCCGCTCGCCCCCGGATAGCGTGCCGACCTTTTTCTCCTGGTCGGGGCCGCGGAAATTGAAGCGGTTGACGTAGGCCCGGGCGTTGATCTTGCGGCCCCCCATCTCCAGGTTGTCGTTGCCGCCCGAAATTTCTTCATAAACCGTCTTGTCGGCGGCGAGCGCGTCGCGGTTTTGATCGACGTAGCCGAGCTCGACCGTCTCGCCGACGCGCAGTTCGCCCCCATCGGGCTGTTCCGTGCCGACCATCATGCGGAAGAGGGTCGTTTTGCCCGCGCCATTGGGGCCGATCACGCCGACGATGCCGCCGGCCGGCAGGCGAAAATCGAGGCCATCGATCAGCAGCCGATCGCCGTAGCCCTTGACCAGTTTTTTGGCCTCGACCACCAGATCGCCCAGGTGCTTGCCGGGGGGGATTTGAATTTCGAATTCCTCGGGCCGCTCTTCAAACCGCTCGGCCGACATTTTTTCGTAAGCGCTGATGCGGGCCTTGCTCTTGGCCTGGCGGGCGCGGGGCGACATCCGAATCCATTCCAGCTCGCGGTCGAGCGTCTTCTGCCGGGCCTGACTTTGCCGCTCCTCCTTTTCGAGCCGGGCTCGCTTCTGTTCGAGCCACGACGAGTAGTTCCCTTCCCAGGGGATGCCCTGGCCACGGTCGAGCTCCAGAATCCACTGGGCCACGTTGTCGAGGAAGTAGCGATCGTGGGTGACCGCGACGATCGTGCCGGGATAGTCGCCGAGCGTCCGCTCGAGCCAGTTGATCGCCTCGGCATCCAAATGGTTCGTCGGTTCGTCCAAGAGCAGTAGATCGGGCTTTTGCAGCAGCAGCTTGCACAGCGCGACCCGCCGCCGCTCACCGCCCGAAAGCGTGTTCACGTCGGATTCTTTATCGGGCAGGTTCATCACCTCCATCGCGATTTCGAGTTCGCGGTCGATCTCCCAAGCGCCGGTGGCGTCGATCTGGTCTTGCAGACGGGCCATCTCGTCGCACAGCTTTTGCATCTTCTCATCGCTCATCGGCTCGGCAAGCTGGACCGAGATTTCGTTGTAGCGATCGACCATCTTGCGGCGTGGGGCGATGGCCTCTTGCAGGTTGCCCCAGACATCGAGCCCCGGCGTCAATTGGGGCTCTTGCGACAGGTAGCCGCGAGTAAAGCCGTCGGTCAGGCGGGCCTCGCCGTCGAAATCTTTGTCGATTCCCGCCATGATACGCAGGAGGGTGCTTTTGCCCGAGCCGTTGCGCCCCAGGACGCCGATTTTGGCCCCCGGATAGAAGGCGAGCCAGACGTCTTTGAGCACCTCTCGCGGGCCGTGCTTTTTGAGGAGGCGTTCGATCTGGAAGATGTATTGGCGGGACATGGCAGACCAGCGGACAGGGGTCAAGAGACAGCAGACAGGCAACGAGCGCCCATGTCTCCCAATCTACCGGCCGGTGGCGATTTGCCGCAGGGGGGTAAATCGCTGGCGGAAGGTTCCCTTGCCAATGCTGCCCTTGCCAATGCTGATTGCTCACAACCGCGACATGAACCTATGTCAGCAGCCGCCGAAATCCTTCCTGCTCGAAGTGGCGATCGTTGGTGAGCGCAGCGAGAATTCCCCGCTCGCGCATGACGACAAAGCTAGCGGGCGCGATTTTAGAAGATCCACTGCACGAGCGTGCAATATCGCATCGACCCAGACGACATGTGTCAACGGCGTCAGGAGTAAGTCGTTGAGCGATTGTAGGACAATCCCCCGAGGTACGCCGCGCGATTGAGCGAGAGCGATCAATTCAGCGAAAATGAGATTGTGTGTGAAACTGGGTCCGTTTTGACGGTATAAGGAAACTGCCAGCGCATGATGTACTTCGCGCGGAGAGAGCAAGTTCAGCAGCCCAGAAGTGTCGAGAAACATCAGTGTTCGGCAAATCCCCTGCCATACTCCGCCACCAGATTCGCATCGATTTGCTCATTGTCACTGGCAATCGGTCGTCCGACATCCCAGGTGCCAATGTGACGCTCAAAAAGATCTCCAGCGGCTTGTTGTTCTGCGTCGCTCGGCAGGCGTCGCGTCGCATATTCCTTTTCCACCGCGCGTTGGGCGAGCGCCTCCGGCTGGGTTCCTTCGTCCGCGGCCTGCCGCGCTAGCAGGGCAAACAGGTGATCCGAAATATCAATCTGTAGTGGACGACTCATGGCAACTACTCCGCGAATGGCACCCGTTTATTGTACGTCGCCGCTTGACTGTCACGCTACCTCGGTGGCGTCACTGAAGGGCGGAGCCTCCTGTGGAAACACGTCCCCCCAGGCCTCGCCGAAAGGTCGTTCCAATTGGAGCTTCTGCACCCAGCCGGTCAGATAGCTCTGGTCGAGCGAATCGCGATTCGCCTTCAGCAGCTCGCCGACGTCGACGCGATCGAGTATCCGACCGGCGATGAGCTTGAGAATGATCAAGTCTTCGCAACTGACAACCGCGACTTCGAAACCCAATTCCGACTCGGGCAATGTCTTTCGCCGGGCTAGCGCCTGCTCGTGGAACGAAGTGGTGGCGAGCAGCAAATCCAATTGCACGTCGAGCATCGCACCGGGTGGATCGTAATGCAACTGGATAAAGCGGTTTTCGGCCACACGGACGACGGGCTTAGGCCGGTCGCAGCGAAAGCCAGCGGCGGTCAACAATTGGAGCGCTTCGCGCGAGCGCGGCTCGCCAATCGCGATCAGCAAATCCACGTCCTTGGTGAATCGCGGCCGCTTCCAGGCGCCCATCGCCAGTCCGCCGACCAACGCGATCGGCACGTGGAGCGATTCGAGCGCGGTCCAAGCGCGGCGCAAGGCCGACAACACGGCTTCAGGGGGCATCGCCGCGCTCCGCAATCGCCGCGTGCAGGCGGTCGTAGCTCGACGAGACCAGGCGATCGTGCTCGTCCATCTGTTCCCGGTACCAGCGCCGATAGGCAACTCGCAGGTCGCCGTTGGGGCCGACCTCTCGGCGCAGTCCCGCGAGCAGAAGCTTCTCGCCAGTCCGGAGCATGTCGAGCCACTCGGCTCCGCAGCCAAGCCGGGGTGAGGCGGAGGCGCATCTGGGTGGCGATGGAAGTTCGACGGCGTTCCGCGATTCGTGCAGCGCATCGGCAGCATCGCGAGCGTTGGCAAACGCTTCTTCCAGCGTACCGGCTTGCGTGACTAGCTCGGGATCGTCGGGCGAAGTGACGACAAACCCGCCTTCCTCCGCAGGTTCGAGCGTCAGCACCAACTGTCCGTCACTGACAGTATATGACGATAGGGCAGCCATAATCCAGTTCTCCACGATTACCAACCTAGTTTACCACGAGTCGCGGAGAAATTCGGTTCAGCCGGCTACAAGTCGCCCCAAATCCTCAAAAAAGCCCGGATAGGTCTTCGCCGTGCAGGCGGGGTCGAGAATGACGACGTCGGGGATCACGAGGCCCGCCAGGGCCAGGCTCATCGCCATGCGGTGGTCGTGGTAGGTGGCGATTTCGGCTCCGCGCAGGCCGGCCGGAGGATCTAGCCCCTCGCTGACGCTTCGGGTTGGTGTGGGAGGCGTGATTCGCAGGCCGTCGGGCAGCTCATCGACCAACGCCCCCAGCTTGCGCAACTCGCGGGCCAGGTCGCCGATCCGGTCGGTCTCTTTGTGCCGAATGTGGCCGACGCCACGGATCGTGGTCGGTCCCTGGGCAAACAAAGCAACCGGCGCCAGCGTTTGCACCGTGTCGCTAATGGCGTTCATATCGACGTCGATCCCCCGCTCGGCCCTCCCCGACACGGTGATGCCATCGGCGGCATACGCCACGCGGCACCCCATCTGGGCCAGGCATTCAACGAACTTCACATCCCCCTGCATCGCATCCCGCGAAAGCCCTTCGACCGTGACCTCCCCCCCGGTAATCGCCGCGGCCGCCCAAAAGTAGCTCGCCGCGGAGGCGTCGGGCTCGATCGAATAGTTGCAGCCGCGATAGATTTGCTTGCCGGGGATGCGGAACGAAGCCAGATCGGGCGCCGCGCAGGTTGCCCCGAAGGCTTCCATTACCCGCAGTGTCATCGCCACATACGGCTTGGAAACGAGTTCCCCCTCGACGGCGATTTCCACTCCTGCAGTAGCGTACGGCGCGGCCATCAGCAGGCCGCTGAGAAACTGGCTCGAAATGTTCCCCCGTACGGTGGTCTTGCCCCCTTTCAGGCCGCTGGCTCGCACTTCCACCGGTGGAAAGCCGTCGCGCAGCGAGCCGCGGCAGTTGGCCCCCAGTTGGTTGAGCGCCGTCAGCAAGTCGCCGATCGGCCGCTGCCGCATGCGGGGCACGCCATCGAGCTTGTAGTAACCGTGGCCGAGGGCGCAGAGCGCCGTCAGAAAGCGAATTGTCGTGCCGCTGTTGCCGACATCGAGCTCGGCGGTGGCCACGGGCAAGCGGCCGTTGCGGCCATGCACCACGATGGTGCGCCCCGCGTCCTGCACCTCGATCTTCAGCCCCAGCTTGCCCAGGCTGTCGAGCATCACCCGCGTATCGTCGCTGTCGAGCGCGCCGGTCAGGGTGCTATCTCCCTGGGCCAGCGCGGCGCAGACGAGCGCGCGGTTGGTGATGCTTTTCGATCCGGGGGGACGAATCCGACCGCGGACAGGTCCGCGCACCGGTTGAATGGGAAGTCGATCGGGCAAGCTACTCACGGCGATGCAATCTTCCAGAGGTTCTTCACGCTACGCAGGCAATGTGCATTTCAGATACGTGCATTATGCGCTACGGCGGGCCTGCCGAAAAAGCGATTCCCCTATTTCCCGTCCCGTTGGTCGCGATTCCGGTGGTCCCGGAGAAACCGGGTAAACTCGGCAGGCATTTCCGTTTCAAAGCGCAACGGCTGCCCAGAAATCGGATGCTCGAAGCCGAGCAGCCGGGCGTGCAGGGCGAGCCGGGTGTGCTGCCAGCGGGGGTGGGCTGCCTGCTCGGGCTCGTAGCGCTGGTCGCCGAGCACGGGATGGCCCGCCTCGGCAAAGTGGACCCGGATTTGATTGCGGCGGCCCGTTTCGAGCCGGACCTGCACCAGCGTCGTGTCGTCCAGCCGGTCGATCACCCGGTAATGCGTAATCGCGAGCTGGCCGATCTGCTCGTCGTCGGTTGAAAAGCGATTCAGGTCGCGATCGGTGGCGAGCAGGCTCTCAAAGGTGCCGTGCGGATTTTCGACTCGGCCGGCGACCAGCGCGATGTATTCCCGCTCGGGCTTGCTGGCGGCAAACTGGTCCTTGATTTGCCGCACGATCTCTTGCGTTTTGCCGAGGACGAGCAGGCCCGAAACGCCCCGGTCGAGTCGATGCACGGTCAGCGCGCCGCGCCCTTTGCTGACGTGCTTGACGTACTCGGCCACCTTGTGCTGCAAGGTGTTGGTCTCTTTGCGAATCGTGGGCACACTCAACAGCTCGGCCGGCTTGTTGACAACGATCAGATGCTTGTCTTCAAAGACGATCTCGAAGCCCAAATTGCGGCGGGCCTTGGGTCGGGGGTGATACCGCTGGTTCGGGTCGTAGCGAACTTCGACCCGGTCGTCCGTCGCCAGGCGGCGGGCCGGCGCGCCGCACAGCGCGCCGTTCAACTGGATGCAGCCGTGGTCGAACAGGCCCGCGATCTGCGAGCGGGAAAGTCCGACCAGGTGCTGCACGAGGTGGTCGATCCGCTCGCCGACCAAGGGCGAGCCGGGTGGGACGGTTGCTGTTTTTTGAGCGAGTGGCACGAGTGGCGAGCGATTCCCTAGCTTTCCATCAGCTTCTTGACCTGCGGCTCGATCGACTCGGCCCAAATCCGGTAGCTCTTTTCGTTCAGATGCAGCAGGTCGGGCATGATCTCGCGGCTGAGCGTGCCGTCTTCGGCCAGGAACTTGCCGCCGATGTCGAGATAGAAGACGTGCTTGTCGTCGGCCAGCTTTTTGACGATTTCGTTCGCTCCTGCATTCACCTTGCGATTCGCGTTGTCTTTGTTCTCGCCGCGGGGAAAGACGCCGAGGATCAGCACCTTCGTTTCGGGAAGCTTGGTGCGCAGCTTTTCAACGATCGCGGTAATGCCCGCCGCAATCTGCTCGGAAGTGTTGCTGCTGGAGTTGTTGGTGCCGATCATCAACACGGCCAGCTTCGGCTTGATCCCTTCGATGTTGCCGTTATCCAGCCGCCAGAGGACGTGCTGGGTTCGGTCGCCGCCGATTCCCAGGTTCACCGCATTGCGCTCGCCGTAGAATTCTTCCCAAACCTTTTCCCCCCCCCCTTCCCACCCCTGGGTAATCGAATCGCCGATGAAAATGAGATCGACGTTTCCTTTTTTGACGCGCTCGTTGAACGACTCGTGGCGTTTCATCCAGCCCCCATCGCGCGGGGCGGCGACGACGGCATCGTTGGGCTTGTCTTCACCGCGGACCTTATCCTCTCCGTGGACAAAGCCGGGAAGCAGCAAGCCGCCAAGCAGAACAGCAACCAGCAAACGTCGGGAGAGGATCATCGGTGAGGCTCCAGGAAATCAGAAAAAAAACAATCAGACGAGTATAGCAACAAATCCTACTGCCTGTCCCCTGTCCCTGTCCCCTGGCTGCCTGCCTCCTGGCATCAACTTTGACAAAGCCAGCTCAAACGTTCAGAATATCGGCACGTCCGGCAGCGAGTCCCAGTAGCGGAGCTTTCGCATGAACGACTTTCAAATGAACCGGCGGCAGGCCTTCATCGTCGGCGGCCTTGGCGCGCTGAGCCTCGGCATGCCGGGAGCGGTGATTGGCAGCGACAAGGTCGATTCCCAGGGCAATGCCGCCGCTTCGGAAAAGTCGTGCATTTTCGTGCTCCTCTGCGGCGGGCCCAGCCACGTCGATACCTGGGACATGAAGCCCGACGCTCCGGCATCGATCCGGGGGCCGTACCGCCCGATCGCCACCAAGGTGCCGGGCATGCGGATCAACGAAATGCACACCGAGCTGGCGAAGCTGACCGACCAGTTCCTGCTGATCAATTCCATGACGCATCCGGGAGCGATCAGCAACCACTTCGACGCGATGCACAACCTGCTCAGCGGCCAATCGACGGGGCGCGTCCAGCAGGGGATGCCCGACGACAGGCCGTATCTCGGCTCGTTCGTGGCCCGGCACCAGCCGAGCAAGAGCAATCTCGTTTCCAACGCCTGGCTGATCAAGTGCGTCGGGCCCCCCGTCTTTTGCGCCCCAAATATCGGCATCGGCGGCTACCTCGGCTCGGCCTATGCGCCGGTGTTCATGGGCTCGGCCGAGAACCATCCGGCAATGGAGAACTTCAAGCCGCCGGAGATTTACGACTTTGGCAACCCCGACGATTTTGAGCGCCGCAAGGGTTTGCTGGCCACGCTGGAGTCGCGCCGGCTCGATCGCGACGCGCGAGGAGCGGACTGGTTGGACCTGCGCGCGAAAGCCTACGAAGCGATGACCCGCCCCGAGGGCCGGCAGGCCTTCGACCTGGGCCGCGAGCCCGCGATGGTGCGCGAGCGCTACGGAATGCATCCGCTGGGGCAAAATCTGCTGCTCGCCCGCCGCATGGTCGAGGCGGGCGTGCGATATGTCACGGTCAACGGCTGGACCGGCCAGGCGACGCACGACAAGCAAGGCCCCCCCAGCAGCAGTTGGGACATGCACGGCGGCAACATGGGCATGGGCAACGCCTTCGGCGACGGCTCGTACGGCATGGGCTTTTGCCTGCCGCGGCTCGATCAGGCACTGGCCGCGCTCCTCTCGGACCTGGCGGATCGCGGCCTGCTCGAAAGCACGCTCGTCGTCTGCCTGGGCGAGTTCGGCCGCACCCCCAAAATCCTGACCCAGGAACCCCCCGGCCGTCAGCACTGGCCGCAGTGTTTCTCGGCCATCCTCGCCGGCTGCGGCATCCGCGGCGGCGCGGTCTATGGCAAGAGCGACAAACACGCCGCCCAGGTGGAAAGCAACCCCGTTCGCCCCGAGGAACTGGCCGCCACGATCTACCACGCCCTGGGCGTCCCCCTCAACGAGCCGCAAAACAACAGCGGCATCTCTCGGCCTATCACGACCGGCAAGCCGATTTTGGAACTGTTCGGGTGAGGCGGATTCGCCGTTTGCCGGCTAGAATGAGAGTATAGGAGAGGCATCATGATCCAGGGCAAAACGTACGTCCGCAAAACCGAGCAAGGCGCTTTGCGAGTCGGCGACTTGGATGTTTCGCTCGATTCCGTCGTGATCGCCTATCAGCAAGGTTACTCGGCCGAGACGATCCAGCAGCTCTATCCGGCGCTCACGCTGGAAGAAGTCTATGGCGCTGTCGCCTTCTACCTGGCCAACGAGGTCGAAGTGGACCAATACCTGCAGCGCCAGGAAAGCCGCTGGCAACAACTCCGGCATAGTGCCGCAACCGATCCCAGCCCCGTCGTCGCCCAGCTCCGCTCGCTGGCCCAGTCCGGCAACCGTGCCGCGCCATGAGCCGCCCGCGCTTTCTGGCCGACAACGATCTGAACGACGCGATTGTCCGCGGAACCTTGCGGCGCGAGCCGGCGATCGAATTCTCCCGCCTCAGAGAACTTGGCCTGGCCCAATTGCCGGACACGGAAGTGTTGCGTTTCGCCGCCCGCGAAGGCTCGATCGTCGTTTCGCACGACGTGAACTCGATGACCTCCGCGGCATTCGCGTTGTTGGCCGACAACGAAGCGATGCACGGATTGCTGCTCGTCCACCAAAGCGAACCAATCGCTCCGATCCTCGAAAGCCTGACCCTCATTTGGTCCGCCAGCGAGGCGGAATCGTGGATGGGTCTGGTCGAATTCTTGCCGCTGTGATTAGCCACGGTCGCCCAAGTCGAAGCTTCCCAGTCCGAAGTGGCGATTGTGCGCGGCGCAATGCCACTTCACAATGGAGTCCAGCTCGCCGTGGTTGGCTATCGCCAACCACAGTCATGCAATACCAGGGCACCAACTGCGACGCGGCCCGTCATCCACTGCTGGGCAAGCCAGCAGTGGCACCCGGCGAGTCCTCTGGACGGCATCTACCGGCCGAAACTGCGCACATCGCTTCGATCCGCAGGGAGAAAGACCTTGCAAATCCAACAACAAGATCGTCCCCTGTTTGTGGTTCGACGGGCCTTTGTCGGCAAATGCTCGCGGCTTTCCGGCGCCGCCGGCTGCTGGTTATTCCCGGACTGTCACCTGACGCGCCTCATGCGTATCCCAGTTCTGGGTCGTGCCCGAGATCAGAGCGTTAAAATAGAGCGTCTGCACTCCAGCCTGCGAAAACGAAGCGCTCAAGGCAAATGAGTGTGACTTGCCCGGCGCCAGTTCGACGCGTTCCAGATCCACGCCCGTGATCTCGTCTTCCGGCAGCACGAGGGCCTGGCCTGTGGTGCCGCCGTCGCGACCGTAGCTGCTGTAGCCTCGCGTCAGCGAAAACCTGTCTAAGGTCAGATTCTGGTCGGCGACATTGGTGACGGTAACGTCCAGGCGAATGGGCACGTTTCGGCGGATCGGCATGTCGTACTCGATCCGGACGGTCCTCTCGCGAAAGCCGAATAGAGTCCAAATAATCCCGCGCTTCACTGGCTCTTCCTCAGGAACGTACAGATCGCCGTTGACGAGAATCCGGCGGTCGTCGATGACCTCGGCCGTGAGCTGATCGCCCCCCGTTCCCGGACGATCGTCGCACCGGCCGGCCGGGTTGGCAGCGCCAATCTGCTCGGCCGTCGCGTACCAGGTTCCCCGGCTCGTACATGTGCCGCCGCGATAGGTGGCGAAATAGGTCCAATCGGGGCTAAAGCGGATTTGCATGGGCTCGCTGCGAAGGTCCAGGTCGTTGGCCCGCTTCCAGTCGTGGGCGGTCAGCCGCTCGTTGATTCGCTCGACCTCGGGCGGAAGCGCGAGCGCGGGCAGAGTTTTCGCGCTCCATTTCGGATCGGGCCAGCGTGGTTGGTCTGGGTAGAGCTTTGTGCTGGAGAGCGCGAGGGAGCCGTCGGTATTGAGGCGGATGCGCTGCCGTAGGCCATTGTCGCGACAAAGACACCACTCCTTCCCACTTTCCTGCCCGTCGGCAGAAACACTGCGCTGCAGGTTCCATTTTCCCGTGCGGGCGGGAATCTGGTAGTCGGTAATGTGCTGGGTGGACCAGGTGCCGTCGGCCTGGAACTTGGTGACGTGGTAATCCACCAGGAACCGCTGTCGCTGATTGCCGGGTTCGCGAGTGCTCCAGGTATGCCCGGTGAGCGCTTGAAAAATCTTGTCGGCGGCGGGCGCGTGGCCCGCCGGCGGCGGCGCGACCCCTGGCGGCGGCAACCGGCCCTCGGGCGACGGTCCCTGCGTTGGCACGGCGCGCTGGCAGGCGGGGAGGATCAGGATTACCAGGACTAGCAACCGATTGGGCTTCATTAAATCTTGCTCCGGCCACAGATGGGACGAGGCAGCACTCGTCACGGTTTTCGCCCAATTGGCTTTGGCGCGCAAAGCCCAATGGGGTGCCGCGGCCGAACGAGTCCGACGTCACCAGTCCGCTCAAATGCTGGCCCCCGGTCCATATCGCCTTGATGAGGGGGGTGTGCGATGCGGTTTTCTGCACGCCAGCGAATTGTGGGCTTGGGCGAGCCCCGCCGATCGGACAGAATGGTCTGCATGATGAAATTCTTCTCGCGCTCGTCCAAGAGACCCTCCCGCACTCCGGAGTCGTTTTTGCACGACCCGTTTCATCCCACGACCATGCTGGCGGTCACGGCGGTGATGATTACGATGGCGCTGGGCACACTGGCGCTGCAGATGATGCGCGGTTAGCCGCCCGCGCGCATTTCGGCGGAATTCCTTGCAAAATATCCGGAGCGGCGGGGTCATCCTGTCGGAACCCCAACTCCGACCTTCCCGCGCATGCCGATTGCCGCCGCACAACTTGCGGAACTGATTGACGCCCAGGCCGCCTCGCTGCGGCTGTGGGCTGGATCGCGGTGTGCGGCCGGCGACGATGTCGTGCAGGAGGCGTTCTGCCGCTTGGCGGTCCAAGATCCCGTGCCGGACAACCCGGTGGCCTGGCTGTACCGCGTCTGCCGGAACCTGGCCGAAAAGCAGCGCCGCTCGGACGTTCGCCGACGCGATCGGGAAACAGTGCATGCCCGCTCGGAAGCGACTGGGCACGACGCGGTCGATTCACTCGAACTTGCGGAAACGCTGACGGCGGTCGAATCGCTGCCGGGCGAACTGCGCGAGGTTCTGGTGGCGCGGATTTGGGGTCAGCTTTCGTTGGAAGAGATTGGCAAGCTGTGCGGCATTTCGGCCGCCACCGCGTGCCGCCGATACCAGGCGGCTTTGGAGGCTCTGCGAACTCAATCGACTGTGCCTTGCGAGGAATCACGATGAACGACAAACCCACCGGCGATCCGGGACTCGAATCGCTCGCTGCGCGACTAGCAGCCCACGCCCCCCGGCTGCCGCAGCCCGAACAAGACCGCCTGCTTTATCAGTGTGCCTATGCCGCGGGGCAAGCAGCGACGGCGCGGAAGACGCGCCGCTGGCAAGTCGCCTCGGCGGCGCTGGCGGTGGTGCTCGTCGGCCTGAGCATTCCGGCGGCGAGCGAGCGGTTGCGCGTTGCCTGGCAAGCGCCGCCCCTTGCTGATCCACCGGCACCAGTCGTTGGTGAGAACCACTCGCCGAAGATTGAGCCGGAACCCCGACCCGCCACGGCAAACCCCACGGATCGCTCGCCAACGATCGCGCTCGATGCGTGGCAACTGGCGACCGATCGGAGTGCGACGTTTGCGGAAGAATTGGCCAAGGTTCGCGAGGCCGATCCGTCAGGCCGGTTGTTGTCGACCAGAGGGATGAGCGATGCGTCCCACATTCCCTAAACGGGATGGGCGACTTGCAATACACAAGCCTGAAGCGCGAGCGAAGCAATCCGCTTTGCTTCGCTCGCGTTTCGGTCTTCAAATGTGACCCGCGACCTTCAGGAGTCCCAATCATGCGGCCCACCCTTGCCTTCGCTATGTTGTTTGGCCTGTGCGTTCCGCTGGCGGCCGAAGAGCCGCAGCCGATCGAACTATCGATCGAAGCTCGGGCGATCGAGTCGCCGCTACTTAAGTACCGCCTATTCCCTAGCGAGGCCGAACGCAAACCGGGCAACGCCGTGCCAATCCTTTTGCGGCTGCCGTGGGAACAAACGATCTATTTCAGCAGCGATGCTTACAAGAATTTGGCCGACTGGGAAAAAAAGCCGCTCGATTCGCCCGAGTGGCAAGGATTCGCAAGCTTGCCCGGCCGCTTCTACAACGAGATGAAGCGGGCTGCCTTCCGCCGCGACGCCGATTGGGAATATCCGATCGGCGAGGAGCCGGCCTATTTTGTGCTCTTGCCCGACGTGCAAGGGCTGCGACAACTGGCTGGGCACGGCCTGTCGGCGCGAATTCGCTATCACCTGTCGCGGGGCGAACTGGACGAGGCCCGCGAGGCGGTCCTGGTCGGCATGGCGATCAGCCGGCACATGGCCGAGACGCCGTTCTTCGTGAATCAACTGGTGGCGGCTGCCATTCAGCGGACGATGCTCGAGCGGACGGCCGAATTGATCGAGCAGCCGAACAGCCCGAATTTGTATTGGGCCCTCAGCACGTTGCCCGATCTGCAGCAACTGGAGCGGGCCGCGAGCCTGGAAGCGAGCGCCTTTGCCATGACCTTTCCGGCGGCCGGCGAGCTCGACCGCCCGCGCAGCACTGACGAATGGAGGAAAATGGCGGAGCAACTGGTCGAAGTGCTGGAGGGCGAAAGTCCCCCAGCCAAGCCAGAAGATCCCAATGCGCCCTGGCTCGACAAGGTGCTCAGCCGGGTGACCGCGCCGAGCGCAATCCAGCGCACGCCGTTTGTGAAACTGGCCCGCGCCGAGTTGGCCGACTTGCTGCGAGTCTCGGCGGAGGAGGTGGCGGCGATGTCGGACGAAGAGGCGGGCATTCGCTGGTACGTTCATGTGCAGCTGCACCACGATCAGCGCGCCGCGGCGATTCTCTCGCTGCCGCCGCGCGAAGCCTGGCCCCGTTTGGTGGAATTGGAGGCCGACATGGCAGCGTACCGCGAGAAGGCCGGATCGAAGGAGAAGGGCGATCTCGATTCGGTTCCCACGTTCGTTGCCATCTGGGGCGTGCAGCGGCGAATCGACGCCCTGCGCATCATCGAAGCGGTTCGGCATCACTTGGCGAGCCACGATGGAAAGCTCCCTAGAACGCTCGACGAGATTCGGGGCGTTTCGATCCCGCTCGACCCGCTGACCGACCAGCCGTTCGAGTGGCTGGTCGAGGGGAACACGGCCACACTTCGCGCGCCGGCGTTGCCGGCCGAGGTCGTCAAACCGGGGACCGAGGCGTTCAAGTCGAGCGGGTTGGAGTATCGGCTCAACACGCGGTGATTGGGGAGGCAAACGCTTCTGCGAAGCGTCGCTAAGGATTCACGCATCTGCGAAGCGGCGCTAAGGTTGGCCCAGGCAGTACAACATTTCCTGCCGCTGGCCGTCCACGGTTTTCGCAACCCGCATGTAGATGCGGCTGCCGCAGACGGCGGGCGTCGCGAAACACTCGGTGCCCAGTTGGTTTTCGCCAACCAGTTCGATGCCCGCCGGATCGGCCTTGAAGATATACGTCCGGCCGCTTTCGTTGGTCGCCAGCAGGTGCTCGCCGACCAGGACCAGCGAACTGCTGAAGGTGCCTCCCAGCCGGCCCTTCCACACCTCTTCGCCCGTGTCGCTCTTCCAGCACATGGCCACGCCGGCGTCGAGCACGGCGTAGAGATAACCGTCGCGAACGATCATCGAGGGGACATAAACCCGCGCCGCATTTTCCCAGTCGGTCTGGCCCGAGCCGTCGGCCCGAATCGCCGCAATGTGATTCGCGGGGTAGCCGCCGCTGGTAAAGATTCGCTCGCCGTCGGTGACGATCGAGGTGACGCATTCGGTCGTCGAGCCTGCCACCTCCCACAGCTTTTTGCCGGAGAGCGGATCGAAGCTGCTGACCAGGTCGCACCCGCAAAACAGCAATTGCCGGCGGCCATCCACGGTCAACAGGACGGGAGAAACATAGTTCGGCTTGGCGGGTCGCTCGTGCTTCCAAACGACTTTGCCCGTCTCGCGGTCGAGCCCGGCGATCGCTCCGCCCCCTTTGTTGTCGGCAGCGACCAGCACGAGCGACTCGTGAACGAGCGGCGACGCGCCAAAGCCCTGGTGCATGACAAAGTCGCTCACCTTCGTCTGCCAAAGCTGTTTACCTTCCAGATCGAGCGCGGTGGCGAAGACCGCCCCGTCATGCAGGAAGGTCGCAAACACCCGCTCGCCGTCGCAGGCGACGGTCGTGGCGGCCAGCGAGTTTTTGGCGTTCCCCTTCTTCTCGAAGCCTCTCTGGTGAATTTCGGCCTGCCACAACTGTCGGCCGGTTTGCCGGTCGAAGCAGAGGACCGACTGCACCTCGCGGGCCGGTTCGGCGGCGGTAAGAAAAACTCGGTTGCCGACGACCGTGGGGGAGCCCTGCCCGCGACCCGGAACGGGAGCGCTCCAGAGGACGTTCTGTTGCTCGCTCCAAACCAGCGGCGGCGTTTGCCCAGCAGCGGCCACGCCGTCGCCCGTTGGCCCGCGCCAGCCGGGCCATTCGCTGGCCAGGTCGATCGCTTCGGCCGCGTGTCCGGTTTGCGCGAACACCAGCGCGAGTCCCAACCACAGGTAGGCCACGAAGCTACGCATCTCGGGTTTCTCCCAGTTGATAGGCATGGAGCGCGGGACCGAGCGCGATCGGCCCCGTTAGCGGCTGGTGGCAAAGCTTTCGGTCTTGCGCGACTGCCGCTTGCGGTCGTTCTCGGTCAGCAGCACCTTGCGGAGGCGGATCGAAGTGGGGGTCACCTCGACCAGTTCGTCCTCCTCGATATACTCGAGGGCCGCCTCCAAGTCCATCTTTCGCGGCGGTTTGAGCAGGATGTTTTCGTCGCTGCCGCTGGCCCGCATGTTCGACAGCTTCTTTTCCTTGGTCGGGTTGACCGCCAAGTCGTTGTCGCGCGAGTTCTCGCCCACGATCATCCCTTCGTACACTTCGTCGTTGTGGGTGACGAACAGGTCGCACCGCTCTTGCAGCGTGTTCAGGCTGTAGGCGTTGGCCCGGCCGGTGACCATCGACAAGTACACGCCGTTGGCCCGCTGCGGCACGTCGCCCGTCAGCGGTTTGTAGCCGGCGAACCGGTGATGGATGACGGCCGTTCCCTGCGTGGCGTTCAAGAGCCGAGTGCGCACGCCGATCAACCCGCGGGCCGGAATGTTGAACTTGGCGTGCGTGTAGTCGCCGCGGACGTGCATCTCTTCCAGCTCGCCGCGGCGAGCGCCGATCAGCTCCATCACGCTGCCCAGTTTTTCGGAAGGAACCTCGACGACCAGCGTTTCAAACGGCTCGAGCACCTCGCCAGCGACCTTTTTGGTGATGACCCGAGGCTTGCCGACCGACAGCTCGAAACCTTCGCGGCGCATGGTTTCGATCAGGACCGCCAGGTGCAACACGCCCCGGCCCGAAACGGCGAAGGCGTCGCTGTTTTCAACCTGCTGCACTCGCAGGGCGACGTTCCGTTCCAGCTCTTTGAACAGCCGTTCGCGGAGTTGCCGGTTGGTGACGTACTTTCCTTCGCGGCCGACGAACGGCGAGCTGTTGATCGTGAAGATCATTTCGAGCGTCGGCTCGTCCACGTGCAACCGCTCGAGCGGGCGGTGGTGTTCGCGATGGCAAATGGTATCGCCGATTTCGATGTCCGCGATGCCGACGATCGCGCACACGTCGCCGGCGGGAACTTCGTTGACGACCACGCGACCCAGCTTGTCGAACGTAAAGAGCTGGGTGACGCGCGATTCGGTCACCACGCCCTCGGCCTTCAGCACGGCGACCGTCTGGCCCACCTTGATCGAACCGGACTTGATTCGCCCGATGGCGATGCGGCCCACGAATTCGGACCAGTCGAGCGTGGTACAGAGCATTTGCAGCGGCGCGTCGGGATCGACCTCCGGGCCGGGCACGGTGTCGAGCACCATGTCGAGTAGCGGCGCCATCGAATCGCCCCGCACCGCCGGATCGGTCGTGGCGTAGCCCTCGCGCCCGCTGGCGAACAGGTACTTGAAGTCTTCCAGGTGCTCGTCGGCCCCCAGTTCCATCAGGAGGCCGAAGGCCTCGTCCAGCGTGGCGTGCGGCCGGCCGTCGGGCCGGTCGATCTTGTTGATGACGATGATCGGCCGCAGGCCCGCTTCCAACGCCTTGCTTAGCACGAAGCGGGTCTGCGGCATCGGGCCTTCGGCCGCGTCGATCAGCACCACGGCCCCGTCGGCCATCCGCACGACGCGCTCCACCTCGCCGCCAAAATCGGCGTGGCCCGGCGTGTCGATGATGTTGATCTTGATCCCCTTGTAGGGCAGGGCGATGTTCTTCGCCAGGATCGTGATGCCCCGTTCGCGCTCCAGATCGTTCGAGTCGAGAATGCAGTCGCCCTGCAATTGGCTGTCGCGGAACTGCCCGCTCTGCCGCAGCAGGCAATCGACCAACGACGTCTTGCCGTGATCGACGTGGGCGATGATGACGATATTGCGGATGTCCGGGCGACGCATAGCAGGGATTATCTCAGTTTGCAAGAAAGGGGGCCATTTCTGATCGTAGCAGGCGGATGCCAAGCCGCGGTAGGGGAGTGTCCTGCCCCGCGGAATGCCGCGGTCGCAGCGCCATCATCAATGACGCAACTGCCGATGCGGCCTAACCTTCCAACTCTTTGCGACGCAGCATCGGCTGCAATTCATCGACGAAGTCGCGCACGTCCTTGAACTGCCGATAAACGCTGGCAAACCGGACGAAGGCCACCTGATCCAGCAATGCCAGCCGTTGCATCACCAGCTCGCCCACGGTGTGGCTGTCGATCTCGGAGTCGGTCGTCGAATAGATGTCGCTTTCGACCTGGCTTACCAGGCTGTCGATCTGCTGATCGCTGAGTGGCCGCTTCCAACACGCCTTGGTTAGGCCAAAGCGAATTTTGTCGCGGCTGAAGGGCTCGCGGACGCCGTTCTTTTTGACCACCT